>JAGRGG010000175.1 GCA_020445645.1 Geminicoccaceae bacterium | reverse complement strand
GCTTGACCGGGGACCCATGCCTGAGACGCCACGTCTTTTACTTGAAGCTGCCATTCTTGCGTGCCTGCACACGGCTGTCTTTCCGGTAACAGCACCTGGTTATACCCAAGCCCTTATCTGGGCCATCGCCCAGGTTTCCAAGCGCGACTTCCCCTTCGTCGTCGACACCCCGCTCGGCCGCCTCGATTCGGAGCATGTGACGGCGGTTTTGCGCGACTTCACGAACCGCGACGGGCAGGTGTTCCTGCTCTCCACCGACCGCGAGGTGGTCGGGGAGAACCTGGAGGCGATCCGCGACCGCGTCCTGCGAGCCTACCTCGTGGAGGCGCGGGTCGCGGACGGTGAGACGGTGAGCGCGGCCCGTGAGGGCTATTTCGGGGAGGCGGCCTGAGGTGGTGCTCTCCCTTCTCGACATCGCGCAGCAGTCGTTCCCGACGACGGCGGAGGCCGACGACCGCTGCGAGCGGCTGCGCCGGGACCTGAACTTCAAGTACCGCTACTCGACGGCCCGGCTGGCGATCGCCCGCTCGCTCGCCCTTCCGGACCGCTCGCCGATCAATCCCGAAGACGTCGACGGCCTGTTCCGCCCGATCCCGGCCCAGCAGCTCTTCGGCGACGACCTCGCTGCCTGGGTCGCCCTGCTCCTTCAGAACGCCGGGCGGGGGGACCTCAACCGGGACGGCCTGCGCCGGCTCGTGGCCGCCCACTGGCACCGCGGCGCCGGCCTCGTCGCCCAGGACTGGGAGGACTGCGACCGCGACCTCGCCCGCTTCGTCGAGCACTTGGCCCAGATCGGCGGGCTCTCCCTATCGGGGCGAGGCGACGGTACGACGAGGGCGGACGCCGAGACGTTCTCCGCAAAAGCGGTCGCCGTCCCGATCGGGGAACTGGCGCGGGACATGGCGACCGGCGAGCCGTGCTTTTGGGAACTGAACGGCCCCGGCGGGTCGCCGCACGGCGCCGTCATGGGCGGCGTCGGCTCCGGCAAGACCCGGACGGCCGTCGCCATGCTGCGGTCGCTTCGGGAGCAGGCGGCGGTGCCGTTAATTGCTTTCGACTTCAAGGGCGACCTTGGGACCGACCCGGAAGGCAAGGGTTACGGCCTCGACCGTCTCTTCGACGCCACCGTCGTCGAGCCGCCGCGCGCGGCGGTGCCCCTGGACGTGCTCGCGCTCGAATCGCGCGACCCGATCGCCGTGGCCGAGGCGGCGTCGCGCTTCCGGGAGGCGTTCGCCCGCCTGAAGGGAAACAAGCTCGGCGACCGTCAGCGCGACGCGGTCCACGAGGCCGCCGGCCGCGCCCTGCGCGCCAATGATCCTTGCGAACTGCACCATGTCCGCGACGAACTCGTAAACGTCTACGCCGAGCGCGAGATGAAGGAGGACGGCGCCGTCTCGACCATGAACGAGGTCTGCCGTTTTTCCTTGTTCCAACCAACATACGCGGCCGGAGACTTCTTTCGGCAAAGCTGGATCGTGAGGCTCCCGCCCAACGTTGTCGAGGAGAGCCGAAGCATCGTCGTCAACCTGATTTTGGACGCGCTCGACCGCTACCTGAACAGCCTTTCCGACGCGGCCGTGGCGTCCGATGGGTCACGCGGATTGCGCGTGCTGTGCCTCGTGGACGAGGCGCACCGCATCCTGGGAACAAGGCTCCCGGCACTTTCAAACTTGGCAAGGATGAGCCGCTCAAAGGGCGGTGCCGTTCTCCTGGTCTCACAGTCGCCCGACGACTTCGTCGGCGAGGACGACGACTTCCTGAGCGAGATGGGGCTGGTCGCCGCCTTCTCGACCAACGCCCCGCCGAAGGCGACGGCGCGCATCCTTGGCAGGGGCGCGAATTTGGCAACGCTCCAGACGGGACAGTGCTACGCCAAACGACGCGGGGATCAAGCGGCGAAGAAGGTGCAGGCTTGGCTAAAATAAGTTCGGCAGCATTGGATGCACATAATCCACCAGCGATTCAACAATGGTTTCCGTCATCGGGTAGCTGCGCGACTTGAGTGTGGGGGCGACGACGGACTATGATATAAACTAAAGCGGTGCCAACCCTATTCTCCCTTCTTCTACGGCAGCTTCTTGCGCTTCGTGCGCGCCAAGTCCTCCAACTCCTTCTCGGTCATGGACTCCTCCATCTCCTTGGAAGCGCCCTTGAGGTCGGACGTCTTCGTCTCGCCGCGCTTGGCGGAAAGCGCGGCGCCCGCCGCCATCTGCTGCTTCTTCGATCGTGCCGGCATGGCCTTTCTCCCGAGCCCCGGTAGAGGGGGAGAAACGTTCTTGCGGGGCGAAGGGTCCGTTACTTCGGCTTGTAGCGGCGGCAGACGGTCTTGAGGTAGACCTGACCGTCGACGCGGGCGCCGGAGACCATCTCCTGCCAGCCGACGACGCATTGGATCTCGTTGTCGACGACGGTCGAGCGGACCTCAGTGGCGGTGGTTTCGTCGCACTTGGCGTGCGGGACGTCGGCGAGGCAGACGAGGAGGATGGCGAGGAAGCCTTGGGTCACGGGGGTGCCTTCCCTGGCCGGCCGTGCGGTCGGCCGATGGAGGGCACTTAGGCCGCGATCGGGTGTCGGGAAGGCTCAGGCGAGGCGCATCGTGTGGTTGTCCCAGGCGCCGGGGCCGGGGGGGAGGACGTCTTGCGTCGTCCTCGCGCGGGCGTCGAAGCGGACGACCCGGCCCGTGCCGCTGGTGACGAGGAACCCGCCGGGCGCGCCGTCGGGGGCGACGCCGCAGGCGTCGGCGAGGTCGAGGCGGCCGAGCCAGCGATCGGCGCCGGCGTCGGCGCCGATCTCCCAGAAGGCGACCATGTTGCCGCGCGGCGCCGAGACGGCGAGGACGCGGCCCCCGGCGTCGAACGCGGTGCTGCCGGTGTAGCGGACCATGCGGCGGAGGTCGGGTTCGGGGAGGTCGAGGAGGGCGATGCCGCCGCCCCGGTGGACGCCGACCAGGGGGCGAAGGTCGGGGCCGTCGTCCTCGTCCTGCATGGCGACGGCGGCGACGCCATCGGCGCCGAAGGCGAGGTGGCGGGTCGAGAGCTTGTGGAGGGAAGGCGGCAGCTTCGCCTCGTCCAGGAGACGGCCGCTTGCGAGGTCGACGAAGGCGAGCGTGGGCTTCATGTCGGGGAGGTTGAGCTTCAGGCGGTCGAAGTCCGGGTGGGTGAGGATGCCGCCGTTGGCGACCATGAGGGTCTTCTGGTCGGGCATGAGGCGGAGGTCGTGCGGGCCGAGGCCGTGGCTCTCGAACTCGCCGATCCGGCGGTAGCCGTCCCGCGCGTCGTAGACGCCGACGATGCCCCGCTTGCCCTCGAAGTCGTTCTCGCTGGCGAACAGGGTGCCGCCGTCGGGGGAGAAGGCGCCGTGGCCGTAGAAGTGGCGGTTTTCCGGCGCGTCGATCCGGCGAAGGGCGACGTCCGCCCCGTGGTCGATGACGACGGCGAAGGTGCCGGGGCGCCTTGCGAAGACGACGCATTCAGGCCGGTCGGGGCGAAAGGCGGTGGAGTGGCCGCGCCCCGGGAGCGGCAGGTCGAAGCGCAACGCGCCGTCGAGGCCGATCCCGCTCGCTTGGTAGCGGTCCTCGCCCTCGCGGCGGCAGCTGACGAAGAGGGCGCCGGGGCCACCGCGCGCCTCGGCGGCGCGTAGCCCCACGAGGGCGCAAAGGCCGGCGCCGAAGCCGGCGAGGACGGCGCGGCGGGCGAGGCCGCCCGCGTCCTGAAGCTGGTCGGTCATGTCCTAGTCCCCATCGGCGGCGTTGAAGCTGGCGGCGGGCAGGCCCAGCGCCGGGGCGAGGTCGGTTGCGAGCGCCGTCTTCGCGTCCTTGACGGCGAAGCGGGCGACCTCGATCCGGGAGCGCGGTTCCGGCGCCGTCACCGCCTCGGCGAGCGGCCGGTTGAGGCCGTTCAGGAGGTCTCGCGCCCGGCCCAGCCGCTCGGCGAGCGCGTCCTTGAGGCGCGTGCCCGCCTTCGCGTCCGCGAGGTCGGCGAGGCCGGGGTCGTTCGTCGAGGGGCCGACGGCGAGCGCCTGCACCGTCTCCAGGTTAGCGGCGACGATAGCCGCCGAACGGCCGCTCGGGGCCGCCTCGGCGAGCGCGCCGTTCGCGGCTTCGGGCGCGTCGCCGAGCGGCCGCTTGAGCTTGAGGTCCAGGACCCGCTCCAGGGCGTCGGTCGCGGCGCGGTAGTAGAGGGCGGGCGCGTCGGCCTCGAGGTCGCCGGCCTCGATCCGGGCGGCGTAGCCTTCCTCCCTGGTGCCCCAGTCGGCGCGGATCCCGCCCGCGAGCCGGGTGAGGTTGCCGGCGATTCCCTGGACGAAGGCGCAGGCGAAGGGGGAGATGGTTTCGCCGCCGTAGAGGAGATCCTCCAAGGCAGGCAGGCCCTGAAGCGCGACGCTGCCCTTGCCCAGCGCCTCGGCGGTGACGGTCTTGGGATCGGCCTTGCGCAGGTACTGGCGGATCTGGCGCCCGGCCACCCCGTGCTTGTCGGGCCAGAAGGCGATCTTGGAGGCGCGGTTGTCGTCCTGGAGCGGGCCGAAGTTCAGGACTTCGAGCTTGGCCCAGGCGAGCCTGAGGCCTGCCTCCGCCGCGCGCAGGGCGGCGGGGTCGTCGCAGCCGGCCGTCGTCCGCCGGTGGAAGTCCTCGGCCGCGGCATCGAATGCGGCGGCGGACGGCAGCGCCACCTTCTCGGTCAGGCTCGCCACGACCGCCCCCGGTTCGGCGTCGGCGAAGGCCGGTCCCGCCCACAGGAAGAAGGCGAAAAAGATGGGGCGGCTCGGGCGCAAGGCGGTCTCCTAGAGCGAGTTCAGGAAGGCGAGGAGGTCGGCGCGCCCGTCCTTGGAGAGCGCCATGAACCCGTCCCGCGCCGCCTCGGCCTCGCCGCCGTGCCAGAGGATCGCCTCGGTGAGGTCGCGGGCGCGGCCGTCGTGGAGGAGGAAGGTATGGCCGTTGACGGCTTTGGTAAGCCCGATGCCCCAGAGCGGCTGCGTGCGCCACTCACGGCCCGTTGCCAGACCCTGGGGCCGGTGGTCGGCGAGGCCCTCGCCCATGTCGTGGAGGAGGAGGTCCGAGTAGGGCCAGATGAGCTGGCGCCGCAGATGGGGCGCCACGTCGTCGCCCTCGCCCGTGACGAACTTCGGCGCGTGGCAGGCGGTGCAGCCGAGCGTGTAGAAGACCTCCTTGCCGCGCAGCACCTCGGGAGCGCCCTCGCCCCGGCGCCGGGGCACGGCGAGGTTGCGGGCGTAGAAGGCGACCCGGTCGAAGAAGTCCTCCGGCACCTCGGCGGTGCCGCCCTCGGCGCCGTTCGGGGCCTCCTTGCAGCGCGCCTGCCCGTCGGTGCAGTCGCCGGCGGGGTAGGGGGTGAGCGCCGAGGAGAGCCCCATGTCGGTGACGAAGGCGAAGGCCGACTGCTGGGCGACGCTCGGCTGGATCGCCTTCCAGCCGAAGCGGCCGAGCCGCTTCGTGTCGGCCGCCACGTCGAGGGAACGGTTGGCGCGGCCCGAGATGCCGTCGCCGTCCCGGTCGTCGGGGTCGGCGCGCGCCAGGATGTCCTTTTCCGAGATCGCCTCCAGGAGGCCGAGGCCGATCATCGGCTGCGCCACGCGGGGCGAGGTCATGACGTCCTTCGCCAAGGGGCCGTAGGCGGGGTTTTCCACCGTGTAGGTCGGGCGGCGCAGATGGACGACCTCGCCGTCGCCGAGCGTGACCGGAAGGTCCGCGTAGTCGACCCGCACCCGCCCCTCGGGCGGAATGCCGGGCGCCGCGTGGTCCTGGAGCTGCGCCCCATAGGTAGGCTCGGGCACGACGAGTTCGGAAGCGGTCTGCGGCAGCTCCACCTCGCCCTCGGGCGCCGGGACGCTGAGGCCCAGGACGAAGGAGGCGGCGTCGGCCCCGTCCACCGGCGGGTGGCCGCGCCCGTCCTTCAGGTGGCAGCCTTGGCAGGAACGGGCGTTGAAGAGCGGTCCCAGCCCGTCCGAGGCCGTGGTCGAGGCGGGGGAAGGGATCCAGAGCTTCGTGAAGATGCCGTTGCCGACGAAGAAGCGGGCGCGGGCCTCGAAGTCGAGGTTGCCGGACGGGTGCGAGAACGCGTCGCCGTCCGCCGCCCCCCGCGCCGTCGCGGCCCCGCCGGGGAACCGCTCGAAGCGTTCGGGGGCGGTGAAGGACTTGGGGGGGGAGAGCACGCTCTCGCGCGACGCGGCGGTGAGGGTGACAAGGACGAGGAGGGCGGCGAGGACCGTCAGGCGGCGGTGCCAAAGGGTGGCGACGGGCACGCTTCGCGTCCGCTGGCGCG
>JAGRGG010000174.1 GCA_020445645.1 Geminicoccaceae bacterium | reverse complement strand
TTTTTCCATCTGTTGGAGACTGGCCTGAGCGTCAGGGCCAGTCTCCAACAGATGGAAAAAAGAGAAAAAAGGCCCCGCGCCAGCGGACGCGAAGCGTAACCTTAATGAAATGTTAACGCCCCTGCATAGCCCCCTGCATTACGCACGGCCGTGCCCTTGAGGCGACTCCGTCCTTCGCGTTTCATGCGCCCCGCAACCCTGGAGAACGCGCATGAAACCCTCGCGCCACGCCCCGCGGCGGGACGACCTTCGCGTCGGCTGGGACTTCGTCGCCGCCGGCCTCGTCCTGCCCCTCACGGCGCTTCTGCTGAACGCGGCCGGGGTCGGTGCTGCGGCGGACCCAGACGACCTGCTGGCCCGGCTGCCCTACGGGATGGTGATCCTCGCCCTCGTCTGGCACGTGGCCGAGGGGCAGGGGTGGGGCTTTCGGCTCCGCCACGACGGCGAGCCGCGCCTGATCGTCCTCGCCGGTTTGCGGCGGAGCGCCCTGCACGTCCTGCCGCTGGCGTGGATCGTCCTGCTCACCGGGCGCGCGGCGGAGGCGGTGCCGGGGCTGTTCCTCCTCGGCTGGCTCGTTCTGGCCCTGCTCTGGACCCTGCCGCGCCTGCCGTTCGCCGGTATTGGAAGTCGGTTCCTGCGGCGCTGAGACGCTTCGCGTGCGCTGACGCGCAGCGAAACCCGCCGAGCCTTGCGGCCCCAAGGCGCGGTGGCCTATGCTCCCGCCCGCAGCGGCGGGGGATTTGCGTATGGCGGACTGGTTCACGGAGACCTTGCACCAGCACTGGGCGCAGCGCCTGCGGGTCGACAGGGTGCTCTACCACGAGAAGACGCAGCACCAGGACCTGATCGTGTTCGAGAACGCGCAGTGGGGGCGGGTGCTGGCGTTGGACGGGGTCGTGCAGACGACGACCGGGGACGAGTCCGCCTACCACGAGATGCTGGTCCACCCGGCGGTCCTGGCGCACGGGCGGGTGCGGGACGTGTGCATCGTCGGCGGCGGCGACGGCGGGACGGCGCGCGAGGTCCTGAAGCACGAGGGCGTGCGACGGGTCGTCGAGGCCGAACTCGACCCGGACGTGATCGCCTTCTGCAAGACGTACCTGCCCACCTTGAGCGACGGCTGCTACGAGAGCCCCCGCCTCAGCCTCGTCTACGGCGACGCGGCCGACTTCATGCGGGGCGAGGGCGACAGGTTCGACGTGATCGTCGTCGACTCGACCGACCCGATCGGCCCCGGCGCGTCGCTGTTCACGGTCGCCTTCTACAAGGACTGCCGCCGCCGGCTCAAGGAGGGGGGGATCCTGGTGAGCCAGTGCGGCGTCCCCTCGGTCCAGCCGTGGGAGCTGGCGCAGACCCAGGCGCGGCAGCGGGCGGCGGGCTTCGCCGACGTCGACTACTACCTCGTCGCGGTGCCCACCTACGTCGGCGGAATGATGGCGCTCGGCTGGGCCTCGGACGACCCGACGCGGCGCCGGGTACGGGTCGACACCCTGCGCTCCAGGCCGCAGCCTTCGGGGCTGCGCTACTACACCCCCGACGTCCACGTCGCCGCCTTCGCCCACCCCGCCTGGATGGACGAGGCGGTGCGCAAGGGGGGCTGATGGGGGGGGCGTGGGACCCTCGGGCACGTGCGGATGCGGTGGCGTCCAACTTGACGCCATTGCAACCCTGAAGCTCACGTCTCTGCCCCGCCTAGCGTAACAAGGTATGGAATACTGTACCCGGCGTGCATCCCGTGCCCGTCTCGGGTGCGACGCGCCTTGTCTTACCGGACCGTTAAGGTTAACGCCTCAATGGGAACAAGAGCGAGCAGCGCATCCGCCCCCCTTGGCCTATAACGTTCAAAAAAACATACGCCTGAGGCTCGGGGGGGCGATGCCACGAAGGACGAGGCATTGACGAATGAGCGTGGATACCGGGCGAAAGGTCGCCGAGGCGGAGCCGTCTCCGGCCGGGGATGAGAACCGTCCCGCCGTGGGGGAAGGGGAGGGCGTCCCGACCCTCGACCTCGCCGACCTGATCCAGGACGACAACGGCGAGATCGTGCTCTTCAACGACTCCCACTTGCCGGTGCTGGCGCTGCGCACCGACGCGGCGGCGGTGTCGCGGGGCGAGGTGGGCGCCCACACGACGGCGTCGGGCGAGGACGTGAGCGGCTTCAGCTACGTCTCCTTCAGCAACGGCCTCACCGTCTTCTTCAAGGGCACGGACCTGATCGTCGTGGACGGCGGCGACGCCTGAGGGGTGCTTGCCCCCGCTTCAGCGCAGGCCCGCCGCCCTGGCGTCGAGGGCGGCGAGCGCTTCCCGCTCCTCCGCCGAAAGCCCGTCGAGCGGGTCGTCGGCGCCGGGCTGCGGGCGGACGAGCTTCACCCTGTCGGCGAGCCACAGGACCACCTTCAGGTTCTCCGTCCGCGCCCCGCGCTCGATGGCGTCCTGGGCGATGCCGCGCAGCACCGCCAGCTTCGCCTCCCCGTTCGCGGCCGGCTGCACGCGGTAGCACTCGACCAGGGCGGCGAGCACGCCGTCCTGCCCCTGCTTGCGGCGCAGCCGCCCGACGGTGCATCCGGCCGCGGCGGCGGCCTCGGCGGGCGAGCCGCCCTGCGCGAGCTTGAGGGCGGCTTGGTGCCAGTTGACGTGGGCGGGCATCGGCGCGGCTCCGGATCGTTGCAGGCGCATTCATAGGAATATTAACTTATAAACGCCCCCTCCACAAGCCGTGCGGGCACGCTTATCAACCATTGATTGATAAAGGAGCCCGCATGACCCCGACTGCCCCGCCCCCCAAAAACGACATCGAGGCCCTGCGCGCGGCCCATGCCGAGGCGCTGCGCCTCGTCGACTCGCGCGCGGCCTTCCTCGCCACGGTGAGCCACGAGCTGCGCGAGCCGATGAACGGGGTGCTCGGCATGGCGCGCCTGTTGCGCGAGACCCCGCTCGACCCCGAGCAGGCGGGCTACGTCGAGGCGCTGGTCGCCTCGGGCGAGACCCTCGTCACCCTCGTCAACGACATCCTCGACCTCTCCAGGATCGACGCCGGCCGGCTCGACTTCGCGCCCGTCGACTTCGCGCCGCGCCCCTTCTTCGAGCGGATCGCCGAGGTCTGCCGCGCCCGCGCGGCGCTCAAGGGCCTCGCCTTTCGCCTCGACCTGGGGGACGGCCTGCCGGACCTCGTGCGCGGCGATCCGGGCCGGCTGCGCCAAGTCCTCGTCAACCTCGCCGGCAACGCGATCAAGTTCACGAGCGAGGGCGGGGTCGCCATCGTCGTCGCCGCGAGCGCCGGCGAGGCAGGGCGGCACCGGCTGCGGATCGAGGTCGAGGACACCGGCATCGGCATCCCCAAAGAGGCGGCGGAGCGGCTGTTCGGCGCCTACGCCCAGGCCGACGGCGGCGTCGGCCGGGTCTACGGCGGCAGCGGGCTCGGCCTCATGATCGCGCAGAAGCTCGCCCGCGCCATGCACGGCGACGTCGCCGTCGGGCCGGGTCGGGGGGACAAGGGGACCCGCTTTGCCGTCGCGGTCGAGCTGGAGGCGGCCGAGGCGCCGTCTCAAGGTGCCCCGCGCGCGGCGCTGGCGGGGGCGCTCGTCCTCGTCGTCGATCCCGAGGCGCGCACGCGCGGCCTCTACCTCGACTTCGCCCGGCTCTGGGGGATGCAGGGCCGGGGGGCCACGACCGGGCGGGAGGCGCTCCTCGCCCTGGAGGAGGCGGTGCTGCGCGAGGCCCCCTTCGACTTCGTCCTCGTCGACCGGAGGGTGGGCGACATGACGGCCGAGGACTTCGCAAGGCGGGTCCGGGACGAGGGCGGGCACGCGCACGCCCGGATCGTCCTCCTCAGCGGGACGGGGGTGCGCGGCGACGCCGCGAGGGCCAGGGAGGCCGGGATCGACGCCTACCTGCCGAGCCCCGTCACGGCGGGCGTCCTCCTGGACGGCCTCCAGCGCCTGCGCGGCGCCAAGCTTGGCGGCCTCCTCACGGCGCACGGGCTCGACGAGGGCAGGAGCCGCCCCTTGCGCCTCCTGGTCGCCGACGACATCCCCGTCAACTGCAAGCTGCTCAGCGTCCTCCTCGGCCGGATGGGCCACGAGGTGGTCTGCGTCGCCGACGGCACCGAGGCCCTCGACGCCGTGCGAAGGGAACGCTTCGACGCCGTCCTCATGGACGTGCAGATGCCGAAGATGGGCGGCTTCGAGGCGACGCGGCGGATCCGCGAGATCGACGGGCCGGCGGGCCGCATCCCGGTCATCGCCGTGACGGCGAACGCGATGCAGAGCGACGTGAAGGCGTGCGAGGCGGCGGGCATGAACGGGCACGTCGCCAAGCCGCTCGACCGGGGGATCCTGCTCCACGCGCTCGAGCGCGCGCTGGCGGCCTGAGCCGCCCGTCACGAATTCGCTTGATACGAAAGCAACCTAAGGTATACTAACGCATGAGTTGATAAACCGTTCCCGCTCCGCAGCGATTCTTGGAGTAACGCCGCATGTGGCCGCGCCGTTGGATCGTTGCGTTCGCGCTGGTGCTGGCGGCGTCCGGCGCCGAGGGCGCCACAGAGACGGGGACGCTCACCGTGACGGCGACCGTGCAGACCGAGTGCGCCCTCAACGGCGGCACGCTCGACTTTGGCACCTACGCCTCGGGGCAGGTCCAGGACCTCCGGGTGACGGGCCGGATCGACTACGTCAACTGCTCGGGCCTGCTCAGCTTCGAGCTTGACGGCGGGCAGGCGGGCAGCGTCGCCGGGCGCTACATGGTCTCGGGCGACGACCGCCTGCGCTACCAGCTCTACCAGACCCCGGCCCGGATCACCCTTTGGGGGCAGGGCGAGGACGACCTCAGGCTGCAACTGTTCACGACCCAGTCGGGCAGCGTCGAGGTCTACGGCACGATCCCCGGCGGGCAGGCCGTCCCGCCCGGCACCTACGCCGACGTCGTCAACATCACCCTCACCTTCTGACCCTGCGAGCGCGTCCCATGCCTCCCTTGCCCCCGAAGCTTCGTCCCGGCACGTCCTGGCGGGCGGTGCTCGCCCTTCTGCTGGCGCTCGCGGGCGTGCCCGCCGCCGCCGCCGCCGCCGCCTTGAGCGTGTCGCCGACCCGGCTCGCCCTGAAGCCCACCGACCGCTCGGGCTCGGTCTTCGTCGCCAACGCCTCGGACGGGCCGGCGATGATCCAGGTGCAGGGCTTCGCCTGGAAGGACAGCCCCTCGATCGCCGACCTGGAGCCGACCCGCGCCCTGCTCGCCGTCCCGGCCGTGGCGACGCTCGGCCCCGGCGAGCGGCAGGTGGTGCGGGTGGCCTTGCGCGAGCCGCACCAAAGCGGGGTCGAGGCGGCCTACCGGCTCGTCATCAGCGAGGTGCCGCCTTTGGCGGCGGCGCGGTCGGGCGGGATCGTCATCGCCGTGAGCTTCAGCCTGCCGGTCTTCGTCACCCCACCGACGGCGGCGCCGAACCCCCGCTTCACCCTCGACCGCTCGGGCGGGAGCCCGGCCCTCGTCGCCGCCAACCGGGGCAGCGCGCACCTGCATCTTCGCACGCTGAAGCTGGTCGACGCCGCCAGCGGCAAAACGCTCCAGGAGATCGACGGCGGCGCCTACGTCCTGCCGGGACGCAGCCATGCCTGGCCCCTGGAGCCGGGCGTCCTCGGCAGGCCCCTGCGGGTCGAGGCTCTGACGGGGCAGGGGCCGCTCAAGCTCGATGTCGTCGCCCGCTGACCGCCACCTTCTGCGGCTCGGATCGCTCGCGGTGGCGGCACTCGCCGGGCTCGTGCTGACCGGGGTCCTGGGCCGCGGGCAGGCGCCGCTTCAGGCACCCGGGCATCCCCTCGCCCGCATCGGGATCCTCCAGGCGGGCCTCGGCCGGGCGGTGCCGCCGGCGACGCTGCCCTTGCGCGCGGGAAAGCCGCAAGCGGCGCCGGCCCACCGGCCCCGTTCCCTCGTCGTCGGCCCCCCGCCCGGCACGAACGAACGGGACGCGATCGAACCGGACGCGATCGAACCGGGCGCCGGCACGAACGAAGCCGGGGCGGGTCCAGGCCTTCCGCCGGCCGCCGTCGCGCGGGTCGGCACGAACGCGGGCGAACCCGGCACGATCGGACCCGACGCCATCGAGCCGGGGGCCGGTCCCGAGGGCGGGGCGCCACGGGTCCAAGACGGGATCACCTTCCGCCGCGACCCCCTCGTTCCCCCCTTCGTCGAGCGCGACCGCTGGCAGGAGCTGCTCCTCTCCGTCACCGTCAACGGCTACCTTGTGAGCGACGGCACCTTCTTCATCGAGGATCCCGCAAGCGGGCGGCTCGCCGTCGAGCTTGAGGTGGCGCGGCGCTGGCGGATCGCGATCGACGAGGCGAGGGCGCTCACCTTCCAGGGCGTGCCCTTCTACCCGGTCGACGCGATCGAAGGGGTCGAGATCGGTCTCGACCGCAAGGCGCTCGCCCTCGCCCTCCAGATCCCGCCCGAAACCTTCGAGCCCTACGTCGTCGACGCGCAGGCGCGCGAGGCCGTGCCGCCGGCGGCGACCTGGGGCGGCTTCCTCGACTACGACCTCCTGCTCGCCGGGGGGGACGCGGTCGAGGAACGCCTGGACGGCCTCGCCGAACTCGGCGTCTTCACCCCCTACGGGGTGGCGCTCTCCAGCTTCAAGGGCGACGACCTCCTGGGCAGGCCCGGCCTCACCCGCCTCGAAACCACGTTCAGCCGGGACTTTCCCGAACGGCGGGCCAGCCTCACGCTCGGCGACGGCTTGGCGCTCGGCGGTGCCTTCGGCTCGGGCCTGCGCTTCGGCGGGGTCCACTGGCACACCGATTTCGGCCTCGACCCCGGCTTCGTTCCCTTCCCCCTGCCGGCGATCGGCGGGCTCGCCGAACAGCGCTCGCTCGTCGAGGTTCTGGTCGACAACTTCAGCCGCCGCTCCGAGACCGTGCCGCCTGGACCCTTCGAGTTCAACAACCTGCCCGTCGTGACGGGCTCGGGGGAGGTGCAGCTGAAGGTCACGGACCTCCTTGGCCGCGAGCGGCTCATCACCCGCTCCTACTACGTGAGCCCCCGCCTCCTTCGCCCGGGCCTGCACGACTACTCCTACGCGCTCGGCTTCGAGCGCCGGTCCTACGCCGTCGACGGCTTCGACTACGGCCAGCCGATCGCCAGCCTCACCCACCGCTACGGCTTCGGCGAGGCGTTCACGGGGGAGGCCCACGCCGAGGCCACCCCCGACCGCGCCAGCCTCGCGCTCGGCGGCGCGTTCGGCCTCGGCGCCTACGGCCTCGTCAGCGGCGGGGTCGGGGCCAGCGGCGACGAGGACGCAGGGGGCGGCGTGCTCGGCCAGCTCGCCTACGAGTACGGCGGGCGGGCCTGGAACGCGGGCCTCGGCACCCGCTACACGAGCGACGGCTTTCGCCAGTTCGGCGACGGGGGCGTCGTCCGTCGCACCGACCAGCTCAGCCTCGGCCTCAACCTCGCGGACAAGGGCCGCCTCGGCCTCCTCCTCCTCAACCGCGACCTCGCGGGCCAGTCGGACACGCTCTCGGCCAGCCTCAGCTACAGCCTGCCGGTCGGCCCCGGCTCGCTCATCGTCAACGCCGCCCAGGTGCTGAACCCCACGGACGAGGCGGCGCTGACGGCCACCTACGCCCTGCCGCTCGGGCAACGCCGCTCGGTCGCGGCCCGCGTCGAGCGCCGCCCGGACGGCTACGGCGCCTACGCCCAGTACCACCAGGGGCGCGACCGCACCGACCTCGGCCTCGACTGGCGCGTCGCCGGCGAAGTCGGCGAGACGGGCGGGGTCGAGGCGGGCTTCGACTACCAGACGGGCTTTGCCGGCGCGACCCTCGACCTCGACCGTTACGGGGGCGACCTCGCGGCCAGGGCCGGGGTCAACGGCAGCCTCGTCTGGCTCGGCGGCGGGCTCCACGCGTCGCGCCGCCTCGGCCGGGGCTTCGGCCTCGTCGACCTGCCGGGCTTCGCCGACGTCCGGGTCTACGTCGACAACCGCGAGGTGGGGCGCACCGACGGGGACGGCCGCCTCCTCCTGCCGCGCCTTCGCCCCTACGAGCCGAACAAGGTGAGCTTCGCCGTCGACGACCTGCCGATCGAGGCCCGGATCGGGGCGACCGAGCTGGTGACGGCGCCGACGGCGCGCTCGGGCGTGCTCCTGCGCATGGCGGTCGACGACGCCGCGGTCTCGGTCGCGCGCTTCCTCGACCGCGGGGGCGCGCCGCTCCCGGCCGGGCTCCGGCTGACCGACGCCGGGGGAAGGACGACGGCGCTCGTCGCCAAGGAGGGGCTCGCGCAGGTCGAGGGGCCGCAGGACGGGGTCGTCAGGGTCGAGGGGGAGGGGGAGGGGCGCCGCTTCGCGTGCACGCTTCCCCCGCTCGGCGACGACCGGCCCCTGCCCGACCGGGGAGAGGTGCGATGCGAGGGGTGATCGTCCTGGCGGCCTGCCTTGCCCTCCTCCCGAACGCGGCCGACGCCGCCTGCACCGTCGCGGCGAACGGCCTCGCCTTCGGCCGGATCGACCTGATCCGCGGCACGACCTCGGCCGGGCGGATCACCGTCGCCTGCGACCGCCCCGGCCTGTTCCAGGTGGCGCTCGCCTCAGCGGGCGACGGCGGCGCGGGTCGGCTCATGCGCGGCACCACCGGCGGCACGCTCCGCTACAACCTGTTCAGCCAGCCCTCGATGCTGATCCCCTGGGGCGACGGCTCCCGCCTCGGCCCCGCCGTCTTCGCCCAGAGCGACGGCGCGGCACCCCTCGACCTCACCGTCTACGGCCGCGTTCCCCCCCAGACCGCCCCGCCCGGCGAGTACGCGGACCAGATCACCGTGACGGTGATCTTCTGAGCATCAGGTTTTCAATGGAACGACCATCGACGGTCATCAAGATGGGCCAGTGGTAACAACATCACATGATACGCATAGCGATCTGTCCTCGGGTGTTGCCGTATTGTCATTGCATTAATGGTAACAGCCGCTAACACATGAGATCCACAACAATGCTATAGCTGTTCATGATGCCCCGACAATGGTGGCGTCATGGGGAGTGAATCAACATGCCTGCTTCAAGAAAAGCCGTCGTTTGGGGCCTGCTCGGCATCGCGGCGCTCGCCCCGCCGGCCCTCGCGGGCGGCAGCCGGGGACAGTTCGTCATCCGGGTGCAGGTGGTCGACGCCTGCACGGGCGCCTGCCTCCGGGGGAGCGCCCCGCCCGCCTCGGCCCCGGCCGCCGCCGAAGCCGCCGCGTGGACGGAGACGGTCGTCGACCCGGCGACGGGCGCGGCGCGGGTCTATTACGTGTTCTAAAGCCGGTCGACGAACGGCTTGGCGGTTGGGGCACCTAGGCCCCGGATCAGGTCCGAGGCACGCGGTTTGGAGGGTGTCGCTTGGTCCTTGAGCAGGAGATGATCCTGAAGCGCTCCCACCCCGCCTCGTGCCCCGGACCTGATCCGGGGCCTAACGGGTCACGTACCAGAGTCGACCGTCGAATGGCCCGTCAGGGCGCGAGGCGCTCGATCCGCCAGCCCGCGCCGTCCCGTTCGTAGACGAGCCGGTCGTGCAGGCGCGAGCGGCGGCCCTGCCAGAACTCGAAGCGGGCCGGGACGAGTCGCCAGCCGCCCCAGCAGTCGGGGCGGGGCACGTCGTCCCCGCCCCCCTCGAGGTAGCGCCGCTCCAGCTCGGCGACGCGCCGCTCCAGCTCGTCCCGCCCGATCGGCCGGCTCTGCGGCGAGGCGACGGCGCCGATCCGGCTGCCGTGGGGCCTTGTGGCGAAGTAGGCGTCGGCCTCGCCCGCGCCGACCGCCTCGACTTGACCCTCGACCCGCACCTGCCGGTGCAGCCGGTCCCACCAGAAGAGGAGCGAGGCGGACGGGTTCGAGCGGATCTCGTCCGACTTGCGGCTCTCCAGGTTCGTGTAGAAGGCGAAGCCCCGCGTATCGAACCCCTTCATCAGCACCATGCGGCAGGACGGGACGCCCCGCGCGTCGGCGGTCGCCAGCGCCACGGCGTTGGGCTCGTAGACCTCGCCCGCCGCCGCCGCCTCGAACCAGCGCCCGAACTGGATGAAGGGGTCGTCCGCCGCGTCCGCCTCCTCCAGGCTCTCCCGCTCGTAGCTCTGCCGCATCGCCGCCGGGTCCAGCATCATCGAACCGCCTCCTTCCGATTGGCCCCAGACGTAAGGTTTCCGCAGGCGCTGGCAAGCGGGCGCCGCCGGTTCTAGAAGGACGTCAAGGGACCAGGAAAGCGCCGCCGGGAGAAAAGCATGGAGGGCATCCTTTCGATCCAGTCGGCCGTCGCCTACGGGCACGTCGGCAACAGCGCCGCCGTCTTCCCGCTGCAAAGGCTGGGATTCGAGGCGTGGCCCGTGAACACGGTCCTGTTCTCGAACCACACGGGCTACGGCGCGTGGCGCGGCCACGCTGTCGGGGTCGAGGAGGTGCGGGAGATCCTGAAAGGGGTCGAGGAGCGCGGCGCCTACCCCCGCACCCGCGCCGTCGTCTCGGGCTACCTCGGCGACGCGGCCCTGGGCGAGGCCGTCCTCGACGCGGTGGCCGCCGTGCGCCGGGTCCGTCCCGAAGCCCTCTACGCCTGCGACCCGGTCATGGGCGACGTGGGGCGGGGATTCTTCGTCAAGGAGGGCATCCCCGCCTTCTTCAAGGACCATGCCGTCCCCGCCGCCGACATCGTGACCCCGAACCAGTTCGAGCTGGCCCACCTCGCGGGCTTCGAGATCTTCACCCTCGCCGACGCGCTGAACGCCGCCGCCGCCGTCCGGGCGATGGGGCCGGGCCTCGTCCTCTGCACGTCCCTCATGGTCGAGGAAACCGGCTCCGGCCTCGGCCTCCTCGCCGACACCGCCGACGGTGCGTGGCTCGTCACGACGCCGCATCTGCCGATCGACCTGAGCGGCACCGGCGACGTCTGCACGGCCCTCACCCTCGCCTACTGGCTCCGCTTCGCCGCCCCGGCCCCCATGCTGGAGGCGGTCGCGGGCGCCATGTACGGCCTCGTCGAGGCCACCCAGGCGGCGGGCTCGCGCGAACTCCTCCTCGTCGAGGCGCAGGACTGCCTCGTCGAGCCGAGGATGCCCTTCGGGGCAAGGCGCCTGCGTTAGGCGCAGCGGCTCAGTCCCTGTCGGCGAGGCGAAACAGCGCCGTCGAGGTCCGCAGGAGGCCGACGAAGCGGCGGCCCGGCTTCTTCGTGGGACGTATCCGCGCGCGGTGGAGGGCGAACAGCAGCAGCGAGGCGTGGACGGCCGAGGTGTACCAGAAGAGGGCCTTGGGGCCGAGCAGGGCGACGGCGGCGGAGCCCAGGAAGGGGCCGAGCGTGGCGCCGATGCCGAAGACGAGGAAGAGCCCGGCGCCGATCTCGACGAACTCGTCCGCCTTCGCGTGGTCGTTGGCGTGGGCGACGGCGAGCGAGTAGAGGGGCACGGCGCAGCCGCCGAAGAGGAAGGTGGCGGCGACGAGGACGGCGGGCGAGCGGCCGAAGGCGAGCGACATCCCGAGCCCGGCGGCGATGGCGGCAAGGTTCAGGAGCACCATGACCGGGCGGCGGCCGTGGCGGTCGGAGGCGGCGCCGAGCGGCAGCTGGAGGAGGGCGCCGCCGAGGATGAAGGCGCTGATGAAGGCGGCGACGCCCGCGACCTTCAGCCCCGCCTCCTGGCCGACGACGGGGCCGAGGAGGCGGAAGGTGGCGTTGACGAGGCCGACCGCGAACACCCCCGTCGTGCCGAGCGGGGAGACCTCCCAGAGCCGCCAGAGGCGCAGGCGCGGCGTCGTCAGGGGGACGGGGGAGGGGACGCGGGTGAGCGAGACCGGGACGAGGCAGAGGCAGGCGAGGAGGGCGACGACGCTGAAGAGCACGAAGCTTCGGGGATCGGCGAGGGTGAGGACGAACTGCCCGAGCGTGACCGATCCCAGGTCGACGAGGCGGTAGAACCCCAGGATCCGGCCCCTGTTGGCGTTCGCCGCGCGCTCGTTCAGCCAGCTCTCGATGACGAGGGTGAGACCGGCGAAGCAGAAGCCGCTGAGGGCGCGCAGCGCCATCCACGAGGGGGGCCACGTGCCGAGCGCGTGGACGAGGGCCGCCGCGGCGAACAGGGCCGCGAACGCGGCGAACGCCCGGGCGTGCCCCGCCCGCCCGATCCAGCGGGGGGCCGCGAAGGCGCCCAGGATGAAGCCCGCGTAGAAGAGCGAGCCCAGAAGGCCGATCGTCGTCGGCGCGTAGCCCTCCAGGTTCGCCCGCACGGCGACGAGGGTGCCAAGCAGGCCGTTGCCGGCGAGCAGCAGCCCGCCCGCCGTGAACAGGGTGGCGAAGGTGGCGACGAGGGGGGTCAAGGGCCGCGCCGCGCCGCCGGGTCGTGCCGAACGGCTTCGGCCCGGCGGGCACGTTTATAACGTGATGAGCGAATAAAAGTGACTTTAATCACTTCAGAAACGAAACTGCGTTTTGCCGTGTGGATTGCCTTTGACAAGACGTCCCATCCTGTATGAAGATTAACGGGTTTATAAAACGAGTTCGTTTCTACGCCGGATTGGGCTTTTCGCACATGGGTGGCAAGATCATGAGCATGGATCCGCTCGAATCGGGTGCCGTATCGCCTGGTCCGCGGGTCAGTGCCGCCCTCCTGTCCATGGCGTTCCTCGACAGGATGCGCACGGCGCTCCTCCTCCTGCCCGAGCGCGGCGAACCCCTGCCCCTCAACCGCGCCGCCCGCCTCCTTCGTGACGAGGGGCTGCTCGACGGTGTCCTCGGGCCGGACCGGCCGCTCGGCAAGGCCGCCCGGCGCAGCTTCGGGACCGGCGAGGCGCTGCGCTACTACGGCCCCCTCGGCCACGACCGCGGCACGCTGCCCTACGTCCTCGTCACCGGCGAGCACGGCTTCACCGAGAAGGGCGAGCGCGCGCTCCTGCTGGAGATCGCCGACGCCGCCCCCGCCCGCGACCGCGAGCGGGTCCTGCTCCACGAGATCGGCACGGACGTCCTCACCGGCGCCGCGAGCCGGCGCCGCTTCTTCCAGGAGGCGGAGAGGATGTTCGCGGAGGCGCGGCGCTACGGCCACGCGCTCGGCGTCCTCTTCCTCGACCTCGACCGCTTCAAGGCGATCAACGACACCTTCGGCCACGCCATCGGCGACCGGGTGCTCCAGGAGGCGTGCCGCGTCTGGCAGGGCACGCTGCGCCGCAGCGACCTCCTGGCCCGGCTCGGCGGCGAAGAGTTCGCCGTCCTCCTCCCCTACGCCTCCGAGGAAGGCGTCTTGAGGACCGCCGAACGCCTCCGTGTCGGCCTTCGCGGCGCGCGTCCGGCCGGCATCGTCGACCGCGAGGTGACGGCGAGCGTCGGCGTTGCCCTTTCCACGGCCGACGACACCGCCTTCGAGGGGGTGCTGGACCGCGCTGACGGCGCCCTCTACGCCGCGAAGGACGCGGGGCGCGATCAGGTGCACTACCAGATCGGCTGAGCGTCGGCGCCGGTCACGCCTCGGCCCCGTCCGGGCGCAGGTTGCCGGCGCCTTGCGCCAGCGACGCTTCTAAGAAGGCGTCGAGGTCGCCATCAAGGATGGCCGACGGGTTGCCGCTCTCGACCCCGGTGCGCAGATCCTTCACCATCCGGTAGGGGTGGAGGACGTAGGAGCGGATCTGGT
>JAGRGG010000173.1:7475-14578 GCA_020445645.1 Geminicoccaceae bacterium | reverse complement strand
ACCTGCGGACGCGAAGCGTGTCCTAGAACTGCCGGCTCACGCCGAGCGTGAACCGCACCCGGTCGAAGTCGTAGAGGTCGACCTTCGAGTCGCGCTTTTGCAGGACGGTGCCGATCACGGGCGTGAAGCCGTAGACGTCGAGCTGGCGGTTGCGGAAGTTGATCTCAAAGCTGTAGGTGACGGAGTCGCGGGGCTTGCCGAAGCCGCCGGCCTTGGCGTCGTAGACGCGGAACTCGATCCCGGGCTCGGCGTAGACGTTGAAGCCGTAGGGCAGTTCGGTGAACAGGCCGAGGCCGGTGTAGAAGCCGACGCTGCGCTCGGAGGGGGTCTCGGCCAGTTCGCGGTCGACGGTGACGGCGCCGCGCAGGAGGCTCTGCGGGCTGAGGGCGTAGAGGGGGTTGGCGCTGATCGAGAAGCGGGGGCCGTCGAGGCGCTTCGCGTCGTCGTACTTCAGGTTGTAGGCCTGGACGCCGAGCGCGAGGTCGAGCCGGTCGGCGACGCGGCTCTGCCAGCCGCCGCGCAGGCCGTAATAGTAGCTGTAGCCGTCGTCCGAATACCAGCGCCGGCCGAGGAGGGCGGCGGCGGTGACTTCCGTGTTGCCCTGGCGGAGCACGGGGCCGACGCTGTAGGCGAGGTTCGTGTCGTCGAAATTGCCGCCCTCGTAGTCGACGCGGCGGAGCGACGCGGTCTGGCGGACGAGCAGGCCCGGCACGACCGGCACGTCGTAGCGGCCGCTCGTGCTGACGTCGATGCCGACCCCGCTCTTCTCGCGGGCGTTGTCGTCGAGCTGGAAGGGCAGGTCGTAAAGCTCGACCTGCCGCTGGCTCGTCGCCGCGTTGACGTTGGTGTCGGGGGCGATGGCGAAGTCGAAGTCGAAGGCGTAGCGCCGCCTCGACTTGATCTGGGCCAAAAAGTTGCGGACGTTGGCGACGACGGGCTCGGGCAGGTCGCCGGCGAGCGCGTAGTTGAACTGAAGCTCGGACTTGGCGTCGTCCTGAAGGAGGAAGTAGATCCGGCCGAGTTCCAGGCGGACGCGAAGGGCGTCGGGTTCGGCCAGCAGCATCTCGCGGTAGATCGCGGCGGCCCCTTCCAGGTTGCCGGCGCGCTCGGCGAGGCGGGCGCGCTGGAAGCGGGCCTTGTTGGCGTCGACCCCGAAGGATACCGCCTTGTCGATCAGCGCCCCCGCCTGGGGCAGGAGGCCCCGGTCGATGAGCTGGGCGGCGGCGCCGAGGAGGAGTTCGGGGTTGGCGCGGGCGGCGGCCTCGTTCTCGATCGTCACCTCCTGCGCCGCCGCCGGCGACGGAAGGGCAGAAGCGATCCCGAACGCCGCGAGCGCGGCGCCGCAGAGCCTCGTGATGATGTGCAAGCTTGATCCTCGCCGCTTCAAGGTCCGGCCGGCGAGGGGCTGGCCCCGCCGGTCGCAGCGGCTCTCGATGTCGACGGGCCCGCGGGCGCGGGTCCGGACGTGGCCGCTGCATTCAAGCCGGGCCTTATAGGGAGTAATCGGCGTGCTGTCAGGTGGCAATTCGCACGCCGGTTATGAGCCTTGAAACGGCGAGGGGCGGCCGAAGCCGCCCCTCCCCCCTTGCGAAGGCCGCCGGGGCCTAGCCGCCGGTGGTGGTGGTACCGCCCGTGGTGGTGTCGCCGCCGGTGGTGCCGCCGGTGGTGCCGATGTCGCCCCCGGTCGTGCCCACGTCGCCGCCGGTGGTGCCGAGCCTGCCGCCGAAGCCGCCGGCAAGCGAGCGGGTGGTGCCCTCGGCCTTGAAGGCGCCGCCGATCTCTTCCGGTCCGGACGTGCCGGAGCCGAAGAAGCCGCCGGTCACGCTGCCGGTCGCGGCCGCGTAGTCGTCGTCGGCGGTGCCCGTGACGGCGACGGTGCCGCCGCTGAAGGTCGAGCCGCTGATGTCGGCGCCGGTGTAGTCGACCCGGCCGAAGTCATCGAGGCTCATGCCGACGTCGACCGACCCGCCGCCGCCGAAGGTCGCGGTCGCGTCCATCGTGCCGGTCAGGGTCTTCAGCTCGCCGTTGGTGCTGTCGCGCTCGAAGGCGAGCGCCTTGCCGGCGTAGGTGGCGGTGCCGCCGGTCGGCGCGTCGACGGGCGTGCCCGTGAAGAAGCTGCCGAGGTCGCGCGGCCGGACGCCGTTGCCGTCGGGGTCGATGCTCCAGATGCCGAACGACGTGTAGTCGAGGGTCTGGCCGAGCGTTTCCTCGCCGACGCGGGTGACGTAGACAGTGTCGGCGAGCTGCCCCGGGGCGGCGGGCTTGGAATAGAAGAGCACGCCGTTGCCGTCGATCGTCGGGTCCGTGTAGTCGAGGTCGTACTCGGGATCGCCGCCGTCGTAGTTGAGGGTGACGTTGACCGTTCCGGCCTCGGCGAGGTCGAAGGTGGTGGCGGCGCCGTCGACCGAGGCGGGCGAGGTCGGCGTCCCTGCCGGGTTGGCGCCGACGGCGGGCGGGCTCGTCTCGCCGCGCGCGGCGCCGAACGCGCCGTCGAGGCGGTAGGTGATCCCGCTGCCGTCATCGCTCGTGAGCGCGAACATGCCGGCGATCTCGCTGGCCTTGGCATCGCCCCGGCCCATGAAGCGGCCGTCGATGCTGGAGGTCACGGCGGCCCCGGTCCCGCCGGTGGTGGTGCCCCCGGTGGTGGTGTCGCCGCCGGTCGTGGTCGTGCCGCCGGTCGTCGTGTCGCCGCCGGTGGTGGTGTCGCCGCCGGTCGTGGTCGTGCCGCCGGTCGTCGTGTCGCCGCCGGTGGTGGTGTCGCCGCCGGTCGTGGTCGTGCCGCCGGTGGTCGTCCCGCCCGTCGTGGTGCTGCCGCCCGTGGCGTAGCGGTCGGCGGGGCCGCCCGCCACGTCGCTCGTCACCGTGAAGCCGCTGTCGGACGTGAAGGCGTTGCCGGTGATGGGGACGGCGCCGGTCTCGATGGTGCCGAAGTCGGTGAGCTTCACCGTGCTGGCGATGGTGCCGGCGGCGAAGTTGGCGCTGGACTCGATCGAGCCCGTGTAGGCGCTGACGCCGCCCGACACGCCGTCGGCGCCGGCGGCCTGCTCGACCGCCATGGCGCCGCCCGTGTAGGAGGCGGTGCCGTTGACCGGCACGTCCTCGCTCGCCGTCACCTGCCCCGAATAGAACGACCCGGCCTCGTCGGAAGCGAAGGCGCCGTCCTCGTCCGAGTCGACGGCGAAGACGCCGTAGACCGCCTGGTTCAGGGTGGCGCCCAGCGTCTGCTCGCCGACGCGGCTCGCCCAGACGATGTTGCCGCCGCTCACGGCGGCGAGCGCGCCGGACGTGCCGCCCGTGGTGGTGTCGCCGCCGGTGGTCGTGCCGGCCGTGTCGCCGCCCGTGGTGGTGTCACCGCCGGTCGTCGTGTCACCGCCGGTCGTCGTGTCACCGCCCGTGGTCGTGTCACCGCCCGTGGTCGTGTCACCGCCCGTCGTCGTGTCACCCCCCGTGGTGGTGGCGCCGCCCGTCGTGGTGTCGCCGCCCGTCGTGGTCGTGCCACCCGTGGTGGTGTCACCGCCCGTGGTGGTTCCGCCCGTGGTCGTGTCGCCGCCGGTGGTAGTCCCGCCCGTCGTCGTGTCCCCGCCCGTCGTGGTCGTGCCACCCGTGGTGGTGTCACCGCCGGTGGTGCCGCCCGTCGTCGTGTCCCCGCCGGTGGTGGTGGTCCCGCCCGTCGTCGTGTCGCCGCCGGTCGTCGTGACGCCGCCGGCCGTCGCCGTGCCGGGGCCGAAGCGGCGGATGCCGTCGTCGCCGATCTTGGGGCTGTCGTAGCTCTGGGTGAAGTCGGGCGCGCCGTCCGCGTTGCGGTCGACGCTGTACTGCACCGTGTCGCCGCCGCCGAACGCGATGCTCGCCGTGTCGACCGAGACGATCGGGCCGATGCTCCCCGCCGGGACCGAGCCGCCGTTCGACGAGGTGTTGCCACCTCCGCCGCCGGTCGTCCCGCCGGTCGTGCCGGCACCGCCGCCGCCGCTGCAGGCGGCGAGCGCCAGCATCATGGCGAAGTACGATACCTTCGAAAGACGGTTCATCCCCATCGACTCCTCGGCTTGTTTTGCAGGGGGCATTAACCCTTCATTACCCGCGCGGTCAAGCCGCTTGCCGCAACCGCCAAGCGATTGATTTTTCTATTATAAGTTGAATAGAACCGGACCCATGCGCCGGGGCTGTAAGGCGTTCCTACACCCGCACCGTGGACGGGCGCACCTTACCCGCCCCGCCCGCGTCTCCCGCGAACGGCGAAGGGGCGGCCCGAATGGACCGCCCCCCGCCTGGATCGAGGCCGTGGGCGCCTGGGCGCCGCGCGTTAAGGCGTCGTGACGAGCTTGCCGCCGAAGGAGCCCTGCAGCTGCTTCGCGCTTCCGGCCGCGCTGAAGTTGCCGGCGATCTCTTCCGGCTTAGCGTCGTTGGCGCCGGAGGGAATCGGCGTGCCGAAGAAGCCGCCGCCGATCGCGCCCGTGGCCGAGGCGTAATCGGTATCGCCGGTCACGGCGACGGTCGCACCGGCCCCGAAGGTAGCCGTCGCGTTGTCGATCGCGGCGCCCGTGTAGGTGAGCGTCGGGCCGTCGTCGAGGGTGATGACGGCGCCGACCGTGTCGGCGCTCAAGTCGGCCGTGGCCGTCATCGTGCCGGTAAGCAGGTCGCCGACGGCGCCGGTGGCGGTGGTGCGCTCCAGGGCGACCGCCGTGCCGGTGTAGTTCGCCGTGCCGGTCGTCACCGTCGACATGTCGCCGACGCCGGCGCCCGTATGGAACGCGCCGATCTGGCGCGTGCCGCTGCCGACGCCGTCGGGGTCGATCGCCCAGACGCCGTAGGCGGCGTAGTCGAGGGTCTGGTCGAGCGTGTCCTCGCCGACGCGGCTCGCCCACACCGTGTCCTCGCCGACGGCGGCGGGGGCGCTGTTCGTCGTGTACTTCAGCAGGCCGTCGTCGGTGACCTCGGGCTCGGAATAGACGCGGTCGTAGGCGGCGGCGCCGCCGCTGGTGCCGGCGAGCGCCACCCGCACGTTGCTGCCGGTGAAGCTCACCGTCGCGGCCGTGCCGGCCGTGGTCGTCGCCACGGGGGTGCCGGACTTGGCCTTGCCCACCGCCGTCGGGCCGCCGGTGCCCTGCGAGGCGCCGAAGCCGCCGGCGAGGTCGAAGCTGGTGGCGCCGCCGCCGGTCGTGCCGGCCTCGGTGCCGCCCGCGAGCGAGAACCGGCCCGCGACCTCCTTGGCGTTCGTCGCCGCCTCGCGCCCCATGAACTTGCCGGCGAGGGCGCCGGTGGCCGCGCCGTAGCGCGCCTCGATGTCGGTGGCGCCGGTGCCGGTGCCGTTCTCGGGCGTGAGCGCGGTCGCGGCGAAGCTGTTGCCGGTGATGTCGGCCTCGCCCGTGAGGGTGCCGAAGTCGTCGAGGGCGATCTCGGCGTCGACGGTGCCGGCGGCGAAGTTCGCGTCCGCCGTCATCGTGCCGGTGTACTGGTTGACCGTCATGGTGGCGGCGCCGCCCGTCGTGCCGGCCGTGGTCGCGGTCTCGAACGCCATGGCGCCGCCCGTGTAGCTCGCCGTGCCGGCCGTCGGCACGTCGGCGGCCAGCGACGAGCGGCCGGCGTAGAAGCCGCCCACCTCCGTCGTCTCGGCGGTCTCGGCGCCGTCCTGGTCGACGGCGTAGGCGCCGTAGGCGGACTGGCTCAGGGTGGCGCCGAGCGTCGGCTGGCCGACGCGGCTCACGAGCACCGTGTCGCCGTCGACCGCCGCCGCCGTCTGGCTGTTCTTGAAGGTCTTGACGCCGCCGGCGCTGACCGTGGGGTTGCCGAACGCCACCCCACCGACCGTCACCGAGCTCGGGCTGGAAAGCGCCACCGTCTGGCCGCCGCCCGAATCCACGGCGCCGCTGCCCGTCGGCAGCGAGCCGCCGAGGGAGGGGCTCCCGCCGCCGTCGTTCCCGTTGCCGCCGCCGCCGCACGCGGCGAGGGCGAGCATCATCGCCATCGTCGAAACCTGCGAAAACCTCATCGTCCCGCGCTCCTTTTACAACCTTCGGGTTGAGCCCAGGTGCGGAAGTACCGCCTCTTGCGTTAGTCGGTCAACCCGGTTTCTGCAACCGAGAGGCGATTTTCGCGGCCAGCACTCTACTTAAGAATGTTGTCTTACCCAACTCTTCGGTGGACGGCGCGGCGGCGCCGGGGGCGGGCCGGGGAACTAGGCTTTCAAACCCAGCGCGCCCCTTCGGGTTGCTTTCCGCCGGCGGCGCGCGGTTTGCCGGCCGTGGCGGATCGGCAACGCCCCCGAAACGCGAAAGGGGCGGCCGGAGCCGCCCCTTCCCCTCGTCCCGAGGAACGAAGCCTGGCACCCTACGGCGTGGTGGACGACCTGGGGCCGGCGAACGAGCCGCGGACCTCCTGCGCACCCGAAAGGGTGAACGTGCCGCCGATCTCCTCGGCCGCCGGACCGCCGAAGCGGCCGGTCATCGAGCCGGTGTAGGCGCCGCCGTTCGCGGACGCGGTGGCGCTGTCGAACGCCGCGCGGTTGCGGGCGATCGCGGCTTGGCCGAAGTCGACGGCGAGGTCGCCCAGCGTGGCCTGGCCGGTCACGGTGTTGGCGAAGAAGTTCGCCGTCGCCGTGAAGCTGCCGGTCCTGGTCTCGGCGCTGGTGCCGGTGCCGACCGCGGCGAGCGCGCCGCCCGCGTAGCTGGCCTCGCCCGTCGCCGGGATGCCCGCCGCCGGGGTGTACTGGCCGCCGAAGAAGGCGCCCGCCTCGGACGTGGTCGGGTTCCCCGTCGCGTCGAGGAGCTTGCCGTTCCAGGCGCCGAACGCCGTGTAGTCGAGCTTCGAGCCGAGCGAGGTCTCGCCGACGCGCGACGTGAGGGCCGTGTCGGCGCCCGAGGTGTAGACGTTCAGGTTGTTGCTGTCCGTCGTCGGGGCGGAGAAGGTCCGGCGGAAGCCGTTGTCGGTCTTCACGATCACCGTGCCGCTGGCGCCGCCGAACTGGACGTTCTGGGTGCGGGCGCCCGAGACCGAGCCGGTTTCGATCGCCGAGCTGCCCGCCGGCAGCGGGTTGCCGGCGCTGCCGCCCGTGGTGGTGCCGCCGGTGGTCGTGCCGCCGCTGGTGGTCGTGCCGCCACTGGTGG
>JAGRGG010000173.1:7212-7344 GCA_020445645.1 Geminicoccaceae bacterium | reverse complement strand
GTGCCGCCGCTGGTGGTCGTGCCGCCGCTGGTGGTCGTGCCGCCGCTCGTCGTCGTGCCCGTGCCGCCGCTCGTCGTCGTGCCCGTGCCGCCGCTGGTGGTCGTGCCGGTGCCGCCGCTGGTGGTCGTGCCG
>JAGRGG010000173.1:0-7097 GCA_020445645.1 Geminicoccaceae bacterium | reverse complement strand
CGCTCGTCGTCGTGCCCGTGCCGCCCGTAGTGCCGACACCGCCGCCAGGCGTGCCGTTGTCGTCGTCGCCGCCGCCGCCGCTGCAGGCGGCAAGCGCCAGCATCATGGCCATCATCGAGACGTGGGAAAGCTTGAGCATTTCCTACCCTTTAGGTGAGGCGTTGGGATTCGTGGTTAACCCAGCGGGGACGCTAGAGGTTCAAGGGCCTTCGCGCAACCGGCCTCTGTTCCTTGGCGTTTCCCCAGGTACGGCTTACAGGCGGTTTTTCTAGGAAAAAGGTCGCCTACAGCGCGCCGCCATCGTGCCGCAGGCGGCCCGGGGCGGGCTATGGCAGGCTTGCCACAGTCCGCCCCCGGCGTGCAGGAAGACGGACGGCGGCCGGGGGTTCCCTCTTCAAGGCGCGAGCGGCGGCTCCCTGTCGTCGGGGACGCCCGCGAGGTAGCGCCAGATCGCGGCCGTGCGGTTCACGTAGGCGTCGTCGTCGGGCAGGAGGAAGCCCGGCACGCCGCTGACGAGGCGGGTGAGGACGTAGAGGCCAGGGGCGCCCCCGCCGTCCGCCGCGACGGCGATCCGGGTGCGCAGCCCCCCCTTCGGGATCGCCGTCACCCCCACGGCCGAGGCCGCCGTGACGTTGACGATGTCGACGACGAGCCGGTCCCGGGTCCGCTCGACGACGCTGACCGCGTCGACGAGGGCGCCGAGCGGGTCGTTGTCGTCGAGGAGGAGGTAGCCCGTGGCGCCCTGCGTCAGCTCGTCCGGGGCGAGGTCGCCCCGCCGCGCGTCCGGGTCGGGCGCGCTCAGGGGCACGAGCGCGTCGAACATGGGCCGCCACCTGTTCCGCGAGGTCGACCAGTAGCGCGTCCGGGCGAAGTCCGACACGCTGGCGAGGCGGGCGACGACGGCGTCGACCCCCTCCCCCTCAAAGCGCCCGGCGAGCGCCACCACCACCCGGGCCTCGGCCGCCGGCCAGCCGAGGCAGGCGGGCAGGCGCCACGCGGCCGGGTCCGGGCTGACGGCGACGTTCGGGTTCGCGCCCGGGGCGGCGTAGGCCGGGACGGGACCGGCCCCGGCGCAGGACGGAACCGGGTCCGGGGCGGCCAGGGCCGGCAAGGCCATGAAGCAGAAGAGCGCGCCGCCGATGAAGCCTGTGCGCAAGGGCGATCTCCCTTCGGGTGTGCGTAAGCGTCGTCTTCCTTCAAGCCGCCGCCGCCGACGGCACCCGCCTCCAGGGCTGCGACTTGTACCAAGCGACGACATAGGCGACGGCGACGACGGTCAAGAGGCCGCCCAGGTTGGCGACGGCGAGGGTCAAAGGCGTGCGGCCCGCGAGGTCGAGGAGGATCGACGCGATCCAGGCGAGGGTCATGCTGGCGAGGAAGGCGGCGAGCGCCTGTTGCCCCACCGTGACGACGGGGCGGAGCCACGGCCCGAGCAGCCAGCCCTCGCGGCCCCGGATCAGCCGGACGGCGAGGCAGGTGAGCGCGAGGGCGTGGAGGTAGCGCAGGGGGTGCTCGTCGGTCTTGAAGTCCGTGACCCACACCCAGTCGTGGACTGCCTTGAGGAGGGGGTGGGCCTCGTAGATCTGCCAGCGGCTCAAGGGGACCATGAGGAGGACGAAGGCGGCCGCCAGGAGGAGGAGCGGCGGGCTCGCCGGCGGGGGGCGCAGCCAGCCGCGCCCGAGCGCGAAGCCGGTGAAGAACAGGATCTGCCACGCGAACGGGTTGAAGTACCAGGGCCGGTCGCTCCAGGGCTCGGCCGGCAGGTCGAGCCCCGCCCAGGCGGCGGCGTAGAGGAGGAGGCAGAAGGCGGCCGCCGCCCATGGGGCGAGCCGTTGCAGGGCGACGACGACGGGGACGAGGAGGAGGATCACCATGTACATCGGCAGGATGTCGAAATAGTTCGGCACGTAGGTGAGGGTGAACAGGCCGAGCGTGAGCCTCGCCGTGTCGTCCAGGAAGGGGCCGAGGTTGAGCCCGCCGTAGAAGTCCCGCCCCCCGCCGCCGAAGAGTGCCGTCATCGCGGCGGTGACGGCGACGGTGGCGAAGAACAGGCCGAGGTGCGCCCAGTAGATCTGCCAGCAGCGAAGAAGGATGCGGCCGGTCCCCATCCAGAAGCCGGCGCGCGCGAAGGTGCCGCCAAAGGCGATGGCGGCGGCGTACCCTGAGCAGAAGACGAACATCTCGGCGGCGTCGGAAGGGCCGAAGCGGGCCGGGATGTAGTCGCTCCAGGGGTTCCACTGGATGTGCGCGACGTAGATGATGAGCATGGCGGCCCCCCGCCACGCGTCGAGCCTGGGGTCGCGCCCGCCCGCCGTCGTCTTCAAGGGGGCCGGTCTCCTTCTCGCGCGCCTTGACGCGGACGCCCGCGCCGTGAACATGACGCCCCGGCGGCGCCCGGACAACCGGGACGCGGCCCGCGTTCGAGGGAAGCCCCATGCCCGCCGCCGAGATCCTCTATCTGCGCCACGGCGAGACGGTCTGGAACCGCGAGCGGCGGATGCAGGGCCGGCGCGACTCGCCGCTCACCTTGAAGGGCATCGCCCAGGCGGCGGCGATGGGGCGGACGCTCGAAGGGCTGATCGGCAAGGGGGAAGGCTTTCGCTTCCTGTCGAGCCCCCTCGGCCGTGCCTGGGCCACGGCCGTCATCGTCGCCGAGACGATGGGCCGGAACCCTTCGGCGATCGAGCGGGTCGATGCCCTGCACGAGATGACCTGGGGCGACTGGGACGGCCTCACGGCCGCCGAGATCGAGGCGAAAGACCCCGAACGCTGGCGGGCCAGGATCGACGACCGCTTCACCGTGGCGCCCCCCGGCGGCGGCGAGACGCAGACGGCCGTCGTCGAGCGGGCGGCGGGCTGGCTCCGGGCGCTCCCCCAGGGCGCGCGCCTCGTCGTCGTCGGCCACGGCGCCTTCGGCCGCGCGCTGCGCACGGCCTTCGAGGGCGCGCACCCGGCCCGGATGCTCGAACTCGACGAGCCGCAGGACGCCTTTTTCCGTCTCGGGGAGGGGGGGATCGAGCGTATTCCGGTCGGGTGAAGGTTACGCTTCGCGTCCGCCGGCGCGGGGCCTTTTTCCTTCTTTTCTTGTCTGTTGATCGTGCTTGGCTCTGACGTTCGAGCCAAGCACGATCAACAGACAAGAAAAGAAGGAAAAAGGCCCCGCGCCGGCGGACGCGAAGCGTGTTTGAAAGCTTACCGCGCCATGCACGAACCTAGCGAGCCGCTTGGACCGGCGCCCGAACGGGTAGCCGCCGCCTTTCGCGCGCTGACGCTGGCGCTGCTTGAGGATCCGGAGCGGCTGATCGCGGCGCACCGGGGCCTGCGGGCCGACGTCGCAAGGCTTTGGGAGCGGCACGCCCGCCGGCTTGCCGGCGAGGCGGTGGATCCGCTCGTCCGGCCGGCGGCGGGGGACCGTCGTTTCGTCGATCCCCTGTGGAGCGAGGAGGCCGCCTTCGACACGATCAAGCAGGCGCACCTCCTCTTCGCCCGCCGGCTCCTGGACCTCGCGCGGACCGTGCCCGGCCTCGACCCGGCGGCGCGGCGCCTCGTCCTGTTCGTCGCCCGGCACCACCTCGACGCGCTCTCGCCCGCCAACTTCCCGTTCACCAACCCGGCGGTCCTGGAGGCGGCGCGGGCGAGCGGCGGCGCCACCCTGGCGCGGGGCCTGCGCCGCTTGGCGGCCGACAGGGCGGCGGGGCGCTGGCCCGGCGCCGGCGCGCCCGCCTTTCGCCTCGGCGAGACCGTGGCGGCGACGAAGGGGTGGGTCGTGTTCGAGAACGGCCTGCTTCAACTGATCCAGTACGCGCCGACGACCGCCTTCGTCCGCGAGACGCCCCTCCTCGTCGTGCCGTCCTGGATCAACAAGTTCTACGTCCTGGACCTCCGGCCCGAGAACAGCCTCGTGCGCTGGGCCGTGGGCGAGGGGTTCACCGTCTTCGCCGTCTCCTGGGTCAACCCGGACGGGCGGCACGCCGCCCGCGGCTTCGACGACTACCTGGGCGCGCTCGAGGAAGCCCTGGACGCCGTGCGCCGCCAGACGGGGGCGCACGGCGCCTCGCTCCTCGGCTACTGCCTCGGCGGCACGCTCGCCGCCTGCCTCGCCGCCTTCCTCGCGGCCAGGGGCCTGGGCGGGCGCGTCCGGGGCCTCGGCCTGCTCGCGGCCCCGCTCGACTTCGCGGAGCCGGGCGAGGTCGGCGTCTTCGTCGACGCGGCCGAGGTCGACGCCCTCGAGCGCCACATGGCGGCGAAGGGCTACCTGGAGGCGGAAGCCATGCAGGGCCTGTTCCGCGCGCTGCGCGCGAACGACCTGATCTGGCCCGCCGCCGTCGACGCCTACCTGCTGGGCCGCCCGCCCCGGTCCTTCGACCTCCTCTGCTGGAGCGCCGACGGCACCCGCCTGCCGGCCCGCCTCCACCTCTTCTGCCTGCGGGGCCTCTACGGCCAGAACCTGCTCGCCCGGCCGGGGGCGCTCGAGGTGGAGGGCACACCGATCGACCTCGGGCGGATCGGGGCGCCCTGCTTCTCGCTGGCGCTCAAGGACGACCACCTCGTGCCCTGGGCCTCGGTCCACGCGGGCGGGCGCCTGTTGCAAGAACGCCCCACCTTCGTCCTCGGGGGGTCCGGTCACGTGGCGGGCGTCGTCAACCCGCCGGATGCCCGGAAGTACGCCTATTGGACCAACCCGGCCGAGCCCCCGGACGCCGCCGGCTGGCTCGAAGGCGCGAGGCGCCACCCGGGCTCGTGGTGGCCCTTCTGGCGGGACTGGCTCCTGCGGCACGCGGGCGGCGCTTCGGCCCCGCGCGACCCTGAACGGGGACCCCTGCCGCCGATCGAGCCGGCACCCGGCCGATACGTGCGTATGCTTGCCGAAGACCCGCCGGACGGCCGCGATGATTTGCGGGGCGATCCGGAATAAAGGAACGCAAGGGCACGTCTTTAGGGGTGCGTCTTGACTTCAGCTCAGGTTCTCGGATCGGACCCCAGCTTGGTCGACCGCCGGCCCCCGGCGGCGGGCGCGGCCCCCTTGCCTTGAGGGCCGTCGTCATCCGCCGGGAGCCGTGCGGGGTGTTGTTCCGGCACCTCGCTTTACCGCCCATAGATGATTGGGCTCCGCCGGCACCGTGTCGGCGGAGCCGCTTTTCAAGCGAGTGACGCGATGAGTCTTCCTTACGGCGAGACGGCCCTTGCACTTGGCGCCCGCCTATCCGATACAGGAGGGCAGCATCCTTACCAGCGTCAAAGGCATGGCGAAGCATCCCGGTGCCCGCTATCATCGGCGAACGGTCTGAGGGGACGAGCCTTGCCCATGAGCTTTTCGGCTCGGGGCACCCCCGACGCGTCGCCGGGCGGCGGTCGCGGCGCGCCCTTTGCCTTTTGGAAGAGTCGGCAGCGCATGAGCAGCGACAAAGGCGGCGGCAAGTCCCAGCGGCAGACCGGCGAGGAGCTGCTGGAGCACATGGCGTCGCTCCGGCGCTACGCGATCCTGCTGCTGGGCAGCGTCACCGACGCCGACGACGTCGTCCAGGAGACGCTGGCGCGCATCCTCAACCAGAGCAAGAATCTGGCGGACGTGCGCGACCTGCGCTCTTACATGTTCGCCACCCTGCACAACATCTGTATCGACGACGCGCGGCGCCAGAAGCGCTCGGCGGGGCAGGTGCCGATCGAGAGCGTGCTCTCCACGCTCTCCAGCCCGGCCACCCAGCACAAGCGCCTGGAACTGCGCGACCTTGCCACCGCGATGACGAGACTGCCGATCGAGCAGCGCGAGGTCGTGCTGCTCGTGGGACTTGAGGGCATGAGCTACGGCGACGCCGCCAAGACCCTGGGGGTGCCCATCGGCACCATCATGTCGCGCTTGTCGCGCGGCCGCGAGGCCCTGCGCCAGCTCACCGCCCGTTCCGAAACCCCAAGGCTGCGTGTCGTAAAATGACCAAGTTGGACATGCCGCAGCGGCGTCCGGTCACAGACGCCGACCTCATGGCCTTCGTCGACGGAGTCCTCGACGAGGACCGCCGCGTGGCCGTCCTCGACCACATCGCCGCCGACGCCGAGGCGGCGGAGCGGGTCGAGGCCTACCTCCACCAGAACGCGAACCTGCGCTTTTTAGGCCAGGCGCTCGACCTGTCGGACGAGCGGGTGTTCTGCCCCCGCCTCCAGGCCGACCTCGTCCAGGCGCTGCGCCAGACGCCCGGGCGGTCGCGGTCGCGGCTCGGGTTCGCCGCGGACTGGCTCCCGCACTGGGAGCCGAACTGGGCGATGGCGGCGGGGGTCGCCCTTTGCATCGGCCTCGCGGGCCTGACCGCGCACGCGCTGCGGCAGGACGGCGGCGCGACGGGAACGGCGGTTTCGATCGCCGCCGTCGCCGCGCCGACCGCCCCCCCGGCCGGCGGCATCGTCGAGGCGGCGGCGATGACGGTGCCGGCGGCCCTGCCCGTGGCGCCCGGCCTGCCCCTCGTCCTCTTCGACAACGCTTCGCTCGGCGCCGAGGACGACGGCGACGCCTCGATCACGTGGCTGCGCCAGCGGCTCGACAACCGCAGCTTCGTGCGCCCGGACCTCGCCCCCCTCGGCCTCGCCTTCAAGGGCGGGCACATCTTCGACTCCACGAAGGTGCCGGCGATCAGCCTCACCTACGAGGACGGCCAGAAGCGTTCGCTCACCCTCTACGTCGGCATGTTGAGCGACGGCGGCTCCGACCACCTCCTTCGCCTCGTGCCCGAGGACCAGGTGTCGATGACGTGGCGGCAGGGGCCGCTCGTCTTCGCCATCGTGGCGCCGCAGGACAGCCTCGGCCTCCTCGACGCGATGCACCAGGTGCGCGCGGCGCTGGGCGGGGGCGCCGCCGAGCCCCCCCCCGCCCTCGCGGCGCCGGCGGCACCCGTCCAGACGTTCCTCCTGCCCACCGAGCGCGGCGGCACGTTCATCGTGCCGGTGCCCCGGCCGGAACGGCAGGTGGTCGCCGAGACCCTCGTCGTCGACCCGGCGCACCCGCTCCCGGCGGCGCCCGAGGCGATCGAGGTCGGGACCGCGCAGGGGGGGACGGAGCCGCTTTAGGCGGTCGGGGTTGGATACGCTTCGCGTCCGCTGACGCGGGG
>JAGRGG010000172.1 GCA_020445645.1 Geminicoccaceae bacterium | reverse complement strand
TCGCCGGCGTGCCGATCGCCTTCAGGAGGCGCCGCTCCATCACCTTGAACGTCGCCGACGCCTCGCCACCCACCACCGCGTCACAATGGTAGATCAAGAGGCGCGGCAGATACCACATCGCCGCCATCCAGGCGGCGAACGCCATGACGTGCAGGGCGACGAGCCAGAGCCCGAGGTCGCCGAACATCAGCGTGAAACCGTCGTGGGGTGCGAATGGCCGCCGGGGCCGGATGGCGCCGGGGATTGGCCGGTCATGGCTGCCAGCAGGGCAGGGTCCCTGAAAAACGGTGGGTGGAGGGAACGGACGGGGGCCGATCGCCCCGCCGTTCTCCCCTATAAGGCACTTTCTAAGCGCTTTTCAAGGCCCGAACGAGCGCCGCCACGTGCTCCGGCGGCGTGTGCGGCAGGACGCCGTGGCCGAGGTTGAAGACGTGCGGCCGGCCCTTGAGCGCCTCTCGGATGGCGTTTGCCCCTTCCAGCATCGCCTCGCCGCCGGTGACGAGGAGGGCGGGGTCGAGGTTGCCCTGCAGGCAGACCCCCTTCGGGATCGCCGAAGCCGCCCAGGCCGGGTCGACCGTCGTGTCGAGGCTGAGCCCCTGCGGCCGCACCTCGGCCGCGAACGCGGCGTAGGCGGCGCCGATGCCGCGCGGGAAGCACAGGACCGGCGCCTCGCCCCGAAGCGCGTCCACGATCCGCTTCAAGGGCGCCGTCGACCAGCGCGCGCGCTCGTCCGGGGGGAGGACCCCGGCCCAGCTGTCGAACAGTTGCAGCGCCTCGGCGCCGGACCTAAGCTGCTCACGCAGGTAGGCGATGACAGCCTCGGTCAACAGGTCGACGAGCCGCCCGAACATCGAGGGCTCGCGCCGCGCCGTCTCCCTTGCCCGCAGGAAGTCCTTCGAGCCGCCGCCCTCGATCATGTAGGCGGCGAGCGTCCAGGGTGCCCCCGCAAAGCCGATCAGCGCCGTCTCGGGCGGCAGGTCGCGGCGCAGGCGCCGGATCGTCTCGTAGACCGGGGCGAGGTGGTCGTGCAGCCGGGCGGGCGAGAGCCGCGCCAGATCGGCCCCGCCCTGGAGGGGGATGAGCCTCGGCCCCTCGCCCTCGACGAAGCCGACCTCGGACCCCAGGGCGTCCGGCACGACGAGGATGTCGGAGAAGAGGATCGCGGCGTCGAAGCCGAAGCGCCGGATCGGCTGCAGGGTGACTTCGACGGCAAGGTCCGGGGTGTAGCACAGGTCGAGGAAGCCGCCGGCCCCGGCCCGCACCTCGCGGTATTCGGGCAGGTAGCGCCCGGCCTGGCGCATGAGCCAGACGGGCGGGCGCGGCGTCGCCTCGCCCGCCAGCGTTCTTAGGAAAACTTTCTTGTCCAAGCGGCCCGTCCTCCTGATGGGTCTCAGCGCCTTCTCACCGAGTTATCAACGCTGAGTCAGCCCTCTACTGATTCTTAAGATTCTAAGAATCATGAATGATGATTGTTGATGGAAGGGGAAAAGCGGGGATCATCCCCCGTCCCGGGATTGTCCACCGTTTCATCCACAGGAACCGGGGCCGGAGACGGCAACCGGGATAACCTTGTTGATAACCTTGGGCAAGCCTTGAAAGCCCCGACCCCTGCCGCCTGTGGATTATGGGGATAAGATTGTGGACTCTTTGCTTGTCCCCGCTTTTCGCCGCGGGGGCCCCTTTTTCCTCCACAGGGGCACAACCCGGTGGATAAGCCGGGCGAAACGTTGCATGGTTTCGGCCCTTGGGTATAACTCCCCCGCCTTTCCACAGGTTATCCCCTCCCCCTTGTGGATGAATCGCCCTTGCGCCTGCACCTGCACCTGATCTCGGATTCGACCGGCGAGACCGTGACGACCGTGGCCCGCGCCGCCGTCTCGCAGTTCGAGGACGTCGTCCCCGTCGAGCACGTCTGGTTCTTCCTGCGCAGCCGCGCCCAGCTCGACCGGGTGCTCACCATCGTCGAGCAGCTGCCGGGGATGGTCGTCTACACCCTCGTCAGCCCGGAGCTGCGCTCCCTCCTCCAGGAGCGCTGCCACCAGCTGAAGATCCCCTGCGTGCCGGTGCTGGACGCCGTCATGGGCGAGCTGACCGCCCTCCTGGGGTCCGCCGGCCGGCCGCAGATCGGCCGCCAGCACGCGATGGACGACGGCTATTACGGCCGCATCGCCGCGATGGACTTCGCCATGCGCCACGACGACGGCCAGTATCCCGACGAGCTGGAGGACGCGGACGTGGTCCTGGTGGGCGTGTCCCGGACCTCGAAGACTCCCACCTGCGTCTACCTCGCCAACAAGGGGGTGAAGGCGGCGAACGTTCCGCTCGTCCCCGACCTGCCCCAGCTTCCCTACCTGGAGCGCCTGAAGCGCCCGCTCGTCGTCGGGCTCACGATCAACCCGGACGCGCTCGTCCACATCCGCCGCAACCGTCAGAAGATGATGGGCGTGGCGGACGACGACGCCGGCCGCTTCGGCGGCGACTACGCCGAGATCAAGCGGGTGAAGGAGGAGTTGGTCGTCGCCCGGCGCCTGTACGCCAAGCACGGCTGGACCGAGATCGACGTGACCAAGCGCTCGGTCGAGGAAACCGCCGCCGCCGTCTACCAGATGGTCCAGGCGCGCCGCGACCCCGCGTTCGGCGACCTCGTGGCGTCCCCCTTCGGCACGCCCGCCAACGCCTGAGCCCCAGGAGCGTGCCTGCGAACCAAGGAACGGGGAGATGCCGCCGGCATGGCGGCGTCCAGCGAGGAGCGAGCGTTGCAGCGCGAAACGGTGCAAGAGCATCGGGAGCGACGCGGGATGCTGGCAGGCGTCAGGCCTTCGAGGGCGCCGCCGTGCCGGCGGCAAACGTCCGTTTCGACCCCCTAGGCACGCCCTAGATGCGCACCTACGCCACGCTCGGGACGATGCGGCGGCAGCGCCGCCGCCGCCTCTATCTGCGGGCCGCCGCCGCCGTCGGTTTCCTCCTCCTCCTGTTCCTCTTCGCGGTGTCCGGCTACCACGTCGGCCTCGCCCAGAACCGGGTCGAGGTCGAGCGCGCCGAGGCGACCCTGGAGGAGATGCAGGCGAGCCGCCGGCGCCTCCTCGAAGCCGCCGCGGCGTCGTCCCAGCGCGAGGGGCGGATGCGCGAGCGGGTCGAGGCGGTGGAAGCGGCCTACGCGAGGGACGTGCCCAACGGCGAGCCCAAGCGCCTCCTCGACCTCGTCGAGCAGAAGATCGCGGGTGGCGTGCCGCCGGAGCGCCTCGCCCTCATCCTGGGCCACGCCGGCACCGAGCGCGCCTGCGCGCGCGGCACCGAAACCAAGCGACTCACCGCCCGCACCCCCATCGCCACCACCGTCGACAACGCCGTGACCTTCGCCGACAACCGCATCACCGTCAGCGGCGAGGGGCAGATGTCGCAGGACGCCCAAGGGGTTCCCGAGCCCTGGTTCGACCCCGCGCAGCCGGTCAAGCTCCACTTCCTCACCATCAACGGCGACGTCGACAACGCCGAAGGCCGCCTGCCGCTCCAGCACGCGGTCGTGCTCGGCGACCGCGAGTACCTCTTCGTCGCAAGGAGCACCGACCGAAGGGGGATCATCGAGCTTACCGCGCAGGACTGCGCGTTTCCCTGAGGGCTGGACGCGAAGCGTCGTCTATCCCAACGGCAGGGCAAGCTGCTCTTCAATCGTGAGCGTTTCGCTCTTGCTGATCCCGAGCCCGAGCAGCCGCACCGGCCCTTCCAGGGGGCTGCGGGCCAAGAGGCGGCGGGCGCCGTCGAGGATCGGCGCCGCCGCGAGCGGCGCCTGCCGGGTCCGCAGGCGGTAGGGGGCGTAGCGGAGCTTGAGCGTGAGCGTGTTGCCGGCAAAACCCGCCCGCACGATCCGGGCTTCGAGGTCGGCGGCGAGCGGGGGCAGGGCGGCGGCGACGGCGTCGGGGCCTTCCAGGTCGTCCTCGAAGGTGGTCTCGACGCTGAGCGACTTGCGGGGGCGGTCCGGGACGACGGGGCGGTCGTCCTCGGCCTTGGCCATCCGCCAGAGGTGCCGCCCGGCGGACCCCAGGAGGGCCTGAAGCTCGTGCTCCGGCCGGGTCTGGAGGTCGGCGCCCCTGGCGATCCCGGCGGCGTGGAGCCGTCTGGCCGAGGCGGGGCCGACGCCGTGGAACCGCTCGACGGGCAGCGCGGCCAGGAAGGCCAGCGCCTCGTTCGGCCGGATCACGGCGAGGCCGTTCGGCTTGTCAAGGTCGGAGGCCTGCTTGGCCAGGAACTTGTTGAACGACACCCCGGCCGACGCGGCGAGGCCCGTCTCGGCCCGGATCTCGGCCTTGAGGCGCCGGGCGAGGCCCGTGGCGCTGGGTCCGAGCCCGGTGACGTCGAGGTAGGCCTCGTCGAGCGAGAGCGGCTCGACGAGGGGGGTGAAGCGGCGCATGACGGCGCGGATGGCGAGACTCGCCGCCCGGTAGGCGTCGTGGCGGGGCGGGACGAGGACGAGCCTCGGGCAAAGCTCCAGCGCCCGCGCCGTCGGCATCGCCGAGCGCACGCCGTAGGCCCTGGCGGGGTAGCTCGCCGTCATGACGACCCCGTGGCGGGCGCTCGCCGCCACGGCCATCGGGATGCCCCGCAGCGCCGGGTCGTCGCGCGCCTCGACGGCGGCGTAGAAGGCGTCCATGTCGAGATGCACGATCTTACGCACCGGACCGCCCTTTTGTGGCTTCGGCCCAACAGACTTCGCCCGTCGTCGCCCTAGTTCAACCGTCCGGACGGGCTTTGCCTTGCCAGCCGGGCCGAGTCCTGCCTTAGCTCGCACGCAAGCCATGACGGATGGAGCACCCCCCCTTGCAACGATCCAACCGAAAGGCAAGACGCACAGCGCTCGCCGGTGCCGCCCTGCTCCTGGCGTTCGCCGGCGCCGCGCGGGCCGAGACCCTGCGCGACGCCCTGGCCCAGACCTACCTGACCAACCCCGACCTCGAAGCGCAGCGCGCCGCCCTTCGCGCCACCGACGAGGGCGTGGCCCAAGCGCTCGCCGGCTGGCGCCCGAACGTCACGGCGCAGGGACAGCTCGAGGCGAGCGACACGAAGACGAACTTCGCCGCCGACCACCTGTGGACCCGCGGCGTGGCGCTCGACCTCAACCAGAACCTCTACAACGGCGGCGGCACGGTGGCCGGGATCAATCAGGCCGAGAGCCTCGTCCAGGCGGCGCGCGCTAACCTGCTCGCCGTCGAGCAGTCGACGCTCCTCGACACGACCAACGTCTACACGACCGTCTGGCAGAACCAGGCGGTGCTCGACCTCGCCGAGAACAACGCCGACCGCCTGAACCGCCAGCTCAAGGCCACCCGCGACCGCTTTGAGGTCGGCGAGATCGCGCGCACCGACGTGGCGCAGGCGCAGGCGCGTCAGGCCCGCGCCGTCGCCGACATCGAGCAGGCCCGCGCCGACCTCGCCACGGCGCTGGCCGCCTACCGTCAGGTTGTGGGCGACCTGCCGAAGAAGCTCGCCGACCCCGAGGTGGCGCCGGGCCTGCCGAACTCCCTCGACGAGGCGCAGGCGATGGCGGCCGACAACCCCCAGCTCGCCGCCGCCATGTTCGCGCTCCAGGCGAGCCGCGACGCCGTCGACGTGGCGAAGGCCGACCTTCTGCCCGACCTCGACCTGCGCGGCACCTTCTCCTACTTCGAGGATGCGACCCCGACGATCAGCGAGCAGCGCGACGCCGCGCTCGGCGTCGTGCTCTCGGTGCCCCTCTACCAGGGCGGCGCCGTCGCGGCGCGGGTCCGTGCGCAGCGCCAGAACGTCCAGCAGCAGCAGAAGGTCCTGGAGAGCAGCACGCGCGGGATCCAGCGCTCGGCGACCTCGGCCTGGGAAACCTATCGGGCGGCCAACGCCACGATCGAGGCGCTGCGCTCGCAGGCCCGCGCCAATCAGGTCGCCCTCCAGGGCGTGCAGGAGGAGGCGAACGTCGGCCAGCGCACCACCCTCGACGTGCTCGACGCCGAGCAGGAGCTGTTCATCTCCCAGGTCGATCTGGTCCGCGCCACCGCCACCGCCGTCCTCGCCTCGTACCAGCTGAAGGCCGCCGTCGGCGACCTCACCGTCGTCGGCATGAACCTGCCCGTCGAGGTCTACAACCCCGACGCCTACTACGCCACGCAGCGCAACCGCCTGTTCGGCATCGACGTGGACATGCCGGGGTAGACGACGCCCCGCATCCTCGGGGAGAGGGTTGGGGTGAGGGTCCTTACTCCCCCTCGTCCAGCCGCAGCGCGTGCACCGGCTCCTCGCTGTAGTGGTCGAACCGGCAGGCGATCCTGACCGCCTCCGCCGCCGAAGCGCCCGCCGCCATGGCGCCCGTGGCGATGGCGGCGCCCGAGCCGATGGCGTAGAACGGCGCCTCGTAGCCGAACGCGACGAGCCGCTTGCCGTACTCGACCACCCGCCCGTCGCGCTCGACGACGATGCCGGCGAACTCGTCCTCCAGGCCCTCCGGCCGATCCTTGTCGCGGCCCCCCTTCTTCAGCCACTCCCGGAACGCCTCCGCCTCCTCGATCGGTCCGGCGGCCCCGACCAGTTGCCCCCGTATGCGCTCGATCTTCTGCCGGTGCCCGACGACGATCCCGTCGCCGGAGGTCGCGCTGTCGGCGGCGAGCACGCCGTCCTTGTAGGCGATCGTCGTCATGCGTTTTCCATGCGGACGCGAAGCGCGTCTTAAAACTCTGGCCCGAGCCGCACCTTCAGCCCGTCGAGTTCCTCGGTGAACTTGATCTGGCAGGCGAGCCGCGAGTTGTCCTGCACCTCGATCGCCTCGTCGAGCATCATGTTCTCGTCGGCGTCCGGGGTGCCGGTCTCGCCGATCGGACCGTCCTCGAGGTAGACGTGGCAGGTGGCGCAGGCGCAGCAGCCGCCGCAGGCCGCCTCGATCGGCAGGCCGGCCTCGCGGGCGATCTCCATGACCGACCAGCCGATGGTGCCCTCGATCGCGTGCTCGGTGCCGTCGCGGTCGGTGACGAAGAGCTTGGCCATCAGGCGATACCCAGTTTCTTGTGCAGGTCGATGCTGGAGGTCGTGTAGCGGAAGACGTAGCGTTCGTCCGGACGGCAGACCTCGCGCGCCCGGTGCGCCATGAGCGCGGCCTCGTGGAAGCCGCAGAGGATGAGCTTCAGCTTGCCCGGGTAGTCCGCGATGTCGCCGATGGCGAACAGCCCCGGCCGGTTGGTCTCCATCGTGTCGGGCGAGACCCGGACGTGGGACCGTTCGACGGCGAGGCCCCATTCGGCGAGCGGCCCCAATTCCGACTTCAGGCCGTAGAACGCGAGGAGCGCGTCGGCCGGGATCGCGGTCTCCCCGCCCGACTTCTCCTTGACGCGAAGCGCCTGGAGCCGGCCGTCCTCCCCCTCCATCGCCTTGATCTCGCCGACGACGAGGCGCAGGGCGCCCCGTTCGACGAGGAGCCGCATCCGCCCGATCGAGTCGGGGGCGGCGCGAAACTCGTCGCGGCGGTGGACGATCGTGACCGAGGCCGCGATCGCGTGCAGGTCGAGCGCCCAGTCGAGCGCGCTGTCGCCGCCGCCGGCGACGACGACGTTCTTGCCCCTGAACCGCTCCCGCCCGCGCACGGCGTAGAACAGGCTCTTCCCCTCGAACCCCGCCGCCTCCGGCAATGCCACGGGCCGGGGCACGAAGCAGCCGGCGCCGGCCGCGACGCAAAGGGCCGGCGCCTCCAGCACCGTCCCGGCCGTCGTCGAGAGCCGCCAGCCGCCGTCTTCCAGGGGTTCGAGCGCCCGCGCCTGCTGGTTCAGGTGGAACCGGGGCGCGAACGGTCCCGCCTGCTCCATCAGCCGGTCGACCAGCTCCTGCCCCGAGCAGCGCGGCAGCGCCGGAATGTCGAAGATCGGCTTTTCCGGATAGAGTTCGGCGCACTGCCCGCCCGGCCTGTCGAGCGCGTCGACGAGGTGGCACTTCAGCCCGAGCAGCCCCGCCTCGAACACGGCGAACAGCCCGACGGGGCCGGCGCCCACGATGACGAGGTCGGTGCGGATCGGTTCAGCGGCCATAGGGGGGAGCGCCTCGGCGGAACGGGGAGGGTGGGGAAAGCGAAGAGGAACCGCCCGTCAGATAAGGAGCCCCCTGTGCCCTGTCAACGCGAGGGGCGGGCGACGGCGGCGCACGCGGGCGTCGTCAGCCCAGCCGGAAGACGAGCCGCACGCGGGTGCCGCCCGCGTCGCTGTGGCGGGTGAGGCGGCCGTCGAGCTGGAGGGAGAACAGGTCGATCGGCTTTTGGCCGACGCCGGAGTCGACCCTGGCGTCCGCGTCGATGCCGGCGCCGTTGTCGGCGACGGAGAGGTCGACGGCGCCGCCCGCGTGGCGGACGGCGACCCGGATCAGGCCGTCGTCCCTGCCCTTGAAGGCGTACTTGATCGCGTTGGTCAACAGCTCGTTGAGGACGAGCCCGACGGCGATGGCCTGCCGGGTCGAGATCAAGAACGGGTCGATCGCGGCGTCCAGCCGGACGGGGAACCGCCCGTCCTGGAGGGACCGGACGACGTCCTCGCAGATCGAGCCGAGGAACGCGGGCGCGTCGATGGCCTCGACCGACTTCGAGACCGAAAGCGACTTGTAAAGCTCGGCCACCGCCATGACGCGGGCGGAGAGCCGCTCGAACGCCGCCTTCGCCGCTTCGTCGGAGAGCTGCCGGCCCTCCATGCTGACGACCGCTGAGATGATCGACAGGCTGTTCATCACCCGGTGGCTGAGTTCCTGGAGCAGCGCCTCGGTGCCCGCCAGGGCCGCCGCGCGCTCGGCTTCGAGCCGCCGGCGGTCGGTCACGTCCTCGATCGCCAGGAGGAAGGTCTTCGTGTTGTTGCCTTCCCGGAAGATCTTGCGCGCGTTGAGCAGCATCGTCCGCCGGCCGATGCCCGGGAAGTCGTGCGCGACCTCGAAGCCCTCCACCGTCGCGTGCTCGGGGACGACCCGTTCAAGCAGGTCCAGGAGGGCGGGGATGTTCCACTGGCCGTTGCCCAGTTCCGGCAGTCGGGCGCCGATCGTGGCCGTCTCTTCGACCCCGAAGGAACGGTAGAACGAGCGGCTGGCGGCGATGACCCCAAGGTCGCCGTCGAGGACCAGGAGCGGCTCGCGGAGGGTGTCGACGATGCCCTGGGCCAGCCGGCGCTGGCGCTCGGCCTCGCGTTCGAGGTCGGCGGCGTCGGTCCCGTCCTCGATGGCGGGCAGCACCTGCTCCGCGCCGTTGCCGGGGCGGTGGACCTTGCGCGCGTTCACCCGCATGACCCGGCGGCCGATGCCGGGAAAGACGTGGTCGACCTCGTAGGCCTCGACCGTCGCCCCGCCCGGCACGACCTCCTCCAGAAGGGTGCGCAGCGCCGGGATGTCCTACTGGCCGTCGCCGAGGTCGTGCAGCTTGCGGCCGACCGTATCGGCCTCGGCGACCGCGAACGGCCGGTAGAAGGCCCGGTTGGCGAAGCGCACGGTGAGGTCGGTGCCGAGGACGAGCAGCCCCTCGCGCACCGTTTCGACCAGATCCTCGCTCCGGACCGGAAGCATCCGTAATTCAACCCCGCATAGAGGAGGCAAGGCCCCCATTACGGACGGCCGCCCCGGCCTTGGCCAGGGGACAAACCCGCCGCCCCAAGCTCGACGGGCCTTTTTTCGACCGGAAGGAGGGAAGAAGCCCCTGCGCGACGGCGCACGTGGGGCGTTCATCCTCACCCCCGCAGCCCGGCGAAGAAGGCGCGCAGCAGGCCCGCCGCCTCGCTCTCGCCGATGCCGCCGTAGACCTCGGGCCCGTGGCCGCGGGACGCCAGCACGCGGGGGCCGTGCTCGACGCCGCCCCCCTTGGGGTCGGCGGCGGCGAAGTAGAGGCGGCGGATCCGGGCGAGGCCGACGGCGCCGGCGCACATCGGGCAGGGCTCCAGCGTCGTCCAGAGGTCGCAGCCGACGAGGCGGGGGGTGCCGAGGCGCGCGCCGGCCGCGCGCAGCGCCAGGATTTCGGCGTGGGCGGTGGGGTCGCGGTCGGTCTCGACCCGGTTGTGGGCAAGCGCCAGCACCCGGCCGTCCGGGGCCACGACGACGGCGCCGACCGGCACCTCGCCGCGCCGCGCCGCGCGGCGGGCGAGCGCCAGGGCGAGGCGCATGGGCGAGGAGGGGAACAAGCGGGTCAGCCGGGTCCGGCGAAGTTCACCATGTACGAGGCCGCCCCCGAGGCGGGGAGCGGCACCTCCGCCTTGAGGCGGGTCATCCCGCCGGCGGACAGGCTCGCCTGCGGCGGGTCGAGCCGGGTGCGCGCCAGCTCCCGGCGGTCCTTGTCGAACAGGACGACCTCGACCTTGGGCACCGCGCGCTCGCCCTCGGCGACGTTGTGGATCTCGACCTCGAGCGCCAGCACGCGCCTGCCGTCCGCCTCGGCCTCGGCGGCGTGCAGGCCGCGGAACTCGAGCCCCAGTTCGGGGGCGAGCGGCAGGCCCAGCCGGTCGTAGACGGGGACGAGCTTCGGGAACAAGGCGACCAGCTCGTTGCGCCCGGCGACGAAGCCGGTGACGGCGAGTGCCGCGAGGAGGAGGGCCAGCCAGAGGACGATGGCGCGGCCGGGCGACTTCGGCCTCGCCGGTCGCCCCCCGTCCGTCCGCGGCGTCACCGCCTCGGGCAGGGGTGCGGGCTCGATGATCCGGGTCGGCTCCGGCGGCGCCTCGAACGTCCGCGTGGCCGTGGCGCCGGGCGGGCGCGGCAAAGGGGGCGGTCCGGCGGGGGGAGGCGGTCCGGCAGGGGGTGCCGCGTCGGGCGGCACGACGAGCCAGCGGTGGCCGCAGGCCGTGCAGCGCACGGTCCGCCCTTGGCCGAGCGCCTGCGGATTGATCTTGTATCGCGTGTCGCAGTTGGGGCAGGTAATGTTCATCGGGCCAGGGGGTGCCGTTCGGGCGCTCGTCTCGCCGCCGTTGATGACCGCTTGTTGGACGCTTTCCCCGCCATGCGCCAGACCCCTTTGCAGTCCGCGCGGTCGTGAGCGACGATCCCGCGGCCCTTATGCAACTCACGAAGGTCGGTATGCGCTACGATGGCGCCGCGGAAGTCCTGCACGACATTACCCTCACCCTCAAATCCGGCAGCTTCTATTTCCTGACAGGTCCGGTCGGCGCGGGCAAGACTTCCCTTCTGCGCCTCCTAAGTCTCTCGCATCCCGCTTACCGGGGTACTATTCGCGTCTTCGGCCGCGACTTCGCCCTGGTCGGCCGCGAGGAGGCGGCGCGGCTTCGGCAACGGATCGGCGTCGTCTTCCAGGACTTCCGGCTGCTCGAACACCTCTCCGCGTTCGACAACGTCGCGTTGCCCCTTCGGATCGCCGGCGCCGACGACGAGCGGGTGGCGGCCTCGGTGCCGGAGATGCTGCGCTGGCTCGGCCTCGACGCCGTCATGGAGGCCCCCCCGCGCCAATTGTCGATGGGCGAGCGCCAGCTCGTCTGCATCGCCCGCGCCGTCGTCACCCGCCCGGCCCTTCTGCTCGCCGACGAGCCGACGAGCAACGTCGACCCGGAGCGGGCCGAGCGGCTGATGCACCTCTTCGTCCAACTGCACGGCCTCGGCACGAGCGTCGTCCTCTCGACCCACAGCCAGGATCTGCCCCGCCGCCACCCGTTCCCGGGCCTGCGGCTGGAGGCGGGGCGGCTCGTCGCCGCCGCCTGAAGGAGGCCCCTTGCGCACCCTCGACCTCGATTTGCCGCTCGACGCCTCGCCGCTCAGCCGCTTCATGCTCTGGGTGACGGGCACCCTCGTGGGCTTGGCGGTCCTCGCCTTCGCGCTGGCCTCCCTCGCCCAGGGTCGGATCGTCGAGGAGGCGCGCCGGCCGCGCGTCGTCACGGTGGCCCTGCCCCCGGCGCCACCCGGGGAGGCGGAGGGGCTCGTCGGCCGGGTGACGGCGATGCTGGAGCGCGAGCCGGGCGCCGCCTATGCCGCCCCCGTCTCCAAGGCCGAGATCGACGGCCTCGTCGAGCCCCTGCTCGCCGGGGCCGGGGCCGGGGACAATGCCGGGGCCGGGGCCGGGGCCGCCGACCGCTTCCCCCTGCCGCGCCTGATCGACGTCGCCTTCAACCCCGGCACCGCGCCGGACCTGGGGGCGTTGGAGCGGCGGGTGCAACGGCTCGTCCCCGGATCCACGATCGGCGACGCCGGCCCCCTCGGGAGCGACGACGGGCGCCTCGTCCGCCTGTTGCGCGCCCTGGGCCTCGCGACGGGATCCGTCTTCGTCCTCCTCGCCCTCGTCGCCGTCGTCATGGTGACCCGGATGAGCCTGCGCCAGCACCACGAGACCGTCGACCTCCTTCGCCTCATGGGGGCGAGGGACGGCTACGTCGCCCGCCAGTTCGAGCACCACGCGCTGCTCGGCGCCTTCAAGGGCGGGCTGATCGGCTTTGCCGCCGCGATGCTCGTCGTCGTCGGCGTCGTCCACGGCCCGGCAATGCTGGGCGACCCCCCCGTCGTCCCCGTCCGCCTCCGCCCGCTCGACTGGGTGCTGCTCTCGATGGTCCCGGTCGTCACGGCGCTCCTCGTCACCCTCACCGCCCGGCTCGCCGCCGTCCTCACCCTGCGGCGGACGTGATGCGCCACCTCCGCTCCCTCCTCTTCAACATCTACTTCCCCCTATGGACCGCGATCGTCGTCCTGGGCTTCCTCCCCAGGGCGCCCTTCTCCCGGCCGCACGAGCTGCGGGCGCTGGCCGCCTTCTGGCAGCGGGGGGTGCAGTGGGGCCTGCGGCGCATCGTCGGGCTCGGCTACGAGGCGACGGGGCTGGAGAACATCCCAAAAGGCCCCGTCGTCTTCGCCTCGAAGCACCAGAGCGCCTGGGACACCGTCTTCATCAACACCGTCCGCCGCGACACCGTGATCGGCCTGAAGGAGGAGCTGACCCGGATCTTCCTCTTCGGCTGGTACCTGAAGCTGGGCGACAACATCGTCATCGACCGGAAGGGCGCCGCCAAGGCGATGCGCTCCCTGATCCAGGGCACGAAGCGCGCCGTCGCTCAGGGCAACTCGATCATGATCTTCCCCGAAGGTACCCGCACCGCCCCGGGAGCCCCCCCCGACTACCGCCCCGGCATCGCCGCCCTCTACAGGGAACTCGGCGTCCCCGTCGTCCCCGTCGCCCTCAACTCCGGCCTCTTCTGGGGAAGGCGCAGCTTCACCAAGAAGCCGGGCACGATCCGGGTGCGCTTCCTTCCCCCGATCGAGCCTGGGCTGGAGCGCAAGGCGTTCATGGCGCTATTGGAGGAGCGGATCGAGACGGCGGTGGCGGGGCTGCCGCCCCCGCCGAAGGGGCCGGGGTAGACGTGCTTCGCGTCCGCGGGCGCCGGGACTTCAGCCCCCGCATGGCTTCACCTTCGGCAAAGCCGTGCGGTTGGGCCGACCCTCAAGCCCCGACGCGGCTCGCCCCGCGGTCCGCCCCCTACTGGCAGCTGCAATAGGCCTCGGACGCGATGTCGTTGAAGTCGTCGCCGATCCAGTCCACGTCCCCGGTGGCCTCGAAGACCCGGCCGCTCTCGACCGGGTGCTCCCAGAGCGTGGCCTTGCATTCGGCCGTCACCTTCATCGACGAGACGAGGTCGTTGCCGCTCGGATCGTAGGACTCGCCCCCCACGGTCGGGGCCGAACGGAAGACGACGGAACATGGCCGGTACTCTTCGATTGGGATCCGTTTCGGGATCACTTGGTAAATGAGGTCAGGGAAAGCGTTTCATGCCGGCAAAAACCGTCCGCTGCCGGAAGCAGCCATCGTCGGCACTGGCGTACGTCTCTGAAGCGACCCTATTATCAGGAAATTGACCTATCCATCGATGGTCTTCCGCTGCTCGGGGTCATTCATCCGTAACCAATGCCTCTGCCTTGCTTCGCCAAGATAGCCTGCTAGAGCGTTTTTTATCTTGACGG
>JAGRGG010000171.1:6581-35647 GCA_020445645.1 Geminicoccaceae bacterium | reverse complement strand
GGCCGACGCGCGCGCGGCCGAGGGGCACGAACGCTTGGGGGCTGTCGGCGCGCCGTTCGCGGCGGCGGGCGGGGCGGCGCGCGCGGCCGGGCCCGGCCGACGGGGGTTCCACCCCCCGGCGGGGTCGGCCCGGCCTTTCGCCCGGCGCGACGCCCCGTCTTGCGATCCGGGGTCGAAGGGAGCGGGCGCGGCGCCCGCTCCGGCGGCGGCGGTCGTGGGCCCTTGTCGGCGTGGAGCTTCTGGGGCCGCCGCCCCCGCCTCCTCCGGGAGCACGGCGGCGATCTTCGCCAGCGCGTCGTCGGCCGCCCGTTTCAAGGCCGGGTCGCCGCGCGCCGCCGCGAGGCGCAGGCCGAGGATGAGCGCGTCCACCTCGTCCTTGCCGAACGCCAAGGGCGGCAGGAAGAAGCCGGCACCCAGAACGTAGCCCAGCCCGACCGCCCCCCTCGATCGGCGCGCCCTGGGTGGTCAGCGTCGCCACGTCCCTGTAGACCGTGCGCGTCGACCCCCCATTTCCTCGGCGAGTCGGGCCGCCGTCACCGGCGGAGCGACTGGATCAGGTCGGGCAGGCGGACGGAGCGGGACAAGGCGCGGCCTCTTGATCTATGGACTACGGCTTGAGAATTGTTGATTTTACAAAGTAGCTATTAAATATGTTTAATGTTTTAAAGGCAATGAATTTGAACGTCCAGATTTTAGCAAAGATCAAAGCTAGCGCTTCTTGAGAGTCTCGCAGGCAACGGCCGCCGGCGCCTCAACCCGCTTCGGCCGCTCGCCCCGCCAGATAGCTGTGAACCGCGCTGATGCAGACGGACCCCTCGCCCACGCCGGAGGTCACCCGCTTGACCGATCCGGCCCGCACGTCGCCGACCGCGAAGACGCCCGGAACCGAGGTCTGGAACTGCGAGGCGCCGGCGTTTCCGGTCAGGACGAACCCCTTGCCGTCGAGGGCGACGCAATCGCCCATCCAGCCCGTGTTCGGAACCGCCCCGATCATGACGAAGACGTTGCCGATGTCGCGCGTGGTCGCGGCCCCGGTCCCGCGGTTCGTCCAGGTCACGCGCTTCAGCACCCGGTCGCCGTGCAGCCGCGTGATCTCGGCGTTCGTGTGCAGGGTGATGCGGCGCGACTGGTCGATCCGGCGGACGAGGTAGTCGGACATGCTGTTGGCCAGCCCGTCGCCGCGGACCAGGACGTGCACGTGCGTCGCATGGCCCGACAGGAAGACCGCCGCCTGTCCCGCCGAGTTGCCGCCGCCGACCACCACGACCTCGGTCCCGGCGCAGAACTGCGCTTCCAGGGCGGTCGCGGCATAGCGGATCCCCTGGCCTTCGTACCTCTCGTAGTCCTTGAGATCGAGCCGACGGTACGTCGCGCCGCAGGCGAGGACGACGGCGCGGGCGCGCGCCGGGATGCCGCCCTCGGTCGTGACGACGAAGGCCTCGTCGTCCCGTTCGATGTCCGTCGCGCCCCGCGCGATGGCGAGCTTCGCGCCGAACTTCTGTCCTTGGATCCACGCCCGCCCGGCCAGGGCCTGACCGGAAATACCGGTCGGGAAACCGAGATAGTTCTCGATCTTGGATCTGGTGCCGGCCCGGCGCCTCGGCCTCGATCACGACAGTGCCGAGCGCCTCCGACGCGCCGTACCACGCAGGCCGACAGGCCGGCCGGCCCGGCGCCGATCACCACGAGGTCGTAGAGGTGGCCGAGGTCCAGCTCTTCCGTCAGGCCGAGCCGGTCGGCGAGTTCGGCCGTCGTCGGGTTGTGGAAGGTGTGACCGTCCGTCGTGCACACCACCGGGCCGTCGCCCGCTTCGATCCGGCAGTCGTCGGCGAACCTCTCGGCCCTGGGCGTCCAGGGTCCGAGCACCTCGACCGGATAGCCGTTGCGCGTCAGGAACCGGTTCATCCGGATCAGGTCGCGGTCGTTCCTTCGACCGAGCAGCGTCACCCCCGCTTCGGCGTGGACGATGAAGGCGGTCCGCCGCAGGATGAAGGCGCGCATGATGATCTCGCCGATGTCCTGCTCCGTGCTCGACATCCGGCGGGACTGGTCCCGGGTCAGGCGAACGACGCGGCTTTTCTCGCCGGTCCGTCCTCCGACCAGGATCTTGCGCTGGTTGAACAGGTCCGGCTCGCCCGTGAACTGGTGCTTGGCGGGGGTCGTGATGACGGCGGGCTCGCCGCGGTGGTCCAGGTCGTAGATCTCGACGTTGCCGTCCAGGATCGGGAGGAGCTCGACGCCGCGCTGCCCGCGCTCGAACGGCACCGCGCCCTTCTCCAGCCCCTCGACCTCGCCATATGCCGACAGGCGCGCGACCTGATCCTCGTTCAGGACCGGGAACGTCTGCCGCTCGCGCCCTTAAGGGTCGCTCGCGTCGACCGACCGGCGGGCCGCTTCGATCGTCGTCTCGACGCTCATGCAAGCCTCCTTCGGTGTTCGACGGCCGGCCGGGAGAACAGATAGAGCGCGGCTCGGTCGTCCGTCGCTTGCCCAGCGTCGGGCACCCCTGCCAGTCGGCCGCCCGGCCACGAACAGTGAAGCGAGTCCCAAGGGAGCCGTGATGACGGACGCGATCAAGATGATGGGCTTCACCGCTTCCATCAACCCGCTTGCGAAAGCGGACAAGGTGATGACCATCGACACGGCGACTCCGATCCCGGTAGGACATCCAGCCCTCGGCATCTATGACCCGCCCATCCTCGGACGGCATGGTCAGGACGCCGCTGCACGGCGCGATCCAGATGGCCGGCATGATCCCCAACCGCTTGCCGATGGCAGCGTCTCGGCTCGGCGCCGACGTGCAGAACAATTGTCGGGAAAAACGTAGGATTGCCGCACCCGAATTTCAAACTGGGACATCACCCGTTGCCGTCGTGGGTAGCGCCGGCGGCGCAACCGTGTGCTGGATCGTCGTGCATCAGGGTCCACCATGCCGAACCGAGCCCCGCCCTCCCCGTCCGAGGGCTGGAAGCCGTCGCCCAAGTCCCGGACGGTGAACGGAAGGTCCGCACGCTATCTACCCGATCGACGGCGCCGATCATTCGACCCGAAGGGCGCAGGTCAAGCCTGCCGAGGGTCCGGCGCCCAGGCCGGGAAGGCCCATCGTTCGGCGCCGCTCGTCGCGTGCCGCCGGGCTTGAAGCGGCGCTAGTCATCTTCGGCATCCTGCCCCGCGGCCGCACCGCCTCGATCGGGGCTTCAAGCCGTTCCTGCCGCGCGTCCGTACGTGCCCGCGTGTCTCTGTTCCTCCAAGATCGGAAGGATGGTGCGGCCTTCGAGTGCCGGCGGGACTTGGTTCGCCGGGCGCGACCGGGGCCGGCAGCGCCAGGCGGCTGGTCAGGAAAGCGCCGACCCCCGCGCGGCCCCGACCGAGGCGAAGCCGTCGCGGGCGAGGCAGGCGAGGAGTTCGTTCAGGAGGCGGGGCAGGAACGCCGGACCCTCGTAGGCAAAGGCGGTGTAGACCTGGACGGCCGAGGCGCCGGCGAGGATCCGGGCGTAGGCGTCGGCGCCGCCCGCGATGCCGCCGCAGGCGACGAAGGCGAGCCGTCCCTTCGCCTCCCCCGCCATCAGGCGGAGCAGGCGCAGCGCCGGGTCGCGCAAGGGGGCCCCGGAGAGCCCGCCCCCCTCCTCGGCCGCCGGCGAGCGCAGGCCCGGGGGACGGGCGACGGTCGTGTTCGCCACGATCAGCCCCTCGATCCCGGCCTCGATCGCGGCCTCGACGATGCCGAGCGCCTCCGCCTCGGCGAGGTCCGGCGCCACCTTGAGGAGGAGGGCGCGCCGCCGCTCGCCACCCGACGCGGCTTCCTCGCGGGCAAGCGACAGGGCGCGCAGGAGCGGCTGGAGCGCGCGTCTCGCCTGGAGCGCGCGCAGCCCCGGCGTGTTCGGCGAGGAGACGTTGACGGCGACGTAGGCGGCACCCGCGTGAACGGCGCGCAACGCCGCCGCGTAGTCGGCTTCCGGCGTCCTGCTGTCCTTGTTGAGGCCGATGTTGGCGCCGACGACCCCCTCTTCCGGCGGCGACCCGCGCAGCCGTTCGGCCAAATTCTCGACGCCTTGGTTGTTGAACCCCATCCGGTTGACGATCGCCCGATCGGCCGGCAGCCGGAACAGGCGGGGGCGCGGGTTGCCGGCCTGGGGGTGCAGCGTCGCCGTACCCGCCTCGACGAAGGCGAAGCCGAGGCGCAAAAGCCCCTTCAGGGCGACGCCGTTTTTGTCGAAGCCGGCGGCGAGGCCCAGCGGGTGCGCGAGCGGCAGCCCGGCGAGATCGGTCGACAGGGCCGGCGACGCCGGCACCGCCTGCGCCGGGGCGAACCGCAGGAGGCTCAGGCCGAGCCCGTGCGCCGTCTCGGCGTCGAGGCGGCGCAGGAGAGGAAATGCCAGCGCGCCGAGCGCCCCCGCAAGGGTCATCATCGCCAAGGCACGTCCGGAGAGGCGGAGATCGGTGTCGAGGTTCGAGCAGGCGCGACGAAAACACGATGAAGCATCCGTCGGGGTCCTTGCGAGCGGAAGATGCCCTGGCCCTACCCGCGCCGCCCCGAGGCGATGAAGCCCCGCCCGTTGCGAAAGTCCGGCTTCTTGTAGGCGAAAGGCTTCCCGTCCGGCAGGCGGACCTCGCCGCCGGCGGCGCGCAGGACGGCGTGTCCCGCCGCCGTGTCCCACTCCATCGTCGGTCCGAAGCGCGGGTACCAGTCGGCCGCACCCTCGGCGACGAGGCAGAACTTGAGCGAACTGCCGGCCGAAACCGTATCCTGGATGCCCATTCTTGCGAGCCAGCCGTTCGTCGCCTCGTCGCGGTGCGAGCGGGAGGCGACGGCGATCGCGCCGGAGGACGGCACGGGGCGGGCCTCGATCGCCCGCTCGCCGCCGGCGTCGCGCTTCGTCGCCCCTTCGCCGACCCTGCCCCACCAAAGGGTGTTCATGGCGGGCGCCACGACGACGCCGAGCACCGGCAGGCCGTCCTCGATCAGGCCGATATTGACGGTGAACTCGCCGCGCTGGTGGATGAACTCCTTCGTGCCGTCGAGGGGGTCGACCAGCCAGAACCGCCCCTCGACTTCGGGCACCTCTCCCTTGGCGACGCTCTCCTCGGCGACGACCGGGATGCCGGGGGCAAGGGTGGCAAGGCCCTTCAGGATCACCGCCTCCGCCGCCTCGTCCGCCGCCGTCACCGGCGAGCGGTCGTCCTTCGCCCGCACCTCGACCCCGGCCTCGTAGTAGCGCAGCGTAACCTCGCCCGCTTCCAGGGCAAGCGCCACGAGCTTTGGCATGATGTCGGGGGGCAGCATCGGGCGGGGCCTCCAGCAAGGTTCAGGGCGCGGGTTCGTGGGACGGTGCGGGCTTCAAAGTCGCAGAAACGCTTCACGTACGCTGCCGCGCGAGGTCAATCGGCACCGCCTTCGGCGAGCACCTGGGCGAACAGCTCTGGATCGACGTTGCCGCCCGACGCGACGGCGAGGACCGTCTTGCCCTTGACCGCGACCTTCCCGGCAACGACCGCCGCGATCGCAACCGCGCCGCCGGGTTCGACGACGAGCTTTAGGTGGTGGAAGGCGAGCCGCATCGCCGCCTTCGTCTCGGCATCGCCGACGGCGACGCCGCCGCTCAGGATTTCCTGGTTGATCGGAAAGGTGATCTCTCCAGGCGAGCGGGTCACGATCGCGTCGCAGAGGGTGGCGGGGTGGCCTTCGACCTCGACGCGACGCCCGGCTTCGAGCGAGCGCGCCGTGTCGTCGTAGCCTTCGGGCTCGACGGCGAAGACGGCGAGGTCGGGAAAGGACCGGCGGAGCGCCAAGCCGACCCCGGCGATGAGGCCGCCGCCGCCGCAGCAGCAAAAAGCGAGGTCGGGGACGATGTCCAGGGCCGCGCAGTCCTCCGCTATCTCCAGCCCCACGGTGCCCTGGCCGGCGATGACGAGAGGGTCGTCGTAGGGTCTGACGAGGACGGCACCGGTCTCGGCGGCGACGGCGGCGCCGATCGCCTCGCGATCCTCGAAACGTCGGTCGTAGAGACGCACCGTCGCCCCGTAGGCCCGCGTGCCGTCCTGCTTGATGCGCGGCGCGTCGGTCGGCATCACGATCGTGCAGGGAACCCCCTTGAGCCGGGCGGCGTAGGCGACCCCCTGGGCGTGGTTGCCGGACGAGTAGGCGACGACCGGCTTTCCTTCCTCCACCGTCGCCAGCTTGTTGCAGGCGCCCCTGACCTTGAACGAGCCCGTGATCTGCAAGGGCTCCGCCTTGACGAGCAGGCGGCAGCCGAGGCGCTCGTTCAGGAGCGGGCTCTCCAAAAGCGGCGTGCGCCGCACGATGCCCCGCAGCGTTCGGGCCGCGCCGTCGATGTCGATCAACCGAGGATCTCCCTGGGCCGGGGCCGCGGGACGAGGAAGCGGGCCTGCGGCCTGGGCAGCGGTCTGGGCACCCTCTCGAAGCCTTCGTCGAGCGGCTGGACCTCGCGGTTGGGGTCGAGCAGCACCTCGTAGACCCTGAAACCCTCGATGACCCGCTGCACGTAGTTGCGCGTCTCGCGGAAGGGGATCAGCTCGATCCAGTCGACGAGGCCGTCGACGTCGAGGCCGCGCGGGTCCCGGCTCGTCTCGATCCAGCGCGCGACCCGCATCGGGCCGGCGTTGTAGGCGGCCGCCATGAGGGCGAGCGTGCCGTTGTAGCGTTCGGCCAGGCTAGCAAGGTAGCCGGCGCCCAAGGCGAGGTTGTAGGTGGGATCGACCGTGAGACGGCTTGGCGCGTAGGCGACGCCGATCGTCTTCGCCACCGCCGCCGCCGTGCGCGGCATGAGCTGCATGAGGCCGAGCGCACCGGCCCCGCTCTCAGCCTTGCGGTCGAAATGGCTCTCCTGCCGCGCCACGGCCGTGAGGAGTGCCCGTCGCGGCCGGTCGCCCGCCACCTCGGCGAAGCTGTCGTTGAACGGCAGAGGGTAGCTCCAGACGGGGTGCAGGATCCCCGCCTGGACGCCGGCCTTGCCGAGTTCGACCAGGAGCCGCGCCTCCTCGCAACCGGAGGCGAGCGCCATCACCTCGCCCGCCGCGTAGCCTTCCAGCAACAACCGCTCCAGGAACGGTTCCGCCTCCTTTGCGGCGCCGACCGCGCAGAGCAGGCCTGCCAGCCTGCCCATCGGCGCCATCGGCAGCTTCGACGCCGCCGGAAGGGCAGGGGGGACGTCGACCCTCGGCAGGCGCAAGGTGCGGCCGAGCAGATCGGTTGCGAGCTGGCCGTAGAACGTCGTCGGGTGGCGTGCCGCCTCCTCGAACCAGCGTCGCGCCGCCTTCTCGTCGCCGAGCGTGCGGGCGGCGCGGCCGGCCCAGTAGGCGCCGCGCGCACGGCTGATCGGGCTCGTGACGTTCACGTAAAGCCGCGTGAAGGCGGCGAGCGCCGCCGTGGGCTCGTTCATGAAGCGAAGGGCGAGCCAGCCTTCGAGAAAGTTCGCCTCGGCGGCGCTCAGCCCGTCCGCCTGGCCGTGGCGGCGCACCATCGCGTAGGCTTCGTCGAAACGATGCGCATCGATGAGGTCGCGCGTATAGTAGGCGCGGTAGTACCACCACGCCTCGGGCCGCCCGAGCCGTTCCGGTGGGGCCATGAGCGCCTCGCGCACCCCCCCCTCGAGTCCCTTGCGCTTGCGCCATTCGAGCCGGTCTATCTCGAGGCCAGGATCGCGCCGCAGTCGGGCCGGCACCCGCCGGATGGCGGCGTCGACGCCGGGGGCCGAAGACTGGAGCGCGATGCGGGCAAGAGCGAGCCGGCGGTGCGCCTCGTCGATCCGGTCCAGCATGTCGCGTGCACCCTGGACCTTGTTCTCCCAGAGGAGGCGGTCGACGCGGGCGATATGGTCTTCGGGTCGAAGCTCGTCCTTGAACAGGCCGAGGAAGAAGCGTTCCTCGGTGGCGCTGAAATCGTCCCCGATCCAGCTCTCGCGCGCCAGACCCGCCGCCTTGTCGCGGGCGCGCACGGCAAGGAGGGCTTCCGCGAGCCGCACCCGGCCTTGTCGACCCAGCGGCGCGCGGCGTGAGAAGAAGGCGATGCGCTCCAAGGGAGGAACCGTCCCGTCGAGGACGGACTCCAGGTTGCGTTGCAGGCGGTAGAGGCCAGGCCAATCCTCGTGCGCCTCGATGAAGCCCCTGAGCGCCGCGAAGTCGGCCCCGCTCGCCGGGTCCTTGAATTCCCGCCAGCGCACGTAGTCGACGAAGGCGGGCTCGCCCGACGCCCCCGCCATCCGCGACGCCCACGCCCATTGGCCCTCGTCGGCGGCGGCCAGGGCCTGGACGACGCTCTCGCGCGTCCCGGCATCGAGGGCGCGCGCGGCGAACGGGGCGAGCGCCAGCACGAAGGCCAGAAACAAGCGGGCCGACACCGCGCCCACGCGCGGGCGAGCGGGGGGTCGAGAGGACGTGAGAGCGTCAAAAGCCATGGCCATCCGCGTGGTCAAGGGCATGGAAGGGACGAAGGGTACCGCATGTAAGGTAGCGGGAAAGACTTAAGCAAGGCTTAAACGAGGAGGCGCTGGCGGGGTGTCGCCTTGTCGGTCCGTCCTGTTCCCCTTATGCTCCGGATCGCCTCGTCGAGGCCGAAATAGAATCGTGGAAGGATGGGACAGGATGTTCCGTGGCTCCATCGTGGCGCTGATCACCCCGTTCCGCAACGGCGGCGTGGACGAACGCGCCTTTCAGGATCTAGTCGCTTGGCACCTGGACGAGGGCACGGACGGCTTCGTCCCGGTCGGCACGACGGGCGAGAGCCCGACCCTGTCGCACGCCGAGCACGAGCGGGTGATCGAGCTTTGCATCGAGGCGGCGGGCGGCAGGCGCCCCGTCATCGCCGGCACGGGCTCGAACGCGACCGAGGAGGCGATCAGCCTCACCCGGCACGCCGAGCGCGTCGGCGCCGACGCCGCGCTCGTCGTCACCCCCTATTACAACAAGCCGACCCAGGAGGGCCTGTACCACCACTTCGCCGCCATCGCCGAGGCGGTCGACCTGCCCGTCCTCATCTACAACATCCCCGGCCGCAGCGTCGTCGACATGACCCCCGAGACGATGGGGCGCTTGGCCAAGCTGCCGAACATCGTCGGCGTCAAGGATTCGACTGGCGACATCGTCCGCCCGCTCCTCACGGCGGAGGCCTGCGGCGGTGACTTCGCCCTGCTCACGGGCGAGGATGCCAACGCGCTCGCCTTCCTCGCCCACGGCGGCCACGGCGCGATCTCAGTCACGGCAAACGTGGCGCCCGGCCCCTGCGCCCGGATGCACGCGGCGTGGCGGGCCGGCCGCGCCGACGAGGCGCTGGCCCTCCACCGCCGCCTCATGCCGCTGCACAAGGCGCTCTTCGCCGAGACGAACCCGGCGCCGGCGAAGTACGCCCTCATGCGCCTCGGCCGCTGCGACGAGGCCGTGCGCCTCCCCCTTGTCGCGCTCTCCGACCGGACCCGGTCCCTCGTCGACGAGGCGCTGGAGGCCGCGGGGATTCATGGCTAGGCCGACGACCGGACGCAAGCTGATCGCGCAGAACCGCCGCGCCTACTACGACTACGGCATCGACGAGAAGATCGAGGCCGGCCTCGTCCTCACCGGCACCGAGGTGAAGTCGCTGCGCGAGGGCAAGGCTACCCTCGGCGAGGCGCACGCCGGGGGGATGGAGGGCGAGCTATGGCTCTTCAACGCCTACATCCCTGAATATCGAGGCGGCAATCGCTTCAACCACGAGGTGCGCCGGCCCCGCAAGCTGCTCATGCGCCGCCGCGAGATCGCCCGCCTGCTCGGCGCCGTGCAGAAGAAGGGCATGACCCTGATCCCGCTCCAGCTCTACTTCTCCGACAAGGGCCTCGCCAAGGTCGAGATCGGCCTCGCCAAGGGCAAGAAGTCCTACGACAAGCGCGCCGCGATCAAGGACCGCGACTGGCAGCGCGACAAGGAGCGCATCCTGCGCCATTCGTCCCGCGACGACTGAATCCGGCGGCGGGGTTACGGAATCTTAAGACTATGCCGTTAGGGAAGGGGGGCGGCCACCTTCTTCCCATCGGAAACGGCGTATGCTTGCGATCATCGGCCTCGTCCTCGTCATCGGCATGGTCTTTGGCGGCTACTCGCTCGCCGGCGGCAAGTTCGGCATCATCGTCAAGGCCCTGCCGTTCGAGCTGATGATGATCGGCGGCGCCGCCGCCGGCACCTTCCTGATCGCCAACGGCGGCGGCGTCGTGAAGGGCGCCCTCTTCGACCTGAAGCGCGTCTTCACAGGGCCAAAGTGGAAGAAGGGCGACTACCGCGACCTGCTCTCGCTCATGTTCTCGCTCATCAAGATCCTGAAGACGAAGGGCGTCCTCGCCCTGGAGAGCCACCTCGACAACCCGCACGAGAGCGCGGTCTTCGGCAAGTACCCGAAGATCCAGCACGACCATTTCGCCCTCGACTTCATCGCCGACACGCTTCGGATGATGACGATGAGCATGGACGACCCCTACCAGGTCGAGGATTGCATGCAGCGCCAGTTGAAAAAGCACCACAACGAGCTGCACGCGCGCGGCGCCGCCCTGCAGAGCGTCGCGGACGGGATGCCGGCGCTTGGGATCGTCGCCGCCGTGCTCGGCATCGTCAAGACGATGGGCTCGATCGACCAGCCGGTGAACGTCCTGGGCGGGATGATCGGCGGCGCCCTCGTCGGCACGTTCCTCGGCGTCTACATCGCCTACGGCTACGTCGCCCCCATGACCTCGCGCCTCAACCAGACCTACGCGCAGGACCACCAGTTCTACCTGATCATCCGCGACACGATCGTGGCCTACCTGCAAGGGCACTCGGCGCCGGTGGCGATCGAGCTTGCCCGCGGCAACGTACCGACCGAGCTGCAGCCCAGCTTCCACGAGATGGACGAGGTGCTGAACGCCCTTCCCGCCGACCCGCTCGCGGCCTGACCCAGAATGGCGAACAACCAGCAGCCGATCATCATCAAGCGGATCGTCGAGGAGGGCGGGCACGGCCACCACGGCGGCGCCTGGAAGGTGGCCTACGCCGACTTCGTGACTGCGATGATGGCCTTCTTCCTCATGCTCTGGCTCCTGGGCTCGGCGAACGAGGCCAAGCTCAAGGGCCTCGCCGACTACTTCAACAGCACCGCCACCACGAACGATGGCAAGGAGGGCGGCTTTGGCGGCTTTCTAGACGGCACGACGCCCCTCAGCCCGAACCAGATGGTGCCGTCCAGCGTCTCGCCCTTCAGCATCCACCCCTCGATCCCGTTCTCCAACGACGACGAGGGCGACCCCTTCTCGATGGACCTGACCGAGGGCGCCGAGGAGGCGACCGACCTCAGCGACGAGGCGCTGCGAGCCGAGGTCGAACGGCGCGAGCAGGCGCAGTTCGCCGAGGCGAAGGACGCCATCGCGCGGGCCCTCGACGAAAGGCCGGACCTCAAGGCGTTCAAGGACAGCCTGCTCGTCGACCAGACCCCGGAAGGCCTGCGCGTCCAGATCGTCGACCAACAGGACGAGGCGATGTTCGACCTCGCCAGCGCGGCACCCCTGCCGCACACCCGGCAACTGCTTGCCGTCGTCGCCGAGGCGATCAAGGCCCTCCCGCAGCGCCTGTCGGTCCGCGGCCACACCGACGCGCTCCCCTTCGCACCGGGCGCCACCTACGACAACTGGCGCCTCTCCTCCGACCGGGCCAACGCCACCCGCGGGATGCTGATCGACGCCGGCCTGCCCGCCGACCGCTTCTTCGAAGTCACGGGCCGCGCCGCCGCCGAACCCCTCCTCCCCGATGCCCCTGCCGATCCTCGCAATCGCCGCATCTCCCTCGTCCTCCTCCACGACGCGCCGCCCAGTCCGCATTAGGTTGCGCTTCGCGCCCGCGCAGCGGGCGCGAAGCGCAACCACTCGGTGAGCGAACGTTCAAGCTGAGGCACTACCAGCGCTCGACGCCCGCATTCGGGGCGCTTAAAAAAGCTCATGACGAAGCGCGTGCGAAAGCCAAGTCGGGCTTGGGTGCTTATGGCCCTTTTCTGCCTGACCCTCGCCTGCTTCGGCGAAGTCGGGGCGGCGGACGGGCGGGCGCTGCTCTTGGACATCGACGGGCCGATCGGCCCCGCGACGAGCGCCTACGTCGAGAACGGCCTCGACGAGGCACGGGAGGAGGGTGCCTCCCTCGTCGTTCTCCGCCTCGACACGCCGGGCGGGCTGGACACGTCGATGCGCTCCATCGTCAAGGCCGTCCTGGCCTCGCCGGTGCCGGTCGCGTCCTGGGTAGCGCCCGGCGGTGCGCGCGCCGCCAGCGCCGGAACCTACATCCTCTACGCGAGCCACGTCGCCGCGATGGCGCCGGGCACGAACCTCGGTGCCGCGACGCCGGTCCGGCTCGGTCCGGGCGGCGGGGCGCCGGACGCCGCCACCGACCCGCACGCAGCGAAGGCGGTCAACGGCGCCGTCGCCTACATCCGCGGCCTCGCCGACCTGCGCGGGCGCGACGCCGACTGGGCCGAGGCGGCCGTCCGCCAAGCGGCGAGCCTGCCCGCGACGACGGCGGCGGCGCGGGGCGTCGTCGATTTCGTGGCATCGAGCCTCCCGGACCTCCTGCGGTGGGCCGACGGGCGGCGGGTCCGCGTCGGCGGAGAAACGGTGACGCTGGCGACCACCGGGCTGGAGGTCGTGCCGTATGCCCCGTCTTGGCGCACCCGGCTGCTCGCCATCATCACCAACCCCGACATCGCCTTCCTCCTGATCCTCCTCGGCATCTGTGGGCTGGTCTTCGAGCTGGCGACGCCCGGCATCGGCGTCGGCGGCGTCGCCGGCGGCATCGGCCTCGTCGCCGGGCTCTACGCGCTCGCCCTCCTGCCCGTCGACCTCGCGGGCGCCGCCCTCCTCCTCCTCGGGATCGGGCTCATGGTCGCCGAGGCGTTGACGCCCTCCTTCGGCGTCCTCGGCCTCGGCGGCGCCGCCGGCATGGCATTCGGCGCCACGCTCCTCTTCGACGCCGGCGTGCCCGGCTTCGCCGTCTCGCCCGGCGTCATCCTCGCCGCCACCGTCCTCAGCGCCGGCCTCCTCTCGGTCGTCCTCGCCGTCGTCGTGCGCGCCCAGCGGCGGCCCGAGAGCGACGGGACGGACGGGATCGGCCGCGTCCTCGAATGGAACGGGACGGAAGGCTGGGTCCTGGTCCACGGCGAACGCTGGCGGGCAAGGTCGTCCGTGCCCCTTTTGCCCGACCAGCGGGTCAGGGTAACTGGCCGTGAAGGCCTCGTCCTCACCGTCGCGGATCCCAAAGTATGATCGACACGTACCTGCCCACCGACGCCGTCGTCTGGATCGTGCTCGCGGTCGTCGCCCTCGTCATCCTCGTGAAGACGCTGCGCGTGCTGCGCGAGTACGAGCGCGGCGTCGTCTTCACGCTCGGCCGCTACACGGGCGTCAAGGGACCGGGGCTCGTCGTCGTCATCCCCTTCGTCCAGCAGATGGTGAAGGTCGACCTGCGCACCGTCGTGCTCGACGTGCCGAGCCAGGACGTGATCTCGCGCGACAACGTCTCGGTCAAGGTCAACGCCGTGCTCTACTTTCGCATCGTCGACGCCGACAGGGCGGTGATCGAGGTCGAGGACTTCATGATGGCGACGAGCCAATTGGCGCAGACCACCCTGCGCTCGGTGCTGGGCAAGCACGACCTCGACGAGATGCTGGCCGAGCGCGACAAGCTCAACCGCGACATCCAGGAGATCCTCGACGTCCAGACCGACCCCTGGGGGATCAAGGTCGCCAACGTCGAGATCAAGCACGTCGACATCGACGAGAGCATGGTCCGTGCCATCGCAAGGCAGGCCGAGGCCGAACGCAACCGCCGCGCCAAGATCATCAACGCCGAGGGCGAGCAGCAGGCGGCCGAGAAGCTGGTCGAGGCGGCTCAGGCGTTGGCCACCCTGCCCGAAGCCATGCAGCTCCGCTACCTGAGCACCCTCTACGACATCGCCTCCGAGAAGACCTCGACCATCGTCTTCCCCGTGCCGATCGACACCCTCAAGGGCCTGTTCGGGCCGAGGGACGGGGGCTGATCCCCGTGCCGGTCGAGGGAAGCACGAAGATGGAAATCCTGTCGATAAGCGTGAATTTCTATTGTGGGCCGCCTTCTTAACGTAAAGCAAATCTCTTTAAGAAATCGATCCTACATTACGAAATATTAAAAGGAACGTCGCCGCCGACCCGGAACGATCCGCCGGGCCGGCTTTTCTCCAGCCGTTCTGAAAGCCTTGAAGGGACGGCTCACGCCATGTTTTACCACGACAAGCGGCTGCAATACCCCGTGCGGTGCCCGAACCCGAACCCGGTCTTCGCCAAGATGCTCCAGCAGGCGATCGGCGGTATCGAGGGCGAGATCCGCGTCTGCATGCAGTACTTCTTCCAGGCGATGGGTGCCCGCGGACCCGTCAAGTACCGCGACATGCTGATGGCGACGGCGACCGAGGAGCTGGCGCACATCGAGATGCTGGGGCACGCCGTCGCCCTCAACCTGCGCAACGCGCCGGCCTCGCTCCAGGACGAGGGTGCCGCCGATTCGATCGTCGGCGCGGTGATGGGCGGGCAGAGCGCCAAGGACACGATCCTGGGGATGATGCCGCGCCACCTCCTGTCGTCGGGCCTCTCGGCGATGCCGGTCGACAGCAACGGCGTCGCCTTCGACATGAGCCACATCTACGCCTCGGGCAACATTGTCGCCGACATGATGGCGAACGCGATGGCCGAGATGAGCGGCCGCACGCTCGCCGTCCGCCTCTACAACATGGCCGAGTGCGAGGGCATGAAGGACATGCTCTCCTTCATGATCGCCCGCGACACCATGCACCAGGAGCAGTGGCTGGCGGCGATCGAGGATATGGGCGGCCTCGCGGCGGCAACCCCGGTGCCGAACTCGTTCCAGGACCTGCCCGAGCAGAAGAAGTTCGCCTACATGTTCATGGGCACCGACCGGAACGGCGAGCCGCCGCCCGAGGGCCGCTGGACCTCCGGCCCGTCGATCGACGGCAAGGACAACTTCTACGCGGCGCAGGCCGAGCCGATGGGCGAGGTGCCCAGCCTCGGCGGCGCCCGGCCCGACAGCGGCGCCCAGAAGGAGCAGATGCAAGAGGCTCCGAAGGCCGCCGAGTAGGTTCGACCGCTAGGGGGAGGCGGCGACGGCCGCGAGCCCGCCGCCCCCCTTCGTGCCTTTAAGAGCTTGATCCGAGAAGGAAACCCCATGCGCGCCGTCTGCTGGCAGGGCACCCACAAGGTCCAGGTCGACACCGTCCCCGACCCCGAGATCGAGGACCCGCGCGACGTCGTCCTCAAGGTCACGTCGACTGCGATCTGCGGCTCCGACCTCCACCTCTACGACGGCTTCATCCCGGCGATGGAGAAGGGCGACGTGCTCGGCCACGAGTTCATGGGCGAGGTCGTCGAGGTGGGGTCCGGCGTCTCGAACCTGAAGGTGGGCGACCGCATCGCCGTGCCGTTCAACATCGCCTGCGGCAACTGCGACTTCTGCCGCGAGGACCTCTACTCCCTCTGCGACAATTCCAACCCCGACCACGAGAAGCTGGAGACCCTGTACGGGCAGGCGGGCTCCGGCCTGTTCGGCTATTCGCACCTGTTCGGCGGGTTCGCCGGCGGGCAGGCCGAGTACGTACGCGTCCCCTACGCCGACGTGGGCCACGTCAAGATCCCGGCGCACCTGCCGGACGAGAAGGTGCTCTTCCTCACCGACATCTTCCCGACCGGGTATCAGGCGGCCGAGAACGCCGGGATCGAGAAGGGCGACACCGTCGCGGTCTGGGGCTGCGGCCCCGTCGGCCAGTTCGCCATCCGCAGCGCCCTCATGCTGGGCGCCGGGCGCGTCGTCGCCATCGACCGCGTGCCGGAGCGCCTGCGCCTCGCCGAGGCGGGCGGGGCCGAGACGATCGACTTCTCCGAGACCAACGTGCTCGAGGCCCTGAAGGAGATGACGAAGGGGCGCGGCCCCGACCGCTGCATCGACGCCGTGGGCCTCGAGGCGCACGGGGCAGGGTCGATCGACGCCGTCTACGACAAGATCAAGGCGATGACGATGCTGGAGACCGATCGGCCGCACGTGCTCCGGGAAGCGATCATGGCCTGCCGCAAGGGCGGTACCGTCTCCCTGCCGGGCGTCTACGGCGGCCTCGTCGACAAGTTCCCGATCGGCGCCGCGTTCGGCAAGGGCCTCACCTTCAAGATGGGCCAGACCCACACCCACCGCTACATGCGGCCGCTTTTGGAGCGCGTCGAGCGGGGCGAGATCGATCCCACCTTCATCATCACCCATCGTTTGAAGCTCGACGACGCGCCCGAAGCCTACGAGACGTTCCGCGACAAGCGGGACGGCTGCGTCAAGGTCGTGATGACCCCCTGAGGGAACGGATCGGAAAAGGCGGCGTTCAACGGAACGCGGGTAGCGGTTCGCCAAGGGCCGCCCCCGAAGGAGATTCGGAGGAGACGGGCGATGTCCAGGGCGATAGGGCGCACCTGCTGGGCCATCCCCGAGGGGTACATCCCCGAGGGGAGCCACGGGCCGGCACCGGCGATGACGAGCCACGAGGCCGCGTGCATCCTGAACCCTTCGGACGACGCGGCGCACGTGACGATCACCGTCTACTTCGCCGACCGCGAGCCGGCCGGACCCTACTGCCTGACGGTGGACGCCCGGCGCACGAAGCACGTGCGCTTCAACGAGCTTGACGACCCGATGCCGATTCCGAAGGGGACGACCTACGCGAGCCTCATCGAATCCGACGTGCCGATCGTCGTCCAGCACACCCGCCTCGACTCGCGGCAGGCCGAGAACGCGCTCATGACGACGCTGGCCTATCCGGTCGACTAGGCCCGACCCGAGACCCGCGCCGCCGATCCGCGAGGCGGCGCCGCAGCAGCAAAGGCGACGACGATGGCAAAGACGGTGGCGGACTTCATGCTGGATCGCCTCGAAGAGTGGGGCATCAAGCGGATCTACGGCTTTCCCGGCGACGGCATTACCGGCATCGCCGCCGCCCTCGACAGGGCCGGCGGGCGCTTCGACTTCATCCAGGCGCGCCACGAGGAGCTGGCCGCCTTCATGGCCTGCGGGCACGCGAAGTGGACGGGCGAGGTCGGGGTGTGCCTCGCCACCTCCGGCCCCGGCGCCATCCACCTGCTCAACGGCCTCTACGACGCCAAGCTCGACCACCAGCCGGTCGTCGCCATCGTCGGCCAGCAGGCCAGGGCGGCGCTCGGCGGCCACTACCAGCAGGAAGTCGACCTGATCTCGCTCTTCAAGGACGTGGCGAGCGACTACGTCCACATGTGCTCGGTGCCGGCGCAGATGCGCCACCTCGTCGACCGCGCGGTACGCATCGCCAAGGCCGAGCGCACCGTCACCTGCATCATCGTCCCGAACGACGTGCAGGAGCTGGACGCCGTCGAGACACCGCCGCGCAAGCACGGCACGATCCACTCGGGCGTTGGCTACGCCGCGCCGAGGATCGTCCCGGCGGAGGAGGACCTGCGCCGCGCCGCGGCCGTGCTCAACGAAGGCAAGAAGGTGGCGATGCTGGTCGGCGCCGGCGCGCTCGGCGCCGAGCGCGAGGTGGTCGAGGTGGCGAACGTGCTGGGGGCGGGCGTCGCCAAGGCGCTCCTCGGCAAGGCGGCGCTGCCCGACGACCTGCCCTTCGTCGTCGGCCAGATGGGGCTTCTCGGCACCAAGCCGTCCTGGGACCTGATGATGGGGTGCGACACCCTCCTCATGGTGGGCTCCGCCTTTCCCTACTCCGAGTTCCTGCCCAAGGAGGGTGCGGTGCGCGGCGTGCAGGTCGACATCGACCCGAAGATGCTCTCGATCCGCTATCCCATGGAGGTCAACCTCACCGGCGACGCGGCGGAGACGCTCCGCGCCCTCCTGCCCCATTTGAAGCGCAAGGAGGACCGCTCCTGGCGCGAGAAGATCGAGGGCTGGGTCGCGGACTGGTGGGAGGACGAAGGGCGACGGGCGCACATGGAGGCGGACCCGGTCAACCCCGAGTACCTGTTCTGGGAACTCTCGTCCCGCCTGCCGGAAAACGCGCTCGTCGCCGCCGATTCGGGCACGTCCGCCAACTGGTTCGCCCGCGCCCTCAAGATGCGCCCCGGCATGAAGGCCACCCTTTCGGGCGGGCTCGCCACCATGTGCCCCGGCGTGCCCTACGCCACGGCGGCGAAGTTCGCCTACCCCGACCGCGTCGCCATCGGCTTCGTCGGCGACGGCGCCATGCAGATGCTCGGCATCAACGGCCTCATCACCATCTCGAAGTACTGGCGCCGCTGGTCGAACCCGCGCCTCGTCATCGCCGTCCTCAACAACGGCGACCTCAACCAGGTGACGTGGGAGCAGCGGGCGATGGGCTCCTCGCCGCGGGTGATGGAGACCCAGCCCGTGCCCGACTTCGCCTTCGCGGCCTACGCCGAACTCCTCGGCCTCAAGGGCATCCGCGTCAGCCGCCCGGAGGAGGTGGCCCCCGCCTGGGAGGCGGCGCTCGCCGCCGACCGCCCCACCGTCATCGACGCCCGCGTCGACCCCGACGTGCCGACGCTCCCGCCGCACATCACGCTGAGCCAAGCCGAATCCTACGCCACCGCGCTCGCCAAGGGCGACCCCGACGCGGGCGGGATCATGTGGCAGTCGTTCAAGCGCCTGCTCGGCTGAGACGATGGCGGCGTCCGCCCCCATCCAGGGCCTCAAGGTCGGGGTCTACGAGATCCCGACCGACCGCCCGGAGTCCGACGGCACGCTGCGATGGGACTCCACCACCCTCGTCCTGGTCGAGATCGAGGCCGGCGGGAAAACGGGCGTCGGCTACACCTACGCCGACGCCGCCACCGCGAGGCTGATCGAGGGCAAGCTCAAGGGGGTCGTGCAAGGCGGGGACGCGCTCGCCACCAGCCTCTGCTGGCACGCGATGGTCCACGCGCTTCGCAACCTGGGCCGCCCCGGCGTCTGCGCCGCCGCCGTCTCTGCCGTCGACAACGCCCTGTGGGACCTCAAGGGCCGCCTCCTGAACGCCCCCGTCGTCCAACTTCTGGGAGCCGCCCGCGAGCGCGTCCCGGTCTACGGCAGCGGCGGCTTCACCTCGTACTCGGACGACGAGTTGAAGGCGCAGTTGGGCGGCTGGGCCGCCGACGGCATGGCCTACGTCAAGATGAAGATCGGCCGCGAGCCGGACCGCGACCCGGCCCGCGTCGAGGCGGCGCGAAGCGCCATCGGCGGGATCGACCTCTTCGTCGACGCCAACGGCGCCTACGCCCGCAAGCAGGCGCTGGCGATGGCCGAACGCTTCCGCCCCCTCGGCGTCACGTGGTTCGAGGAGCCCGTCAGTTCCGACGACCTCGCCGGCCTCCGCCTGATCCGCGACCGCGCCCCGCCCCCGATCGAGGTCTCCGCCGGCGAGTACGGCTACACGTCCTGGTACTTCCGCCGGATGCTCGAGGCGGGCGCCGTCGACGTGCTCCAGGCCGACGCCACCCGCTGCTGCGGCATCACCGGCTTCATGCAGGCGGCGGCCCTCTGCGAGGCGTTCGGGATCCCCCTCTCCTCCCACTGCGGCCCCGCCCTCCACCTCCACCCCGCCTGCGCCGCCCTGCGCACCCGCCACATGGAGTGGTTCCACGACCACGTCCGCATCGAGCACATGCTCTTCGACGGCGCCCCCATCCCCAAGGACGGCCACCTCGCCCCCGACCTCTCCAGGCCCGGCCTCGGCCTCGACTTCAAGCACCGGGACGCGGAACGCTTCGCCGTCTGATCACGCTTCGCGCCCAGCGGACGCGAAGCGTATAATTTCGTCTAAGCGAGCGAGGACAGCCACAGGCGGCGATCGAAGGCGAACGCGCGTCGGCCTACGATCCTCGCGCGCCCGGCTTCGGCGTGGACGGGGTTCAAGAGCAGGTTGCGGCTCTCCGGCACGATCGCCGAGGGCACGTCCAGGAGCGGCGCGCGGGCCTCGTCGAGCCAGCGGTCGCCGAACGCCGCCGGGTCGTCGGGCGTGCCTTCGATCCGTTCGGCGTCCAGTCCCTCCAGGTCGACCTCCAGCAGCACGTAGTCGTCCGGGAGCAGTTCGGGCGGCAGGTCGAGGTGGACCCGCACCTCCAGGACGGCGAGCGCCGCGTCGCGCGCGGCGTAGACCAGGGGCCGTCCGGGGCCGTTCCAGCGGCCGCCGTAGAGCCTCGCCCCCTCGCCCGAAAGGTCGGCGAAGGGTGCCCGGCACAGCCGCCAGCCCCTCAAGCGGCGAGGCCCCAACGCCGCGTCAAGCGGCAAGCCCGTGGTCGATCCGGCCGAGCAGGGTCTCGACCTCGCGGGCGCCCTCGTCGGTGTCGAGCAGGTCGAGCGGCGCCTCGCCGCCGAGCGCCCGCGTCGGCCGCCGCAGCCACGAGGCCGCCTTCGCCCCGTCGCCGAACGTGGTCTCGGCGCGGGCGACGACGCGGGCGACGCGCAGCAGCCGGTCCGACTGCCCCGGCGTCAGCCGCCCCGACCGCCTGCGGTTCGCCAGCGTCTTGCGCGGCAGCACCACCCGGTCCAGCTCGCCCAGGCTGAGGCGCTTCGACGCGATGACGTGCTCGACCGCCCCCACCGGCAGCCCCGCCCGCACGACCCGCACCCAGCCGATCCCCCTCTCGACGCCGGCCCCGACGACCGCCTCCCCCCCCAGCACGTCCGCCGCCGTCACCGCCCGCCGCATCGCTCGCGCCCTTTCCTGGCCAGATGCACGGCCAATGTAGGCGGATGGCCGATAGACGACAAGCGACGCCCCCCCTCCCGCCGATCAGGCCCCGCCGCCCCCGAACCCCTCGCCCCGCTCCGCGATCGGCACCCCCCGCATGGCCTCGGTGACGGCGACCGTCTCGACGCTGACGCGGACGACGCGGCCGAGCAGGTCGATCACCCGCTCCTTGTGGTCGGCGAAGCGGTAGGTGTCGAACTTCTCGCGGATCGTCGGGTCCTTGGGCGTCTTCTCCTTGTGCTGGTCAAGCACCCAGTCGACCGCCGTGCGGTTGCCGAGCACGTAGCCCCACGCCTCGGCCGGCACGCCGGAGAGCCGCGTCTCGCCGTCCAGCACGAGGACGCCCTCGTCCTTGAGCGCCTTGAGCACGACGCGCGGCGTCCCCTCGCCCGGAACGTCCACCCGCTTCAGCGGCCAGGGTTCCACCGTCTCGTAGCCCAGGTGCAGGCCCATGAGATCCTCGCCCCAGGCGGCCCACCGGCCGAAGTCGGCGTAGAACGGGATGCGCGGGAACGACCGCTTGAGGTTCTGGGCGTAGGTCTCGCGGTAGACCGGGTCGTGCAGCACGCCGTAGACGTAGCGGAAGATCGCGTCCTTGGTCACGCCGCGCGCGCCGTAGCGGTCCTGGAACTGCCGCAAGGCCCAGTCGGTAATGTTGTCGATGCGTTGGCCGTCGGTGTAGCGGTAGCGGGGTGCTTGCTGGTAAATATCCACCGCAGATCCAAAGTGAAGATCGGCAATACCCTTGATAGCAAGGATGCAGTATTTGGTGCGTGTACCTATGTGACTGAATGCTATAGCAGCGTTCTCTTTGCCGGGTGGAAACAACTTCTGGGCTGCGCCTATCTCATCAATGAATAGCGAAGACTCATAAAGGTATCTTTTTGTGAAAGGACGATAAGCAGCGCCAACAATGAGATCGCTATCAAAACTTTCTGTATGACCTCTTATCGCATCTAGCTTCAGCGTTCTAGACCATTTAATGCTGCTTTGAAAAATTTGAACATCTTTTTTCTCCTTTATCTCCTGAACAAGCTTTACAGATTTTTCGTACTCTCGCACAAAATGTTTTACCTTATTCTTTAGTGTTTTTACGTCATGAGCATAAAGCCACTCATCGCGGCTGGTGTTCACGCCCAACGAAAACAGCTTGAAGATCGCCTGCTCCTGGCGAGGAAGCTTTGTCGTCTTTGTCTCGTTGGTGGCGATCGGCAAAAAGCTCTCGAAGTCGTTCTCGGCCACGTTCAGCCAGTTGTCGTCGGCGTCCGGCTCGATCGTCTCGAAGCGCAGGTCGGCGAGCCGGTTGGCGCCCAGGAAGGCCAGCTTCTCCTCCGCCGTCTCGTCCTGCGGGCGGCGCGTGTAGCGGATGCGGCAGCCTTGCGCGTCGCGCCGCCGGACCAGGAAGCTGATGGCGACGCCCGTGCGGATGCCGAAGACGTTGTGCTTGCTGCCGGACAGCTTCAGGTCGTCGCGCGCGTCGCCGCCGAGGTCGACGACGACGATCTCGTTGAAGTCGCGGGCGACCTCCTTGCGGAATCCGTCCGCGCTCAGCCGCTCGACGAAGCTGCGGCTGGTGACGAACGCGACGATCCCGTTCTCGTCCACCCGGTCCGACGCCCAGCGGAAGAAGCGCACGTACATGTCGTAGAGCTTCGTCTTCTGCGCGTTGCTCGCCCTGACGTAGGTGGCCTTGATCCGCCGGTCGATCTCGGGGTAGGCGCGGTTCTTGTTGTTCTCGTTCTCGTTCAACTGGTTGGCGTTGTAGGGCGGGTTGCCGATGACGACGCTGATCCGGCGCGCGTTCTGCCGCTCGATGCGCGCGACGTTCTCCTCGCTCACGGCGCCGAACAGGTCGTCGGTCTTGCCCTTCGACGATTTCAGCGCCGCCACGTTGTCGAGCGTGTCGACGAAGCAGAGGTTCGGGTACTCCAGGTACTCGCCCGCGATCGCGGCGTAGGTCGCCTCGATGTTCAGGTTGGCGACGTAGTAGGGGAGGATGGCGACCTCGTTGGCGTGCAGCTCCTCCAGGTACTTGTGCCTCAGCTTGTCCTTCTGGCCCCGGAAGTATTCGATCAGCTCGGTGACGAACGTGCCCGTGCCGGTCGCGGGGTCGAGGATCTCCACGCCCCGGTCGATCAGCCCCTTGCCGAAGTGCTCCCGGCAAAGGTGGTCCGCGCCCTCGATCATGAAGCGGACGATCTCGTTCGGCGTGTAGACGACGCCGAGCCGGTCGGCCGCCTTCGGGTTGTAGACCTTGTAGAAGTTCTCGTAGACCGCCTTCAGGAACTTCTGCTTCTCGTGGTGGCTCGAAATCCGCGCCGCCGCCGCCCGGATCGCGGCGTAGTAGGGCTCCAGGCCCTTGAGCGTCTGCCACTTCACGTTGCCCCTGAAGAACTTCTCCTCCAGGGCGTAGAGCTGCCTCGCCACGTTGTTGTGCCGGTGGAAGTCGCTCTCGCCGAAGACGCGGGCGAAGATCTCCTCGGTCAGGATGTGCTGGATCAGCATCTCGCGCACGTCGGCGCCGGTAAGATCCGGGTTGATCGTCCCCTGGCCCTCGGCGAGGAAGGCGTCGGCGGCGGCGCGGAAGGCGGCGTTCTTCGCGTGCTGCCCTTCGATCATGTCGCGCAGCGCGCCGAGCACGGCGGGCAGGTCGGCCTGGAACTGCCGCACCGCCTTCCTGAACCCGGCGATCTCCGGCCGCTCGAAGGCGAAGAAGGCGCCCAGCAGCTTTTCGAGCGCGTCCGCGTCCTCGACCGAACAGCGCGCGACCTCGTGGCCGTGCTGGTAGAGGACGGCCGTGCGCGAATCCTCGAAGACGATGTTGTCCCGTGGGTAGCCTCGCCGGAGCTTCGCCTCGATCTCCCCGTCCAGGTCGTCGTCCTCGTCCTTCGCCTCCCAGTAGCCGAAGGGGATGCGGACCTCGTCGACGAGCGCCCCGTCGACGTAGCGGCGCCCCTGCGGGGTCGGGATTTCGTGCTCGGGGACGAAGACGAGGTCGCGGGCGCGGCCCATGCCCTTGAGCAGGTCCTTGAACGCCTCGCGCACGACGCTCTCCCGCCGGCTGCCCGACCGCCGGCGCAGGTCGCTCAGGTCGTTGCGGTACTTGTGGATGAGGCTTCGGCTCATGGGAGGACGGATTCCATCGTGCGGGGCCGGGCGTACATGGGACTACCAACCACGAAATTCGCGTCACGGTAGCGGACGAATGGGGAAAGCGCAAAGCTCGGACGGCCAGCAAACCCTTTCCAAAGAACTGTATGAAAGCTATCTTAAGGATAGCCATTCTCGAACGATGAGGCCCGGCCATGCAGATGCACGTCACCCGCTGGGGCAACAGCCTCGGCGTGCGCATCCCGAAGGCGCTGGCGCAACGGCTCGGCATGGGCGAGGGCGCGCTGGTCGAGGTGACGGCCGAGGGCGACCGGCTGGTGCTGGAACTGGCCGCGCCGGCCTACCGCCTCGAAGATCTCCTGGTCGGCATGACCCCGGAAGCGATGCACGGGGCGCTCGACTGGGAGGAGTGGGACGAGGAGGTTGGGCGCGAGGCCGTCCCTTGAGCGACGATGACGGGGCGCCGGAGGCGGGCGATCTGGTCTGGACCGACTTCGATCCGCGCGTGGGCCGGGAGCAGGGCGGTCGTCGGCCCGCCGTCGTGGTCTCGCCGGCGGCGTTCCACGCGGCCAGCCGGTTCGCCATCCTCTGCCCGGTCACGAGCCGCGTCCGCCCCTTCGCCTCCAGCGTCGTTCTGCCGGACGGGCTGGGGATCGCGGGCGAGGTCCTGACGAGCCACGTCCGCAGCGTCGACACGCTGGCCCGGCCGATCCGGCGGACGGGCGAGGCCGTGCCCCCCGCCACCCTCGCCGAGATCCGCGCCAAGCTCGCCGTCCTGATGGGGATGGGCTGAACGGCGTTCACGCCGCCCTTGCCCCGCCGCCGCCCGCGCGTCATCTCTTGGCGATGGAAACCGACCTGCGCCCCGCCGTCCGCCCCCCCCTCGGCGACCCCGCCGCCCTTGAACCCCTCCTCCGCGACGCGATCGCGGAGGCCGGCGCCATCGCCATGCGCCACTTCCGGCAACCCTGCCGCCGCTGGGACAAGGCGCCGGGGCAGCCCGTGACCGAGGCCGACGTGGCGATCGACCGCCACCTGAAGGCCCGGCTGTTCGAGGCGACGCGGGCGGACGGGATCGCGTGGCTCTCCGAGGAGACCGAGGACGACCCGGCCCGGCTGGAGGCGCGCGCGGTCTGGGTCGTCGACCCGATCGACGGCACCCGCAGCTTCGCCGAGGGGCGGCCCGAGTTCACGATCAGCATCGCCCTCGTGGAGGACGGAACGCCCCGGCTCGCGGCCCTCCTCAACCCGGCGAAGGACCAGCTGTTCTGGGCCGAGCGGGGCAAGGGTGCCTTCCTCAACGGGGCAAAGCTGGAGGTGACACCCCGCGTCGAACTGAAGGGGGCGAAGATCGCCGTCAGCGAGGGCGAGGACAGGAAGCACCCCTTCAGGTCGGTGTTCCCCGACGCCGAGGTGGTCCGCATCGGCTCGCTCGCCTACAAGATGGCGCTCGTCGCCGCCGGGCGGTTCGACGCCTTCTTCTCCTGGCGCCGCGCCCGCGACTGGGACATCGCCGCCGCCGCGCTCATCCTGGAGGAGGCGGGCGGACGCGCGCGCGACGGGCTGGGCTGCGCCCTGCGCTTCAACGAACCCGACCCCGTCCACAAGGGGACCATCGCCTGCGTCCCCGGCCTCGAAGCGGCCCTGGTCGCCGTTGCCGGCAGCGGGCGGAGCAGCGGGCAGAAGGGGGCATGACGATGCGGCGCATCCCGGCAGAGGCGCTGGAGGCGATGGCGAGGGCGACGCTCAAGGCACTCGGCAGCAACGACGACGAGGCCGACGCCGTGGCGGCCCATCTCGTCGGCGCCAACCTCGCCGGCCACGACTCGCACGGCGTCGGGATGCTGCCCGACTACGTCCGCCTCGTCCGGGACGGCCTCGCCGTACCGAACCAGGAACTCGCCGTCCTCGCCGACCTGCCGGGCCTCGTCCACTGCGACGCGAAGCGCGGCCTTGGCCAACGCATGGCCCGCGACGCGCTCCACCTCGGCGCGGCCCGCGCGCGCGAGGCCGGCGCCTGCGTCGTCGCCCTGAAGAACAGCTCGCACGTCGGCCGCATCGGCCACTACGTCGAGGCGCTGGCGGCCGAAGGCTTCGCCTCGGTCCACTTCGTCAACGTCGCCGATCACCGCGCCCTCCAGGCCCCCTACGCCTGCGGCGACGCCCGGCTCGGCACCAACCCCTTCGCCGCCGGCCTCCCGGCGGAGGGTGCCCCCGTCGTCCTCGACATGGCGACCAGCGCCATCGCCTACGGCAAGGCCCGCGTCGCCCGCAACCGGGGCGACGCGGTGCCCGAAGGCGCCCTCATCGACGCCGCCGGCCGGCCGACCCGCGACCCTGTCCCCCTCGTCGACCTTCAGGAAGGCGCCATCCGCGCGTTCGGCGGCCACAAGGGCTCCGGCCTCGCCATCGTCTGCGAACTTCTGGGCGCAGCACTCACCGGCGGGCTCACCCTCCAGCCCGACCACCCCCGCCAGGGCGGGATCGTCAACAGCATGCTCTCGGTCGTCATCCGCGCGGCCGCCCTCGGCGACCCCGCGGCGCTGGGGCATGAGGCGGCCGCCGTCCGCTCCTGGATCAAGGCGTCGCCGCCGGCGGCCGGCTTCGACGAGGTGCTGGTTCCCGGCGAACCCGAGGCGCGCGTTCGCGCCGAGCGCCGCCGGGACGGCGTGCCGCTCGACCCCAAGAGCCTCGCCGACATCCTGGACGCCGCCCGCGACGCCGGCGCCGACGGGGAAAGCCTGCGCGCGCTCACGGAATCTTAACGGTCGGGGGCTAGGATCGGCGAAGGAAGGGACTTGGGGGCCGGCATGGAACGGGTGGAATGCGTCGTCGTCGGCGCCGGGGTCGTGGGTCTCGCCGTCGCAAGGCGTCTCGCGCTCGCCGGCCGCGAGGTCCTGGTCCTGGAAGGCGACGGGCTGATCGGCAACGGCACCAGCTCGCGCAACAGCGAGGTGATCCACGCCGGCATCTACTACCCGAAGGACAGCCTGAAGGCCCGTCTCTGCCTCGCCGGCCGCGCCTTCCTCTACCGCTACCTCGAAGAGCGCGGCATCCCGCACCGCCGCTGCGGCAAGCTCATCGTCGCCACCGGCGAGGCGCAGGACCCCGATCTCGACCGGATCATGGCGAAAGCGCACGCCAACGGCGCCGTCGAGGTCGAGCGCTGGACGGGCGACCGCGCGCGGGATCTCGAACCCCGGCTCCGCTGCACCTCCGCCCTCTGGTCGCCCATGACCGGCATCGTCGACAGCCACGGCCTCATGCTCGCCTACCAGGGCGACGCCGAGGACAAGGGCGCCGCCGTCGCGTTCAACGCCCCCTTCCAATCCGCGCGTGCCGAGGGCGGCGGCTTCGTCGTCGAGGTCGGCGGCGAGGCGCCCATGACACTCGGCTGCCGCGTCCTCGTCAACGTCGCAGGATTGCACGCGCCGACGCTCGCCCGCAGGATCGACGGCCTCGACCCCGCCCACGTCCCCGGCGAATGGTACTGCAAGGGCAGCTACTACGCGCTCGCCGGCCGGGCACCCTTTTCCCGCCTCGTCTACCCCGTCCCCGAGGCGGCGGGCCTCGGCGTCCACCTCACCCTCGACCTCGCCGGCCGCGCCCGCTTCGGCCCCGACACCGAATGGGTCGACAGCATTGACTACACGGTCGACCCCGCCCGCGCGGACTCCTTTTACGCCGAGGTGCGCCGCTACTGGCCGGACCTCCCCGACGGCGCCCTCGAGCCCGGCTACGCCGGCATCCGCCCGAAGATCGCCCCCCCCGGCGCCCCCGCCCCCGACTTCCGCATCGACGGCCCCGAAACCCACGGCCTGCCGGGCCTCGTCAACCTCTTCGGCATCGAAAGCCCCGGCCTCACCGCCTCCGCGGCCATCGCCGAAACCGTCGCCTTGCGCCTGGGTCTTGCCCCCTCGGCCGACTTCGAGCGCCCGCCCCTTGCCGCCTGAGCTGTTACGCTTCGCGCCGGCGGACGCGAAGCGTAATCTGTTCTGAAGACAACCCCATGACGACGAACCTCGCCGATCTCCCCGCCGACTTGCCCGCACCCGCCGACGACGGCGCCTGCGACCACCTGCCCGGCACCGCCGTGCCGGCCGTGTCGCTGCCCTCGACCGGGGGTCGCGCGGTCGACCTCGCGGTGCTGCCCCCCGGCCGCACCGTCGTCTACGCCTATCCCATGACCGGCGTGCCGAGCGGGCCGCTGCCCCGGGGCTGGGACGCGATCCCCGGCGCCCGCGGCTGCACGCCCCAGTCCTGCGCCTTCCGCGACCATCACGCCGACCTCGCTGCCCTGGGCGCCGGCGTCTTCGGCTTCAGCACCCAGTCGACCGCCTACCAGCGCGAGATGGTCGAACGCCTGCATCTGCCGTTCGAGGTTCTGAGCGACGCCGGCTTGCGCCTGACCCAGGCCCTGCGCCTGCCCACCTTCGAGGCCGACGGCATGACCCTCCTCAAGCGCCTCACCCTCGTCGTCCGCGACGGCACGATCGAGCACGCCTTCTACCCGGTCTTCCCGCCCAACCGCAGCGCCGGACAGGTTCTCGACTGGCTGCGCGCAAATCCCCTTCAAGGCTAGGCCCTGCTAGGCCCTGACGCTGGCTCCATGTTTTGCCGCCGTGGCCATGGAGGCGGACGTGGCGGTGTTGTCCGACGCGGAGTGGGGGGGTGGCACCGCCGATCGAGGCGTGCCGGCCGCCTTGCAAGCCACGGGGCGAAGGGGCGTTGGGTGCCGGCCGAACCGGGTCCCTCGGCAGCGTTGCTGCCGCCCTTCGGGACGGACGATCAGCGTGCCGGTCATGGTGGCGGGCGGCGCGGACCTTCATCCGCTGGGGCAGGCTTGCGGGTGTGGGAACGGCTGCCCGGCGTGGCGCAGACCAAGGGCGTGTGCCTTAGCAGGGTGCCTCGGGACGGCACCACGATCGGCGGCGGGCCGATCGTCCGTCCCGAAGGGCGGCCGTCGGCAGACGGCCGGGGCATCCGCGCGCACGCCAAGGCGGCGTTCGGATCCCCCTTTGGCGGGTTGGGCTTGCCGCTCCTGGTCCCCGCCGCCTTGGCGTGCGCGCGGATCGTGGTGCCGTCCCGAGGCACCCTGCCAAGGCGCACGCCTTTCTCCTGCGCCATGGCGGGCAGCCGTTCCCACACCCGCAAGCCTGCCCCAGCGGATGAAGGTCCGCGCCGCCCGCCACCACGGTCCGAG
>JAGRGG010000171.1:0-6437 GCA_020445645.1 Geminicoccaceae bacterium | reverse complement strand
ATCCGTCAAAATGCCCATGCCCGCCCCCGTCGTGAACGAAGGAAAACATGGAGCCGGGCTCAAGAACTAACAGGGCCTAGGGTAAGCGCGCTGAAGCGATCGCTTGAAATTGCTCCACGTAGCCGATGCGCGCATCATGTTGTTGCCCCCTAAAGATCGGACAGAGCCTCCTGGGTTGATCGGGCGATGAACTAGCGCGGCGCGCGGTAGCCGAGCGCGCGGTGGGAGTGAAGCTCGTTGTAGTGAGTGAGCCAAAGCGGCAGCTGGCGCAGCACGCTTGTGGCATCCGGCAGGGCCGAGACGCGCACGTAGTCGCACTTGAGGGTGCGCACGAACGCCTCCGTCATACCGTTGGACTGCGGGCTCTCCAGCGGCGTCGTCTTCGGGACCGGGCCGAGACCGCGGGCGAAGCGCCGCGTCTCGCGGGCCGAGTAGCAGCTGCCGTTGTCGGTCAGCCACTCGATAGGGCTAGGCAACTGGTCGACCGGCCCAAAGCGGCGCTCGACGGCCGCCGCCATCAGGTCGCGCACGTCCTCGTCCGTGATGCCGGCGGTCGTCGCCACAAAGCGCATGGCTTGCCGGTCGCAGCCGTCCAACGTGAGGGCGACACGCACCCGCTCACCGTTCTCGGCCGCGATCTCCAGCCCCTCCGAACACCAACGTGTGTTGCGGGTTGCGACCGCTACCTTCCCTTCGTGGCGGCGGGCCTCGGCCCCGCCGGCAGGGCGCTGGAGCAGCAGGCCGTGCACCTTCATCACCCGGTAGACCCCGCTTCACGTTCGGCGCGGGCTGCTGCCCCTCTGTGCCTCGGCCTCTCGGCGCAGCAGCGCATGGACGCGCCGGTAGCCCCTGTCAGCTTCGCCGACATCCCTCCGGGGGATCGGGCAGGGCCCGATGGTGGGCAGATCGGCGATCAGCGTCCGGATCGCGGCCAGCAAGCCGGCGTCGGGGGCGTCCGCGCTGCCGCGCCATGGGCTGCCGAGAGGCAAGGACCTGCCGAGAGGCGATGAGGTGCGGGCGCGAGATGCCCAGCGCCGAGGCAATCGCGCTCACCGGCCGTCCCCGAGCCACGGGGTCACGCGCAAGGGCAGCTTTTTGCGGGGGGTGGCGCGCTCCATCGCCTCGCGCAGGGGCTCGGTCTCCAGCGTCTTCTTGCCGAGCAGCCGTTGCAGCTCGCGGATCTGCTGCTGGGCAGCGCGCGGTTCGGAGGCCAGAAGAGCTGGCTTGGTTCTTCTGAACAGCATCCGGGGTGCCGCTGAGTGGATTTCCGCCTTGGTGAGGCTGCCGCCGGGATTGGCGTCAGCTGGTTGAGATAGGCTTGGTCGGGCGTCTGCCCACCAAGCGAAGGCGGCCTCGTGCCGTTGCAGAAGCCGAGGCAGCGGCCGATCGAGGCGCGAGCCTCAAAGACGCCGGTGTAGGCGCGCAGGTAGACTTCCTCGTACTTCACCGTCCGCCCGAGCCGCTCGACGAAGACGTTGTCGCGCCAGGCGCCCTTGCCGCCCCTGCTGATGGCGATCTCGGCATCCTTCAGCCCCTTGATGAAGTCTAGGCTGGTGACCTGCGAGCCCTGATCGGAGTCGAAGATCTCCGGCCGGCCGTGGCGACCGAGCGCCTCTTCCAAGGCCTCGATGCAAAAGTCGGCCGAGAGCGTGATCGACAGCCGCCATGCCAGGACCTTGCGGCTGAACCAGTCGATGACGGCGGCCAGGTAGACGAAGCCGCGGGCCATCGGGACATAGGTGATGTCCATCGCCCAGACCTGGTTCGGCCGCGTCACCGAGAGGGTCCGCAGCAGCTAGGGGTAGACCTTGTGCCTTGGTGCCGGTTTTGAGGTGTTCAGACGGCGGCAGAGCGCCTCGATCGCCATCCTCTTCATCGGCGTCGAGACATGAAGCCGGCCCACCTCGTGCCCTTCGGCCTGCAACAGGCCCTCCAGCATCCGGCTGCCCGCGAACGGATGCTCCAGGTGCAGCCCGTCGATCCGGCGCATGAGCGCAGGTTCGGCGTCCGAAGCCGGGCGCGGCAGGTAGTAGACGCTGCCCCGGCTGATCCCGGGGACCTTCGCTTGGCGGCTGACGCTCAGCCCGTGGTCGCGGTCGATCATCGCCTTGCGCTCGGCAGCGGACCCGCCTTGCCGAGCGCGCCGGACAAACAATCGGTCTCGAGCGTCAGCCCGCCGATCTTCGCGTGCAGCGTCTTGACGTCCTCCGCCGGGGCCGCCTCAGCCGGGGCGACGGCGCCGAACACGCCAGAGGCGCCTTCCAGCGGCCGCGCGCGCCACTGCGTGATCCGGTTCGGGTGCACGTCGAACGGCTCGGCCAGCGTCTTCTCGCCCCGGAGGGCCGCCAACGCCGCCTTCGCCTTGAAAGCCGGGCTGGGGTTCCGGCGCGGTCGTCTGGTCATGGTCCCTCCTCGCTCTCGGCGATCATGCCGATGTCGCGCCGACACTCCACTCAACGCCGCTGTTCAGAAGAACCAAGCCGGCTCTCTACCCTGTCGGGATATACCGATACCGCGCCTCGACGAAGCTGTAGAAGGCGAACGCGACGAGGCCGGCGCCGACGAGGCCGAGGAGCACCCAGCCGAACGGCTGCCGCTGGAGGGTTTCCAGCGCCGCGTCCAGCCCCTTCGCCTCCGAGGGGTCGCTCTGCCACGCGGCGACGAGGAAGAAGACGCCGATGATGGCGAAGACGACGCCCCTGGCCGCGACGCCGAAGCGGCAGACGTTGACGATCGCGTCGGTGCGCGCTTCCGGCGACAGGTGCTTCTCGAACGAGGCCTTGAAGGCACGGACCAGGAAGGCGGCGGCGACGACGAGGACCACGAGGCCGACGAGGCCGACCAGCCACCGTCCCGCCGGGTACCCCATCAGCGTCGCCGTCCAGTCCCGCGTCCCGCCGCCTCCTGAATCGCCCCCGCCCCCCGAGCTGCCGCTGAAGGGAAAGAGCCCCGGAAAGATCAGGCCGAAGCCGAAATAGGCGAGCGCCAGGTTGGCGACGCCGCTCGCGGCGTAGCCGAGGCGCTTGGCCGCCCCCTTGGCGCCCATGCCCTCGGCCTCCGGGTCGCGCCACGCCATGACGAGGCGCCAGACGCCGTAGCCGAGGAGGCCGAGCGCCGCGACCCCCAGGATCACCTGCCCGAACGGCTGGCTTAGGAGCGTGCGCAGCGCCCCCTTGGTGTCGGTCGTATCGCCGCCCGCCCCCGGCCCGACGGCGGCAAGGAAGGCCAACCCTCCGATGATGAGGTAGACGAGGCCCCTCGCCGCGTAGCCGAGCCTCGCCCCCTTCTCGATCGCGTCCCGCCGGTCGGCCATGCCCATCGCTTCCCCGTTGTTCCGTCACCGAGGAACGGAAGCCCACGCGCCGGGGTTCCCCGCACCGCCCCCCATGCCTTATATCGGGGGGTGCCAAGCCAGGGGAGGGGCGCATGGTCACGGTCTGGGGCCGGAACAACTCGATCAACGTGCAGAAGGTGATGTGGACGGTCGCCGAGATCGGCCTCGACCACGAGCGCCACGACAAGGGCGGCCCTTACGGCGGCCTCGACGACCCCGGCTTTCTCGCCATGAACCCCAACGCCCGCATCCCGGTCCTGCAAGACGGCGGCCTCGTCCTGTGGGAGAGCAACGCCACCGTCCGCTACTTGGCCGCCTGCTACGACGAGGGCGGCCTGTGGGACGCGGACCCCGCCAAGCGCGCCCTCTCCGACCGCTGGATGGACTGGCAGGCGACGACCCTCAACCCGCCCATGTTCACCCTCTTCATGAACCTGATCCGCCTGCCCGAACCCCAGCGCGACCCGAAGGCGGCATCCGCCGCCGCCAAGGCCCTCGAACCCCTCTGGGCCATCCTCGACGAACGCCTCGCCGATGCCCCCTACGTCGCCGGCGACCGCCTCACCATCGGCGACGTCCCGCTCGGCTGCGCCGCGTGGCGCTGGAGCGCCATGCCCTTCGAGCGCCCCGACCTGCCGAACCTCGCGGCGTGGCTCGAACGCCTGAAGGAACGCCCCGCCTTCGAGGCCCACGTCATGGCCCCGGTCCTGAGCTAGCCCCGCCTTGTCCGCCGAGATCGAGGCCCCGAAGCGAAAGGCCCACCCCCTCCCGGTCGTCCGCCGTCGGCTCCGCCGCCTCTACCACGGCACCGACCGCGACGCCGCCCTGTTCCAGTACGCGCTCCTCGCCTTCGACGTGGCGACGATCGCCTTCTTCCTCACCGTCAGCTTCGTCCACGAGGGCGGCTGGATCGTCGCCCTCGACATCCTGATCGGCGCCGTCCTCGCCCTCGACTTCGTCCTGCGCACCTGGGTCGCCGAGAGCCCCTGGCGCCACCTCCTGCGCCCCACCACCCTCGCCGACGCCGTCGTCGTCGTCGCCCTGATCGCCCCCGCCTTCGTCGCCGAGTTCGCTTTCTTACGCGTCCTTCGCGCCATCCGCCTCCTGCGGTCCTACCACGTCCTCGGCCTGCTGCGCCGCCGCTTCCACTGGGTGCGCGAGAACGAGGAGATGCTGGGCGCCATCGTCAACATCGTCGTCTTCCTCTTCGTCGTCACCGCCGTCGTCTACGTCACCCAGCACGGCCGCAACCCCGACATCGCCAACTACGCCGACGCCTTCTACTTCACCGTCACCACCCTCACGACCACCGGCTTCGGCGACGTCACCCTCGTCGGCACGTCCGGCCGGCTGCTCGCCGCGCTGGTCATGATCTTCGGCATCTCCCTCTTCATCCGCCTCGTCCAGACCGCGTTTCGCCCCGCGAAGGTCCGCCACCGCTGCCCCCGCTGCGGCCTCCTCCGCCACGACCCCGACGCCGTCCACTGCAAGCACTGCGGCACGGTGATCGACATCCCGAACGAGGGGGAATAGGGAAAGTCGACGCTTCGCGTGCGCTCGCCGCGCGGGCTTTTCTTTTTGTTTTTATTGGTTAAACAGGAAGAGAGAGGTTGGTATGAGCACGGACGTGGAATTGGGCAGGCCCGGCGGGTGCTTCGACGACTTCCTGTGCGGGCAGGACATCTACGAAGCACCCGAGCGTGCCATCAAGCGCCTGCTCACCTCCCAACTATGTAATGTATTCTTAAAACACCAAGAAGTGAGGTAGGAAATGAAACAAAAATACCTAAACATTCCGCACAAAGAATTTGTCAGTAAATATAATTCGGGACAAATAAGTTTAGATGTAGATCGTTCCCGTGCTGGTTTCATGCTTCAAGATCGAAATTTTCCGCAAAAAGCGCGTAAAAGCCAAGCTGCAATTCGGACTTTAATATATGCTTTCATCGCCATTGGGATTGTATCATTCTTCTTTTTGCCGTGGTGGGTCGGCGTCAGTTTGATATTTTTAGGTCTATTATGTGCTCCACTTGCGCAGAAAAATTCTGCCAAAAGCGTTTTAGATGCTTCGATAGAAAATCCCGCGATATATGCCAAGGCTTTGGAAGGAGGAATTATAAGAATACGTGATGCAAGTAGGTAAAACATAATTTTTGGGTTTCGGGGACACGATACGTAATCAACCTTCGCGGGGGTTTCTGAGAATACGTGATGTGGGTTTATCAACCTTCGCGGGGGTTTCTGGGTTTCGGGGACACGATACGTAATCAACCTTCGCGGGGGTTTCGGGGACACGATACGTAATCAACCTTCCGTCTCCCCACACCCCCTACCCCGCCGCCCGGATCGTCACCGGCACCCCCTGCCGGAGCGAGTTGCCGACCATGCAGCCCGCCTCGGCCCGCTCGATCACCCTCGTCGGATCGGACCCGTCCAGCGTCTCGCAGGCAACCTCCAGCGTCGCCGCCGTGGCGAGGAGGGGGTCGCCGTCGAGGGCAAGGGTGACGCTGACGGCGATTCCGCCGAGGGGGATCCCCATCGCGTCGGCGGCGTAGCGCAGGTCGTTGCAGAAGCACCCGCCGAGCGCGAGGGCGAGCAGCTGGGCGCCGTTGAAGCCGAGCCCCGCGCCGCCCGCCTTGCCCGCCGGCCGGTCGACGACCAGGGTGTGGCAGCCGGCCCACCCCACCGCCGCCCCGGTGCCGGCGACGTTGCGCAGTTCGACGGTCGTGGCCGGCATCGTCGCTTCGCCTTTCGGGAGGTCGTGGGGTGACGGCATGATAGGGCGGATCACCGGAAGCGCCAAGGCGGACGGGCGGGAAGCGGCGGCGCGCCCCCCATCGACCCGACGGGCCTGAAGCGTTCCCGCTCCCGCCCGCGCGCCCCGAACCTGATCCGAGGCCTGATGGCCCCAACCGTCGAGCCGTCCGCCGGACGGCCTTGATGCGGCGGCAGGCCCCGGATCGGGTCCGGGGCACGCGGGCGGAGGTTGGGGCGCCGCGTCCACGGCCCGGCGTTTTTGCTTTTATTCCTAAGCCCGTGCTATCCTCCCGGCGGACCCTTCCGCCAGGAGCCGCCCCCATGCCCCGCCTCGCCGCCGTCGCTT
>JAGRGG010000170.1 GCA_020445645.1 Geminicoccaceae bacterium | reverse complement strand
CCGGTGCGGTTTCCCATGGAATGGGGCGTGTAGCTCTGCGGGAGAGCACTACGTTGACATCGTAGGGGTCACTGGTTCAATCCCAGTATCGCCCACCATCCCCGACTCAATTCCCGCCGATGGCGACGATCTCGCGGATCTGGGTCAGCGCCGCCTTCGGGTCGATGCGCCACGCCTCCTGCAACAGCGGGTTCTCGTTCAGCAGCCGCTCGACGGGCGGGTCGATCGCGCGCGTCCGGGGCGGTGCTTCCGCCGTCGTGAACGGCCGGTTCCGGACGATGGCGTCGAGGGCGTCGAGCACCCGTTTCGCGCGCTTGGGATCGGCGGCGTCGAGTCTGGCCAGCGCCGGGTTGAGCTGGAGGCGGAGGTCGGCGGCCATCGCCGTCCCGGCCGCGAGGAAGGACAGGGCGAACAGCAGGCATCGGCGGCGCATCATTCGTCTCCCAGCCCTTCGAGGAACACCGACAGCTGCCCGGCGACGATCGCCTCCAGCCGGTCCAGCGGCCAGAACAGGCGGATGTTCGGCCGGGCCTCGTCGCCGAGCAGGCCGACTTGGACGAGCGCGTCCAGGCGGTCGCGGCACAAGGTGGGGTCCATGTGCGGCGCCATGAACCGCTCCAGGTCCTTCAGGCTCAGGAGGAGCCGGCCGTCGCCGAGCCGCTCCAGGGCGGAGGCCCGTATCCGGTCGTTGAAGCGGGCGGAGCGCAGCCGCCACAGGCGGCGCTTCTGCCCGGCACCCAGGGGCGCCTCGCCCCGGCGTTCGGCCGCCAGCGCCTCCAGGAGTGTTTCCACCATCGCGTTGTGCCGGTCGATGTAGGCGCCCAGCTTCGGGGGCTCGGCGCAGCCGGCGCGGCGAAGGGCGAACAGGAACTCGGCGATGTACTCGGTCTGCTCGGTGGTGAGCTGCTGCTCGATCAGCCCGCTCACCTCGTCCGGGTCGTCGCCGGCAAGCGCGTTCCTCGCCGCGTCCTCCAGCGCCTCGTGGAAGGCGGCGCGCGCCTGCCAGCGGGCGAGGAGGACCGAAAGCAGCCGCCCGTCGTTCCCGCTCCCCCCGGTCCCCCGGTCCTGGGGCGCCCCGCCCGTCTTCACGCTCAGTTCAGGGCGTAGAATTCGACCCGGCGGTTGGTGGCGTCGAGCGGGTCGGTGCCGGGGAGCGGGCTGCCCTCGCCGACGCCCTTCACGTCGAGGTTGGCGATCGGCACGTGCCACGCGTCGGCGAGGTAGGCGCGCACGGCCTGGGCGCGGGCCTCGGAGAGGTGCTGGTTGTACGCCTCGTCGCCGCTCGCGTCGGTGTGCCCGACGACGACGAGCGACTTGCCTTCGTTCTCGGGCAGGCTCAGCACCTCGCCCAGGCGGTCGACGTAGGGCTTCGACTCGGGCAGCATCTCGGTCGAGTTCAGCCGGAAGAGGATGTTGAAGCCGAGCGCCACCCCCCCGCCGGGGGCGGGGGCGGGCGCCTCGCCCAAGGACGCCGTCTGCACGGGCTCGGGCGTCGGCGCCGGCAAGGACTCCTGCACCGCCACCGCCGCGGGCGCGGGCGCCGCCGGTGCCTCGGGCAAGGGGGCGGCCGGGGTCGCCTGATCGCGGAAGCGGATCGAGCGCGTCTTGAGGGCGATCGGCTTCGTCTCCCCTTGGGCGGCCTCGCCGTGGGCGGCCTCGCCCCTCTTGCCGAACAGCACGCCGTTCAGCTCGTCCACCGTCGGCACGTCCTGGAAGATGACGACGTCCTGCCCCGCCAGCGCCGGGGCGGTGAGCAGCGGCAGAAAGGCGAGCGCCAGAAGGGGAGAGGTGGGTTCGATCCGCATGGCTCGTTTCCTTGCGTGGGAAGGGGGTTGGGGGGCGCGGGATCAGGGCCGCTCGACCGTGACGGCGCACAGGTTCTCCTGGATCGGCACGAGGAGGAGGGTGGAGGCGCCTTCGAGGCGGATGCCGTAGCGGCCGGCGGCCTCGCCGACCTGGGCGTTGGCGAAGCCGTCCTCGCTCAGGACCTCCTTGCCGTTCTGCCAGCAGCGCACCGACGACGCCCCGCTCATCCGGCCGATCCCGTCCAGACCCGCCTCGCGCCCCGCGTCGGGGCCGCTACCGCCCACCTTGACCGGCGGGGACGCCTTGGGCGGAGTCGGGGCAACGCCGGCAAATACTGTCAAGTTGTGAGAAAAAACAAGAAGAAAAGTGACGAATAGTGTTAAAAAACATCTGCCGACATGATACAGTCGGTTTGAAGTCAGGATCGTGGAGGAAAGCATGTACGTGTTCCGATCGTCTTGCATGGCACTTGCGGGGCTGCTCGCCTCGTCGGGTTTCGCCCTCGCGGCCGAGCGCGCGCTCGACCCCGCCGACGCGAAGCGCCTCGTCCTCGCCGGCTTCGGCGACCGGCTGCGGGTCGAGGCGGGCGGCGCGGACCAAATCGAGGTCGTGCTGAAGGGCGAGCGGAAGGCGCTCGACGCCGTCCGGGTGGACCGGGACGGGGACGCCCTTCGGGTCGAGGCGGGGGGCGGCGACGTCAACTCGGTGACCCGGGTGGGCTCCATGACCGTCGTCACGACCAACGGCGGCACGTCCAGCGTCTCGATCGGCTCCGGCAACGACACGACGGAAGGGACGCCGCCCGTCGAGGTCGAGGCCAAGGTGCCGAAGGGTACCGACCTCGAGGTCCTGGGCTTCACCGGCAAGGCCGAGATCGACGCCGTCGACGGCTCGCTCCGGCTCGACTGCGTCGGCTGCACGGCGAAGGCCGGCGGCGCCGCCACGGCCAACCTCGGGGTCACGGGCGACGGCGACGTTTCGCTCGCCACCGTCGGGGACGGGCTTGCCGTCCAGGTGACGGGGGCGGGGAAGGTCGAGGTGCCGAAGGGTGAGGTCGCCGACCTGCGGGTGGCGATCCAGGGCGACGGCGAGGTCGCCTTCATGGGCCGGGCCGAAAACGCCACGGTCGAACTCGTCGGCGCCGGCCTCGTGCGGCTGGGCAAGGTCGGGCACCTGGAGCGCAGCGTCGTCGGCGCCGGGCGGATCGAGGGCGGCGAGTAGAGGGGCGGGGGGCGGGGCGGTCGCATGGCGCCTTCAGCCCCCCAGCACCTGGATCTGGACCTCGGCCTTGCTGAGCGGCGCCTTGGTCGAGGCGGCGAAGACGCGCGCCACCTGGTCGAGGCCGGGGACGGGCAGGGGTGCGAGGTCGTCCCGCTTGAAGGCGGCGGGCAGGAGGGTGCCGACCTCGCCCTGGGCGCCGAGGCATAGGATCCGCTCCAGGCTGTTCGGCACCTCGGGCACGAGGTCGAACGGCGCCACGCCCGGCACCTCGACCGCCTCCTGCGCGTGGATGAACGGGTCCGGGGCGTAGCGGTTCGGGAACAGCCGCACCACCTGCCCGCCCGCGTCCTGGTAGTAGCAGTAGACGAAGGCGTCGGCGTTGGTGCGCAAAGTGAGGCTGAACGCTTCGCCCGGATTGTAGCGCGCCTTCGGCCCCTTCGGCGTCGTCAGGTTGAGGTAGAGGGGGGTGGCGCCGACGGGACCCCGGCGCGGCTCGAAGACGGCGGGCGTCGCCTTCGGGTCGGGCTCCTTGCCGAGCGCCAGGTCGCCCGCGATGAGCGAGGCGTAGAGGGCGTAGGTGACGCGGCCGTCGGCGAGCAGCCCGTTCGCCGACTCGTAGGCGCCGATCGCCTCCTTGGTCGGGCCGTCGAGCGTGCCGTTCAGGGGGCCGTCGTAGGCGCCCTGGCCCGCAAGCGCGCGCTGGACGAAGCGCACTTGCTCCTTTTGGTCCATCGTCTCGAACCAGTCCTGGGAAAGGTCCCTGACCTCGGCGTTGGTCTGGTCGATCTCGAGGCAGCGCCAGTAGGGCACCTGGAGGAGCTTGCCCAGGACCTCGATCGTGCCGAGCTCGATGAGGGTCCGCACCGCCTGGGCCATCCCCTCGCTCTTGTTGAAGGTGAGGTTGAAGTTGGCGCCCAGCTTCTGGATCGTGGCGCCGGCGTCGATCGCGCTGCCGGTGCGGCGCACGACGATCGAGTTGCTCGACGACACGCCGGGCAGCATCCGCCGCGTCAGCAGGTTGCCGACGTTGAGGTCGACGGTGACGACCGAGCTGGTCTGGTCGGTGGACGCGCCGATGTCGCCCTGGGGGATGCCGATGCCCCCGGACGCGCTCTCGGCGATGGCGCCGCTGTCGAGCTGGGTGACGGCGCCCCTGATGTAGTAGTTCGGGATCTCGAACCCGGCCGGCACGGGGGGACCCGCCGGGTCGGCGAGGAAGGAGGCCAGCGTCGCGATGTCGCCCGTCGCCTCGTAGTCGATGAAGCTGAACGCGTTGCTGCGCGTCGACATCTTCGAGATCGCCGAGATCAGCATCTCCTTCGTCCCCGTCGAGACCTCGCCCGTGGCGTCCGGGATGCCCTGCGAGGTGACGAGGTAGTTCGTCTTGCCGAAGCGCCGGAACAGGTCGTCCATGCAGCGGAGCGGCTCGGTGAAGCTCGTGATGTTGCGGATGGGGGCCGTCTTCGGCTGCGCCGCCTCGTAGGTCTTCTCAGGGGGGGTGAAGGCGCAGGCGCCGAGAAGGAGAAGGGCTGCGGCCCCGAGCGGGGCGGGGGTGGCGCGTGGCATGAACGTTCCTTCGCGTTTCTTGGACTCGTTTCCGCAAGCCCGCCTGCGTCGGGGCGGGGCGTCAGCGCCGCTGGCGGCCGCGCGTCCCGCAGTTGATCGGGGCGTTGATCACTTCCCTGGCGACGACGATGTTCTCGCGCGGGGTGCGCTCGCCGGGCCGGCCGGTCGTCTTGACGTTGCCGAAGCTGAGGTCGCCGCAGCCGGTGTTGACGATCGTGCTGTTCGGGTTGTTCGCCTGTCCCGCGATCCCCTTCGTCCCCTCCTCCTGGCGGGCGCCCTCGGTGCGGCCGTGGGTGACGACCCTTTGGATCTTCGCCATCTTGCCGGGGTCGAGCGTGGTGCGCTGGTTGTACTCCTTCGCGGCGACATCGCCCGCGGCGAGGGCGGCGGTCAGGAGAAGGAAGACGGCGAGGGTCGGGCGCATGGCGGGTGGCCTTCTTCGCGGTTCGGACGGCCTTGGAGGGGGGCGGGACCCGCCCCCCTCCCCGGGCGGCAAGGGGTCTACTTCTTGCAGGGGTCGGTGTCGCCGATCGTGCCGATCTCGGTGCAGGCGGTCGTGCCGAGGCCGATGGCGGCGTTGGTGTTCTGGCCGACGAGGGCCGTGTTGGTGAGGTTGCCGCCGACCTTGGCGCCGTCGATCGAGCCGATCGCCGTGCCGGCCTTGGCGCCGAGGCCGATGGCGGCGTTGGTGTTCTGGCCGACGAGGGCGGTGTTGGTGAGGTTGCCGCCGATGTCGCTGTTCTTGATCGAGCCGATCTTCGTCCTGGCCGTGGACCCGAGGCCGATGGCGGCGTTGGTGTTTTGGCCGACGAGGGCGGTGTTGGTCGCGTTGCCGCCGACCTTGACGCTCTGCTGCGCGAAGGCGGGGGCGGCGACGGCGAGGAGGGCGGCGACGGCGACGGCGCTGGTGATGGAACGACGCATGAAGGTTCTCCCTGGGCTTCTGTGGTGGTGGGTTGCACGGGGTTGAAGCCACGTTTCAGGATAGCAGATTGCGAACGCTTTCCCAAACGACTTCAACACCCATGCAAATGACGCTCAAGTTGATCAGGACTTGTCGGGGGCACCTTACGATCGGTTTGTCCGTTGATCTGTGCCAAAAGACACATTCGATCGCCTTGTTTTCCGTCCATCCCTTTCGCCGTCCATTCTCTCTTTTTTCGCTCCGGGCACTAGGGGGGAAGTTTTCCAGCCTTCGTGAGGGATCGCAACGGGCGTGAGCATACCCTGTAACGCGAACCGCCCCGGCCAGTTCTGGCCGGGGCGGCGCGTCGATCGCAAGGTGAAGAAGAAGGGGTGCCCGTCTAGGCGACCGGGCTGTAGGGGCCACCCCCCATGACGACGCCCTCGTCGACGGCGGCGGGACTGACCTCGCTCGCGGCGGCGTGGCGGGCCAGCATCGGCTTCAGGACGACGAGCGCCATGATCGCGGCGACGGCGTTCATGATGGCGGCGAGCCAGAACACCGCCTCCCAGGTGCCGGTCGACGCCTGGACGACGCTGGCGATCGGCACGACGAGCGACGCCGTGCCCTTCGCCGTGTAGAGGAGCCCGGCGTTGGTCGCGGCGTAGCGGCTGCCGTAGGCGTCGCCGCAGGTCGCCGGGAAGAGGCTGTAGATCTCGCCCCAGGCGAAGAAGACGATGCCCGTGAGGACCATGAAGGCGAGGGGGCCGGTCGGGCCGTAGTAGTAGAGCACGACGATGCCGATCGCCTCGAGGCCGAACGCGACGAACATCGTGTTCTCGCGGCCGATCTTGTCCGACACCCAGCCGAAGAACGGGCGGGTGAGGCCGTTCAAGACGCGGTCGATCGTGAGCGCGAAGGTGAGGGCCGGCAGGGTGATGCCGACGAGGGTGACGGGGATGTCGCCCACGCCCCAGTCCTTGGCGATGGGGGCGAGTTCGGCGGTCGCCATGAGGCCGCCCGCCGCCATCATCACGAACATCGCGTACATCACCCAGAAGAGCGGCGAGCGCAGCACTTCCTTGGGCGTGTAGTCGCGCTTCGACTGCCTGAGCCGGGTCGAGCCCTGGAGGACGACGCCCTGGCGCTTCGGGTCGCTCAGGAAGAAGCCGACGAGGAGGATGATGATGCCCTGGCCGAGGCCGAAGACGAAGAAGGTCTGCTGCCAGCCGACCGACCCGATCATGTTGGCGATCGGGACGACGGTGAGCGCCGAGCCCATGCCGAAGCCCGCCGCCGTGATGCCCGCCGCGAGCCCGCGCTTGTCCGGGAACCACTTGATCGCGTTGCCGACGCAGGTGCCGTAGACGGCGCCGGCGCCGATGCCGCCGATGGCCGCCGCGACGTAGAGCATCGCCAGCGAGTCGACGTAGGAGTTCATCACCCACGATATGCCGACGAGAAGCCCGCCGACGAGGACGACGGGGGCGGGGCCGAAGCGGTCGACGAGGTAGCCCTCGATCGGCACCAGCCACGTCTCGGCGAGGACGAAGATCGTGAACGCCACCTGGATGGCGGCCTTGCCCCAGTGGTAGCTGTTGTCGATCGGCAGGACGAACAGGGTCCAGCCGTACTGCAGGTTGGCGATCATCACCATGCAGACGACGCCGAGCGCCAGCTGCGTCCAGCGGTAGCCGTCGCTGACCCCGCCAGGCCGTGCCGGCGTCGAGATGACTCGTGCCACGCGGTTTCCTCCCTTGGTGCTTGCTTGTCGCCGCCGGCACCCGGCCCGGCCGCCCCCGGAGGGGGAGACGGGCCTGCGCGTGAAAGCGGGCTGCCGCAAATAGGCGTAAAGCTCGATGACAGTAAAGTGATTTTTTGGGTACGTTAATGAAAATGATTTTTATAAATCAAATCAACAAATTCAGCAATATTAAAATAAAAATCTTTTCCCCTTTCGGCGCCACTTGAAGGTCAAGCGCGACTTGAAGAACGCCCTGCCCGGCGGGCAGCAAAGTCCAAAAACGGCGCCTTGGTTTATCAACATTGGGGCCGCGCGTGGATCGTCTCGGCACGAGGGGAAGGGAGCGGTGAAGAACATTGGCATGTGGTATGCCATACGCCAATGGCCCCGGCCGGGCGCTCGTGAGGACTTGCCGCCCGGCGGGGCGCCGCCTATGCGCGCCCCTCGGCGAGGCGCTTGAGCGCGTAGACCAGGTCGAGCGCGGCCCTGGCGGAGAGCGTGTCCGGGTCGACCTCGGCCAGCGCCGCCGCGATCGGAGAGGGGACGGGCGGCGGGGGCGGGGGTGCGGCCTGGAACAGGGGCAGGTCGTCCAGGTGGCCGGTCCGCGACGTGTTCCCCTCCAGGCGGCGCAGCACCGCCTCCGCCCGCCGCAGCACGGGCTCGGGCAACCCCGCGAGCCTTGCGACGTGGACGCCGTACGAGCGGTCGGCGGCGCCGTCCGCCACCTCGTGCAGGAACACGACCTCGCCCCCCCACTCCTCGACCCGGACGTGGCGGCTGGCGAGCCCGTCCAGCCTGCGGCAGAGCGCCGTCAGTTCGTGGTAGTGGGTGGCGAACAGCCCCCGGCAGCGGCCGACCTTGTGCAGGTGCTCCAGGATCGCCCAGGCGAGCGAGAGGCCGTCGTAGGTGGCCGTGCCGCGGCCGATCTCGTCCAGGATGACGAGGCTCCGCGCCGTCGCCTGGTTCAGGATCGCTGCCGTCTCGACCATCTCGACCATGAAGGTGCTCCGTCCCCTCGCCAGATCGTCGGCGGCGCCGACCCGGCTGAACAGCCGGTCGACGAGCCCGATCGCCGCCGCCTTCGCCGGGACGAACCCCCCCGCCTGCGCCAGGACGACCATGAGCGCGTTCTGGCGCAGGAACGTGCTCTTGCCCGCCATGTTCGGCCCGGTGACGAGCCAGAGGCGCTCTTCCCCCTCCAGGCGGCAGTCGTTGGCGACGAACGGCTGCCCGCCCCGCTTCAGCGCCGCCTCGACGACGGGGTGACGCCCGCCCTCGACATGGAACCCCGTCCCCGCCTCCATGCGGGGCCGGGTCCAGTCCCCCCCGGCGGCGATCTCGGCCCACGCCGCCGCCACGTCGACCCCGGCCAGCGCCGCGGCCGTGCGCGCGACGGCCTCCGCGGCCTCCAGGACGGCCCCCCGCAACGCCTCGAACGTCGCCAGCTCCAGCGCCAGCGCCTCCTCGGCGGCACCGTCGATGCGCCGCTCCAGTTCGGAAAGCGCCTCGGTCGTGTAGCGGCTCGCGGCGGCGAGCCCCTGGCGCCGGACGAAGTGGGCCGGCACCTTGGCGAGGTGGTTCGCCGTCACCTCGATGTGGTACCCGATCAGGTTGTTGTGGCGGATCTTCAAGGACGGGATCCCCGTCTCGGCCTTCAGGTCCGCTTCCATCTCGGCGATCCGCCGCCGGCTTTGGTCGCGCAAGGCCCGAAGCCCGTCGAGCGCCGCCACCGCCCCTTCGCGGACGAACCCGCCGTCGCGCGCCTGGGGCGGCGGCTGGTCGATCAGGGTGCCCAGCAGGCGTCCGGCAAGGTCGTCGTGCCGCCCGATGCCCTGGCCCAGCCCGGCCAGGATGCCGCCCTTGCCGGCAAGCGCCGTTGCGATGTCGCCCGCCCGCGCCAGCGCTTGGCCAAGGCACCAGAGGTCGCGCGGCCCGCCCCGGCCGAGCGCGAGGCGGGAGAGGGCGCGGGCGGGGTCGGGCAGCCCTTTCAGCAGGTCGCGGACGGCCTCGCGGGCGCCCCCGTCGGCGAGGAACGCCGCCACCTCGTCGTGGTGGCGCTCAAGGGGTTCGAGCGTGGCGAGCGGGGCGGCCAGCCGTTCGGCGAGCAGGCGCCCGCCGGCCCCCGTCCGGGTGCGGTCGATCGCGGCGAGGAGCGAGCCCTCCCGTCCGCCGTCCGGCCCCTGGAGCAGTTCGAGGCTGCGCCGCGTCGCGGGATCGATCTTCAAGAGCGTGCCCGGCTCGACGCGGCGCGGCCGGTCGAGCCGGGCGACGGCCCCCTTCTGCGTCGCCTCCAGGTAGCCGAGCAGCGCGCCGGCGGCGGCGAGCTCGGCCCGCTCGAAGCGGCCGAAGCCGTCCAGGGTGGCGACGTTGAAGTGCGCCTTGAGCCGCGAAGCACCACGCGCGCCGTCCATCTCCTCGGGGTCGAGCGCCGTGACGCGGGGCCGCCACTCGGCGAGGCCGGGGGCGAGCGTGGGGTCGTCGAGGAGGGCGGGGTCGAGGAGCAGTTCGCCCGGCGCCACGCGGGCGAGGACGGCGCCGAGGTCGGCGATCGTCGAGGCTTCGGTGGCGAACGCCCCGGTCGAGAGGTCGGCCCAGGCGAGCGCCAGCATGGGGCCGATCCGCGCCAGCGCCGCCAGATGGTTGCTCGCCCGCTGCGGCAGCAGCCCGTCTTCGGTGATCGTGCCGGGCGTCACGATCCGCACCACGTCGCGCCGGACGAGCGGCTTGCCGCCGCGCCGCCGCGCCGCCGCCGGGTCCTCCATCTGCTCGCAGACGGCGACCTTTTGCCCGCTGCGGATCAGCCTTTCGAGGTAGCCCTCGGCGCTGTGGACCGGGACGCCGCACATCGGCACGTCGACCCCGCCCGCCTTGCCGCGCTTGGTCAGCGCGATGTCGAGGATCGAGGCCGCCGCCTCGGCATCCTCGAAGAATAGCTCGTAGAAGTCGCCCATCCGGAAGAACAGGAGCATCCCCGGATGCGCCGCCTTCAGCGCCCTGTACTGGGCCATCATGGGGCTGTCGCCGCCCGCCGCCGTCATCGCCACCAACTAAACTCCAGGTTGATAATTCCCGTTGCCGCTAACGCCGGACTAGGATACGACCGTTGCGGCCCGGACCCGCCTTGATAGCCGGACCGGGCGGGATGGACCAAGGGGGCAAGGGCGCCGCCCGCCCCGCCGACGGAGCGAACCATGCTCGAAACGAGCGATCCCTGCACGGCCTTCTTAAAGGCGCGGATGCCCGCCGGCTGGCGCCCGGCGCTCGATATGGTCGACGAGGCGGACTCCGCGATGCGGGGCCTCGCCTGCTGGCGCGGCCGGGCCGCCGTCCTCGACCGGCTCTTGTGGGCCAAGGCGCAGACGACGCTCACCTCGGACCAAGTGACCGCCGTCGTCAACCGGCAGGCGTACCTCGTCCGCCGCTTCGCCGCCGTCCGCAGCTTCGCCGCCGCCTACGCCACCCTCGTCTCCGCCCTCCTCCTTCGCCTCGGCGAAGCCCCGGACCCCGCCGACCCGTACGGCCGCCTGTTCCTTCTCGCCGGCGACGGTGCGGAGGAACGGGAAGCGGCGCTGGCCGCGCTCGCCGCCGCCACGGACGACGCCCCCCTCGCGGCGCTGGCGACGCTTCCGGGACTCGCCTTCCTCCTCCTCGCTCGCCACCAGGACGACGGGCTCGTGGGTTTCCTCGCCCGCGACGCCTTCTGGCTCGCCATGCTGGGGCGGCGCGGCCCGTGCGCCTGACGCTCGCCGACCTCGGCGACGGCGCCGACCTCGCCTGCGACGTGTGCGTCGTCGGCGCCGGCGCCGCCGGGATCACGCTGGCGCTCGAACTGAAGGGGCAGGGGCTCGACGTGGTCCTCCTGGAGGCCGGCGGGGCCGAGGTCGAGGACGGCAGCCAAGCCCTCTACGCCGGCCGCGCCCCGGGCCTGCCGATCGAGCTCGACTGGGCGCGCCTGCGCTGCCTCGGCGGCTCGACCAACCACTGGGGCGGCCGCTCCCGCCCGTTCGGCCCCGAGGCCCTGCGCCCCCGCCCGTGGTTCGCCCCCGAAGGCTGGCCGCTCGCGGCGGACGACCTTGCGGCGCCGCAGGCGCGGGCGCTCGAGCTCTGCGAGATCGGCCTCGCCCCCGGCGAGGACTGGGACGCGCCCCTGGCGAAGCTGGAAGCGCGCGCCTTCGCGGGCGGCCGCCTGAAGCCGGGGCTCTGGCGCTTCAGCCCGCCGACCGCGTTCGGCGAGCGCTACGGCAAGGACCTCGACGCGGCGCCGGACGTCCGCCTCGTCCTGAACGCCCCCCTCGTCGGCATCGACCTCGACGGGGGCCTGGGCCGGGTCGTCCGGCTCAGGGTCCAGAACCGCACCGGGCGGCGGGCGACGGTGCGGCCGGGCACCGTCGTGCTGGCGATGGGCGGGATCGAGAACCCCCGCCTCCTTCTCGCCCAGCGGGGCCAGACCCCGGACGGGATCGGCAACCGGCACGACATGGTCGGCCGCTGCTTCATGGGCCACCCCGTCTACGAGCCGCTCACCGTGGCGCTCGCCGACGGCGTCGTGCCTCCCGCCTTCCTCGCCGACCGGGACCTTCCCGACGGAAGACGGGTCGAGGGCTTCCTCGGCTTGACGCCCGAGGCGCAGGCCGACCTCAAGACCGGCGCCATCGACGGCGCCTTCTACGCCGGGGGCCAGTTCGGCCCTCCCGGCGTCAAGGCGCTGCGCCGCATCCTGCGCGAGGTGCGGCAGGGCCATTTTCCCCCGAACCTCGCCGGCGAGATCGGCACCGTCGCCGGCGACTTGGGCGGCATCGCCCGGGAAGCGATGCTCCGCCTCGGCTGGCAGGGGGCGCTCAACACCTACACCGTAAGCATCCTCCTGGAGCAGGAGCCGAATCCTATGAGCCGCGTCCGCCTCGGCGACGAATCCGACGCGCTCGGCCTCCCCCGCGTCGTCGTCGACTGGCGCCTCTCCGACCGGGACAAGGCGACGGTGCGCACGTATGCCCGCGTGCTCGCCGAGGAGGTCGGCCGCGTCGGCCTCGGCCGCGCCTACCTGGAGGACTGGGCGAGCGACGAGAGCCTGGACTTCCCCCAGCACGGCAACAGCGCCCACCACATGGGCACGACCCGCATGGGCAACGACCCGAGATCCAGCGTCGTCGACCCCGACTGCCGCGTCCACGGCCTCGACAACCTCTACGTCGCCGGCAGCTCCGTCTTCCCCGCCTCGGGCAGCGTCCACCCGACCTTGAACCTCGTCACGCTCGCCGTGCGCCTCGCGGGGCACCTGAAGGTGCGCCTGCGGGAAGACCGACGGGCGGCGAGCCTCGTCGGGGGTTGAATACGCTTCGCGTCCGCCGGCGCGGGGCCTTTTCTTCTCTTTTTTCTAGGGGGTGTCCGCAGATCGTGTTGGCGTCCGCTCTATCTTGATATCATTCCTGACTGCGGAGTATCTTCTTTCGCCCTGGTCAAGATAGTCCCACATTCTGGCAAACGGACTGATGAGGGAGCCGGTTGTCATGAAGTGGAAGAAGAAGAGCCTTCGAGAGCTGGCTCGCATGATCTGCAGGGACGAGGAGGCGGGGCCGCACTTCCCATATCGTTCCAGCTCCTACCTCACGGAGTTCTTCGAGGATTGCGACCTTGAGTATGTTCACGATGGTAGCACGCGTTGGCAGTGGGTCGCGGATCGGCTGGAGGAGGTCATGGCGCTTCCGCAGCAATCGCCACAGCTTCCTCCCGACCCGTTCATTCGCATCATCCGAACCTTGCTCGACGCCGGGGAAGCGCAGGCAGGCGACGAAGTTCGCGCTAATGCGCTATCTGCTGTGAATACGGTGCTGAGGCGAGAAGGATGGGAAGCGTTTTACGACGGTGACGCCATCGCATAGTTACAACACATCAAGACGAACACGATCGCCCAGCTCGTAAACCCTCATCGCCCCTTGTCCTCTGTGAAGATCGCGCGCGAGAAGCATCTCTCCGACTACCTGGATCGGTGTTCCGAAGATGAGCTGATCGAGGAAGTGCTCTTGCCTTTGTTCCGCCAGCTCGGTTTCCACCACATCACCGCGGCAGGACACAAGGACAAGGCGCTGGAATACGGCAAGGATGTCTGGATGAAGTATACGATTCCGACACTTCACGTTCTTTACTTCGGCATTTAGGCAAAGAAGGGAAAGCTGAACTCATCCGAAGTAAGTAAGTCTGGAAACGCGAACGTTGCAGAGATTCACAACCAAGACAGCATGATGCTCGGCCACGAAATATTCGATCCTGAATTGAATCGGAGGGTCTTGGTGGACCATGCATTCATCGTGGCCGGTGACGAGATCACGAAGCAGGCCAGGAACTGGCTCGGTGAGAAGCTCGATGCGTCGAAGCGCTCGCAGGTGATGTTCATGGATCGAGGCGACATTCTCAATCTCTTTATCACGACGAACTTCCCCCTTCCTGCTGGCGCGCCCCCTGAGCAACCTGCTGAGGATGACGAGATTCCTTTCTGATATCTGGGCCGGCTCTCAGGCCGTCTGGAGGATGTCAGCGGGCTGCATGCCTGCGAGCCTCACCTCCAGCCAGCGGATGTAGCCACTGAGGTTCTTTGTGGCCGGTCCGCAGAAGGGCTGGATGAACCTCTTGTAGCGGGCGTGGAGCGAGTTCACGTTCTGGATGTGATAGCAGCCTGAGGCCACGCGCGTGCTTGGCTTGCTGCCGACCACGAAGTGCTCGAGACTGCCTGCTGCGGCAAGGTTCTTGTAACCGTTGGCGCCGTCCGAACAGAGCACGGCATCGGCCGGCACCAGCGGCTTCATGGCGCGCTCGAGTGTCACGCCCTTGCGGTTCGGCAGGCGCCGGAAGAGGCGCGCGCCGCCGCGGTCAGCGACGGTGAGAATGGGGAGTTGCCACTTCGAGAGCCCCCGCATCATCTTCAGTCCCTGCGTTGTGAAGTCCTCCCACCTGGGGCAGGGCGGCGGTGTGACCTTCTTCGGATCGGCGAAGTGGCGGACCCATTTGCGAGAACCCTTCCGCGACTCCCGCTGGTAGGTCTCATCCGCCTCAATAATCTCCGAAAAGCTCATAGCCGAGCTGCTGTCGATGATGGAAAACACCAGCATCCGCCAGCGCCAGACCGTGTATTTGTTGAGACCGAGCCGCCGCGCGAGCTTGCGCACCGATTGAGGTGCGGAGGTGCCAAGCATATCCCGCAGCGCCATCATGAACAGGTCTGGGCGATGGATGCGGCCGATGGCGCTGCCCGTTCTGCCCGAATAGGTCTTCTGGCAGCCGGTGCAGCGATAGCGCTGGACCTTGGTCCGCGTGCGGCCCCACTTCTGGCGCCGCTCGTCGCCGCAGAACGGGCACTTGTGTTCTTGGTTTGTCCGTGCTTCAATCTCCGAGATCGCTTCCGTCTTTCGCCGGAGATCTCGGATCTTCGTCTGGGCGTCCTCGATCTGGGCCGGATTCAGGTCGTCGAGGGCATTGAGAAAACGGCGAAAGTCGTGGTGTAGCAAGGGAATTCTCCGCGGGAAAAGCGGAGTAAGATAGGCCCTTTCAGGTTGAGACGAAGCTCACCAACACGGTTTGCAGACACCCCCTTTTTCTGTCTGTTGTTCGAGGCTGGCACGGACGGGTCGTGCCAGCCTCGAACAACAGATAGAAAAAAGAGAAGAAAAGGCCCCGCGCCGGCGGACGCGAAGCGCTTACAGCCCCGCGAGCCGCCGCACCGGCCCGAAGCTCAAGCGATGGTGCCTTGTGATCCCCGCCGCCCTCAGCCCCGCCAAGTGCTCCGCCGTGGGGTAGCCCGCGTTGCGCGCCCAGCCGTAGGCGGGGTGGCGGGGGTCGAGGCGGGCCATCGCGCGGTCGCGGACCACCTTGGCGACGATGGAGGCGGCCGAGACTTCGGGGACGGTGGCGTCGGCCTTCACTTCGGCGCGGGCGGGCCAGGGGAGGGGCGGCAGGCGATTGCCGTCGACGACGATCTCGCCCGGCGTGCCCGGCATCCGTGCCAGGAGGGCTTCGAGCGCGCGGCGCATGGCGAGGTGGGTGGCCTTCTCGATGTTGAGCCGGTCGATCTCGCGGGCGGAGGCGGCGCCGAGGCCGACCCACGCCCCGGCCACGATCCGCGCGGCCAGGGCCTCGCGCCGGGGCTTGGCGAGGATTTTCGAGTCGGCGAGCCCCTGGATCGCGCTGGGCAGAGCGACGGCGGCGGCGACGACGGGGCCGGCGAGCGGCCCCCGCCCGACCTCGTCGATCCCGATCCGCCTCAAAGGGCCGCGACCTCGCCGACGACCTCGCCCGCGAAATTGCGCAAGACGGGGCGGCGGCGCTCGGCAAGGGCTTCGAGCGCCGCGTCCTCCAGCCAGCCGAGGGCTTCCAGCGCCGCCATCAACGCCACCTCCGAGGCCCGCGTCGCCCCGTCGACCGCCTTGAGCGCGAGGCCAAGGCCGAGGCCACGGTGCGCCGCCATATAAACCCCTTCGGCCCCCGTCTTGACGACGAGGTGCGGGGCCGCCCGCATCACCTCCGTATCAAGCCTGCCGGTCCCGGCGACGAGTTCCGGGTGCGCCGTCATCGCCGCGACGAGCCGCGCCGCCGCCTCGGCCTCTCCTTCGCCCATCCCCTCGCCGGTCACGAGCCGGGCCGCACCCCTGGCGAGTCCCTTGAGCGAGACCGGCCAGTTCGGCAGGCCGCACCCGTCGATGCCGGGGGGCTCGAGGATCGCGTCGCCGGTCGCCCGGCGCAGGCCCGCGAGGCAGCGCCGCTGCACGGGATGGTCCAAGCCCTCGTAGCCCCGGACCGGCTCGCCCGAATGCAGCGCCGTCGCCAGCATCCCGGCGTGCTTGCCCGAACAGTTGTTGTGCAGCCGGGACGGCCTCTCCGCCCGCAGGAGGAGGGCGCGCGCCGCCTCGGCGTAGAGGGGCGGGTGGGCGCCGCAGGCGAGGTCATCCGGCCCGAGCCCCAGCCGCTCCAGCACGGCCCCGACCCGCTCGACGTGCATCGGCTCGCCGCCGTGCGAGGCGCAGGCGAGCGCCAGTTCCTCCGGGCCGAACCCGAAGGCGTCGGCGGCGCCCGACGTGATGAGCGACAGCGCCTGGAACGGCTTCACCGCCGAGCGCGGGAAGACGGTGCCGCCCGGATCGGCCCCCGCGACGACGCCGCCCTTCGGGTCGACGACGACGACGTGGACCTCGTGACGGCTCTCGGCACGCCCGCCGCGGCGGGCTTCGACGGTCTTGGGCAGGGTGGGCAAGGGCAGGGCTCCTTGAGTGGAAGACGCGCTTCGCGCCGCTGCGCGGG
>JAGRGG010000169.1 GCA_020445645.1 Geminicoccaceae bacterium | reverse complement strand
GGGTTCTTCTGGAAGAAGAACGGCGGCTCGCGGTCGGGGTCGTGCCCCATCTCGCGGGCGTGCGCGGCGTAGTTGCGCCCGACGCAGTAGACGCGGCGGACGGGAAAGACCCCCCGCTCGCCGTCGACCGGCAGGGTCGGGCGGGGGACGGCCTCGACGACGAAGGCGGCGGTGGCGGTCATTCAGCGTGCTCCGGGGCGGCTCAGGCCCACCGGCGCGGCGCCCTGCCCGCCTTGGGGGCGCGCAAGGTCAGCCAACGCCGGATGCTTAGTCCATCGTGATGCTGGTGATCTTGTAGTCTTTGTTGAGCTTGATGTCGTACTGGCCGATTTCGCACTGCGCGTCGTCGATCTCGAAAAGGTCGTCTCTTTCCTTTTCAATCGTTTCGGCCTTGCAGCCGATCTTTGCTATCTCGTCGCGCACGGCTTGCGCCTCTTCAGGGCTCGCCGTTTCCTGAATGTCCTGCGCCCAGCCGGGCGAAGCGAGGAGGAGCGGCGAGAGGGCCAGCAACATGATGAGCCTGCGCATGATGAACTCCATGATTGGAACTTGTCGTCTTACCCCAACCGACACTTTCCGACAGGGTTCCAATATGCATTTCATAGTATAAAAGCCAAGCGATCAGGCCGTTAGCAAGATCGCCGATAACTGAACTCCGTGGGCGCCCGCGCCCTCCCGCGTGGCGTGGCGGTAGCTGAAGAAGCGCCCCGGCTGGGCGAGGGTATCTTCCCCCACGTCCTCGATCCTCCCGACCCCGGCCCGGCGCAGCCGAAGCGCGACGTAGCCCGGCAGGTCGAGCCGGAAGCGGTCGCCTTCGCCCGCGACGAAGAACGGGGCGGCGTCGGGGTCGCCTTCCAGGAACGTTTGCCGCAGGTCCGGCCCGACCTCGTAGCTCGCTTGGCGGATCGCGGGGCCGATCGCGACCCGAATCGCGTCCGGACGGGCGCCCAGCCCCCGCATCGCCAGGAGCGCCGCCTCGACGACGCCGCCGAGCGCGCCCCGCCAGCCGGCGTGCGCGGCGGCGATCACCCTGGCCGTCGGGTCAGCGAAGAGGACGGGCACGCAGTCCGCCGTGGTGACGCCGAGCGCGAGCCCCGGCACGTTCGTCGCCAGCGCGTCGGCCTCCGGCGCGTCCAGCGGCGGCCATGCCTCCGTGACCCCAAGGCAGACGCCCCCGTGGACCTGCCGCGCCACGGCGAGGCGGGCGGGGTCGGCGCCGAGGACGTGGGCGATCCGGCGGCGGTTCTCGAGGGCGCCCGCCCGCTCGGCCGGGGCGCGCAGCCCGGCGTGGAGGCTCGCAAAGGCGCCCCGGCTGACGCCGCCCGCGCGGCCGAAGAAGCCGTGCCGCAGGCCGGGCAAAGCGAGGGAGGGGGCCTCAAGCCGCAAGGCCCGCCTCCGCCGCCGTGAAGCCGGGCGGTACCGTTTCCCCGGCGACGAGGGCGACCGCCTTGAACAGGTCGCCCATTCCTTCCGGTTCGACGAGCCGCGCCACCCCCGCCGCGAGGTCGTCCCGCTTCGAGGGCGCCCCCGCCGCGAGCCGCTCCAGCCGCGCCCCGATGCCGAGCCGCTTCAGGAACACCCCCTGCGGCACGGGGCCGTAGGCGGCGACGCCCGCCCGCCTTGCCGCGGCGAGCAGGGGGCCGAACGCGACCCGGCTCGTGAGGTCGGCCCCGCCCGGGGCTTCGAGCGGGTCGACCTTCCGGTGCCCCGCCACCGCCTGGAGCGTGTCGCCGTGGCCGAGGTCCGCCTCGCCGTAGTCGACGAGGAGCGCCACGCCCCCCTGCCGCGCGAGGCGCCCGGCAAGGGCCGCGACGAGGGCTTCCCTGGCCGGTGCCGCCTCGACGATCCCGCCCTCCGGCGCCGCCGTCTGCGCCGGGCTCAAGGCGGCGCCCAGCGGCAGGGGGCGGGGGTCGAGGCAGAAGGCGAATGCCCCCGACGCGTCGCATCCCACCAGCCGCTCCCGCCACGCCGTCCCCGCCCGCGCGTACTGGCGCACCGGGAAGGCGTCGAGGAACTCGTTGGCGACGACGAACAGGGGCAGGTCCGCCGGCAGGCCCTCGATCCGCCCGTGCCAGACGGGGCCGAACCCCCCCAGCGCCCCGACCTGCGCCCGGATCAAAGGCGGGCTCGTCTCGACGAGGTGGAGCCGCAGGGCGGCGCAAAAGCCCGGCACGGCCCGCGCCGCCCGGAGGAGGTCGGCCATGAGCGTGCCCCGCCCCGGCCCCAGCTCGACCAGGGCGAAGGGGTCGGGCGCCCCCGTCGCCAGCCAGTGCAGGGCCAGCGCCGCGCCGATCATCTCGCCGAAGGTCTGCGAGACCTCGGGCGCCGTCACGAAATCGCCCGAAGCCCCGATCGGGGCGCGCGTCGCGTAATAGCCGCCCTCGGGGTCGGCGAGCGAGAGCGCCATGAAGCGGGCGACGTCGATCGGCCCCTCCGCCTCGATCAGGGCGCGAAGCCGGTCCTTCAGGCCAGGCTTCGCCATTAGGCCGGCCTGAGCCTGGAGACCCTGCGCCGCGCCCGGACGACGAGGAAGACGCCGAAGAGGAACATCGGGATCGAGAGGAGCTGCCCCATCGTCAGCCCGCCGACGAGGAAGCCCAGTTGCGCGTCGGGCTGGCGGAACAGTTCGAGGGACGTGCGGGCGAGCGCGTAGCCGATGAGGAAGACCCCCGAGAGCAGCCCCCGCTCCTCCGGGCGGCGGGGGCGGCGCGCCAGGAGGAGCATGACGGCGAACAGGACGAGCCCCTCCAGCCCCGCCTCGTAGAGCTGGCTCGGGTGGCGGGGCTCGGGCCCCGCGCGGGGGAAGACCATGCCCCAGGGCACGTCGGTCGTCCGTCCCCAAAGCTCGCCGTTGATGAAGTTGGCGATGCGCCCGAAGAACAGGCCGGGCGGCGTCGCCACGGCGGCGGCGTCCAGGACCTCGAACGCGGGCATCCGGTGCTTGCGCGCGAAGACGGCGAGCGCGACGATGACGCCCGTGAGCCCGCCGTGGAACGACATCCCCCCCTGCCAGACGGCGAAGACTTCGAGGGGGTGCTGGAGGAAGTAGCCCGGATAGTAGAACAGCACATAGCCGAGCCGCCCCCCCAGGATGACGCCGAGCGTCGCGTAGAAGACCATGTCGTCGATCTGCTCGGGCGTCAGGAGCCAGCCCGGGCGCTGAACCAGCCGGCGCACGATCCGCCAGCCGAGCAGGATGCCGGCGATGTAGGCGAGCGCGTACCAGCGGATGGCGAAGGGGCCGATCTGGATCAGGACCGGGTCGAAGTTCGGGAAGGCGAGGGCGAACAGGGGCAAGGGCCGCCTCCGATGGGGAAACGCCGTCGTCTTAGTTGTCGCCCGCGCGCGGCGCAAGGCGGCGCGGCGCCTTCCCGTTTGAACCCTGCCTTCGATCCGGCCTATGGTGTTGATGAGAAAAAGCGGGAGGGAGGCGATGGCCAAGAGCGTCCTGCTGATCGGGCTCGAACCGACGCTGATCGACTTCTCCGATCCCGCCTACGCCGCGTTTCCGGGCTTCGACTCCAAAAAGGTACAAGCCGTGCCCGACGCGGACGAAGCGAACCTGAACGCGCTCGGCCACGACGCGGGGATGTGCCTGACGGGCTTCGGCGAAACGGCCGAATCCGTCATCCGGGAGCGGCGCGACCACAAGACCTACGACTGCGTGCTGATCGGCGCCGGGGTGCGGACGATCGCGCCGAACTTCTTCCTGTTCGAGAAGCCGATCAACGTCGTCCACGCGCATGCGCCGGGGGCGAGGCTCCGCTTCAACACGCGGCCCGACGACGCCGCCGAGGCCGTGCGGCGCTGGATCTGACGGGCGCGGGGACGGCGGGGCACGGGTTTTCGAGCCAGCCTGCCATCCGGCGCTTGCCGGACGGGGACGGCGCCCCGATATCTGGGCCTCGTCCCAGCGGGTCGCCGTCGAGGGCGCCCGGCCTGGGCCACCGCCAAGGAGAGCCCCATGCAGACCGAGAACCGCCTCTTCAACGACCTCGCCCGCATGGCGGGCGGCGCCTTCAACACGCTGGGCGGGCTGCGTGAGGAGATCGAGCTTCGCGTCCGCGAGCGCGTCGAGCGGCTCGCCAACGAGATGGACCTCGTCAGCCGGGAAGAGCTCGAGGCGGTGAAGGCGATGGCGGCGAAGGCCGACGGGGAGCGCGAGGCGCTGCTCGGGCGCATGGCGGCCCTGGAGGCCGAGGTGGCGCGGCTGTGCGGCGAGGGGACGGTCGAAGCTTCCGATGCCCCCTCGGAGAAGCCGCCCGTCGCCTCGTCCGAGGGAGGGGGAATCTAGGGCCTCCCCTCCGCCCGCCTTGCGCCCGACCCCCGCCTCTGGCACGCTAGGTTGGCCCCACCGTGGGGACGCGCCCTTGCGGCGTCCCCGCCGGGGTCGCGCCGGAGGCCCGAGATCGGGCGCCTCTTCCGCCCCGGAGTAGCCTTGTCCGTGTCCACCCTCCTCAACGAAATCCAGGAAACCGCCGCCAACCCGCTCGATCTGGTCGAGAAGCTGGCGGTGGCCAACGACTGGCCCTTCCACCGCCAGAGCGACGAGGAACTCGCCTGTGAGGTCGGCGGGCAGTGGTGCCACTACAAGCTGTGGTTCGCGTGGCACCCCGAGATGGGGGTCATGCATCTGTCCTGCGCCCTCGACATGAAGGTGCCGGCGAAGAAGACGAAGGCGATCTGGCAGCTCCTGGCGCAGGCGAACGAGAAGCTCTGGCTCGGCCACTTCGAGGTCTGGTCGGAAGAGGGGCTCCCGGTCTTCCGCCACGCTTCCCTTTTCCGCGAGAACGCCGCCGCGAGCGTCCAGGTCGTGGAGGATCTGGTCGAGATCGCGGTCAACGAGTGCGAGCGCTTCTATCCCGCGTTCCAGTTCGTGATCTGGGGCGGCAAGGACCCGCAGGAAGCCCTGCTCGCCGCCATGCTCGAAACCGAAGGGGAAGCCTGATGCGCCTGCCGGGTCCCCTTCTCATGGTCGGCTGCGGCCGGATGGGGGGCGCCCTCCTCGACGGCTGGCTGAAGCGCGGCGTCGAGCCCGGCCTCGTCGCCGTCGTCGAGCCCGACGCCGCCCTGCGGGCAAGCCTCCGCGAGCGGGGCGTCGGCGCCGTAGCTGATCTCGAAGCGGTTGCGGGGCTCGTCCCCGCCGTCGTCCTCCTCGCCGTCAAGCCGCAGGTGATGCCGGAGGTCCTGCCCCCGCTCGCCCCGCACCTCTCCCCTTCCACCCTCGTCGTCTCGATCGCCGCCGGCATCGCCGTCGCCACCATCGAGGCAGGGCTCGGTCCCCTGCCCGTCGTCCGCGTCATGCCGAACACGCCCGCCGCCGTCGGGCGCGGCATCAGCGCCCTTTACGCCGCCCCCCGCGTCGATCCCGAAGGGCGTACCCTCGCCGAGGGCCTGATGCGCGCCGTGGGCGACGCCGTCTGGCTCGATGACGAGGAAGCGATGCACGCCGTCACCGCCCTCAGCGGCAGCGGACCGGCCTACGTCTTCCATCTGGTGGAAGCGATGGCGGCGGCCGGCGTGCGCCTCGACCTCGACCCCGGCCTCGCCATGCGTCTGGCAAGGGCGACCGTCGCCGGCGGGGGCGCGCTCCTCGACGCGAGTCCGGACGACGCGGCAACGCTCAGGACTAACGTGACCAGCAAGGGCGGCACGACGGCGGCGGCCTTGGGCGTCCTCATGGGCGAAGGCGGCCTTTCGGACCTGATGGCAAGCGCCGTGGCCGCCGCGGCGAAGCGCTCGCGCGAGCTTGCCTGAAGTCCACCACGGCGCGGGATGGGGCCGTTCCCCTTCCCTTGAAATGACAGCGGAGGAGAGGGCATGGCGAGAAAACCGGCGGCACGCGACCTCGACGGCGACATCCTCGAAGCGGCGATGACCCGGATCGGCGAGGGGGGCTGGGACGGCCTGTTCCTGCGCGACCTCGCGGCCGATCTTGGCGTCGGCCTCGACGAGCTGCGCGGGCGCATGGGCTCGAGGCTGGGCGTCCTGCGGCTCCTGTCGAAGCGCCTCGATCGGGAGATGCTCAAGAACGACCCCACCGAACTCGACGGGATGACCCCGCGCGAGCGGCTGTTCGAGCTTCTCATGCACCGCTTCGACGCCATGCTTCCCTACAAGCCGGGCATGGCGCGGCTCGTCCGCGACGCCCCTCGCCGGCCCGAGCTTTGGGCGCCGATCGCCTGCAACGTCGACCGCATGGCGTCCTGGCTGATGGAGGCGGCCTCCATCCGCTATCATGGCCCCAAGGCCCGCCTCGCCCGCCGCCTCCTCGCCGCCGCCTACGGCGCCACCCTTCGCGTCTGGGTCGATGACGTGAGCGAGGATCAGGCGCGCACCCTTGCCGAACTCGACAAGCGCCTCGCCCAGCTGGAGCGCCTCGCCGGCCTTTCCTGGCCGGGGCGCCGCTCCCCCTCGCCCGACGGGACCGGCACCGCCGAGGCTGCCTGACGCCTCTCGGGTCGAGCGCCGTTGGCGGCCGTTAACCTTAAGGAAAGTTCTGCCTGTTAAGGAAGGTTCTGCCGGGCAGGCGCTGCCCCTTTCAGGTTCTGCCTAGATGACGGAACGTTGGTAAACGCCCGTTTTCCTTAACTGGCACGAGACTTGGAAAGGATGGCTCCGAGAACCGGCGCGGCCGGGTACGCGTTCGCCGGCGCTTGATACAACCCGGCCAGAGGCCTTCAACGGAGCAGGATATGTCCCTTACCGTCTCGACCAACACCAGCGCCGCCACGGCGCACCGCTACCTCAAGACCAACGACATGGACGCCGCGCGCTCGATGGCGAAGCTGTCCAGCGGCTCGCGGATCGTCCGCGC
>JAGRGG010000168.1 GCA_020445645.1 Geminicoccaceae bacterium | reverse complement strand
ATGGCGAACCCGCGCGTAGAGCTCCGCCCTTATGTAGCAAACGCACCAAACGCGGCGGTGGAACGATGAGTGGGGGCGTTTCGCCTGTACGGACCCGAGCGCGGCGGGTATGGGCGGAGGCATGGAAGCGCCGTCACAGAAATCATTTTTCGCAGCGCGTTGGGAACATGCGTGCGCCCGAACAAAAGGGCGTTTCGCAATGAACTTCAAAGCATTTTTATCAGGATGTTTTGCTTTGTTCATTAGTTTAATAATTGGATGGTATATTTATGGTATAGGGTACATTTTTGATGAAGCCCAACCCTCTGTAAGCGCACTTATTACTTTGATAATTATCTTAGCCTTAAGCATGTTGCCTTTATCTTTTACAATTATATGGGATTATTTAAGATCGCCTGCTCTAATGTGGAAAGAAGGGCAAGCGAAAATTGCTACAATGAGCGAAATGCTTAGACCAAATATTGTTGTTGGTTTTGAATTGCCATACTGTTACCACGTAATCAATAAAGGAAATATTGTTTATGCTGAAGACAGAACTAAGTGGTACAAGTGGGAAAATGCTGAAATACATATGTTGTTTGCTGTTAAAAATAATAGCCACAGAATAGCAAAAAATATTGTTGCTACTGTAGTAGCTATTACGTGGACAGACGATGAAGGAATAAAAGATGTTTCATTTATATGTCCTGTAAAAGTCTTTTGGATAAATGCCACAAGAGACTATGAATTAGAAGAATTAGCAACTGATGCGGTAGCTTTTGTCAGTATTTTTCATTTAACCTCAGTGTACACTTGTCCTGCTTTGTCTGCCAATGAGCAATTATACCACTATCATTATATTTTTAGAGAAAAAGGTAGATTTGTTTTGAACATTAATTTTTCGACTAATGGCATTACTTTTGAAAAGATTAAATTGTCTTTTGATGTAAATTATGATATTGTAAAAGAATCTCAAAAAACTGGCACTGTTTTCCAAACGCCAGAAACAAGAAGGTTTAGAATTGAGAACGTTGATGTAATCTCTTTAAAGACGTAAATCTTTACATTTCATCGCCTCCAAGCACTGCACCAGAAGCACCGCGCTGAAGTTCCCCCGGCTGACCTTGTTCCGCAGGTTGCGCGCGTTGTCCTCCACCCCGATCGCTGCCAGCTTCTCGACAAGCCCGTCATAGGTGACGCCTCGCCGGGTCATTTCCGCTCGCAGGATGCCTTTCACCTGGGCGTGCCATTCGTCGCTCGTCTTCATGCCGTCGCTCCTTGCGTGGCGAGTGTCACGATATAATATGCTTTAACCCTTTACAAGCCGCTCCTTTGTCACTAAATAATGTGCGACAGCACATGATATGGTGACGTTCCGATGCCCTCCCACTTCCTCCTCTCCGCCAAGGCCCGCACGCTCTCGCTCGCGGCCGTGGCGCGCATGAGCGAGGACGAGGCGCACGCGACGTTCCGGGCGCTCCGCTGGCACGCGACGGACGGCGCCCCCGTCTGCCCCCACTGCGGCTGCGCCGCCGTCTACGCCTACAGGAGCCGCCCCCTGTGGAAGTGCAAGGCGTGCTTCCGGCAGTTCAGCGTCACCAGCGGCACGATCTTCCACGCCCGCAAGCTCGCCGTCCGCGACTACCTGCTTGCCATCGCCATCTTCGTGAACGCGGTGAAGGGCATCAGCGCCTTGCAGCTAGGGCGCGACCTGGGCGTCCAGTACAAGACCGCCTTCGTGATGGCGCACAAGCTGCGGGAAGCGATGGGCGCGGACCAGAAGGGCTACCGCCCGAAGGGCGAGGTGGAGATCGACGGCGCGTACTTCGGCGGCTCCATCCGCCAAGAGAACTACAAGAGCGAGCGCAAGGACCGGCGGCTGGCGCAGCACCAGACCGGCAAGCGCCGCGTCGTGGTGGTCATGCGCGAGCGCGGCGGGCGCACCCTGCCGTTCGTGGTGCGCTCGGAGGACGAGGGCGTGCCGGTGATCGCGCGCCGCGTCCAGGCAGGCAGCACGGTCTACGCCGACGAGGCGAGCCACTGGGACGTGCTGCACGCAAGGTTCGCCGCCAAGCGGATCAACCACGGCTTCGCCTTCTCCGACGACGGGGCTTGCACGAACCAAGCCGAGTCGTTCTTCAGCCGCCTGCGCCGGGCGGAATGGGGCCAGCATCACCACATCAGCGGGGCCTACCTCGGCTTCTACGCGGGCGAGATGGCATGGCGCGAGGACGCGCGGCGGGTGGCGAACGGGGCGCAGTGGGAGCGGGTGGGCGTGTGCGGCCTCACGCACCCCAAGAGTCGCAACTGGTGCGGCTATTGGCAGCGGGCGGCGTGAAAGGCGAAGGAACTTAGAAGCATCTAATATGATTGTCAATTATGAATTTGCGGAGGGAGCGCATCCGTGGTATCGAACGGTCTGGACAAGCTAGGAGAAGATTAGGTGGATGAGAGATCCATAAGTAATTTTAGAAATATGATACGGCGTCGAGGCTCTTTGATGGATAAAGAGATTATACCTACAAGCACTGCGCAACAGGCATCAATTATCATTGAAAATATGTTCAATACTGCTGAAAAGAGTATCCGTATACTTACAGGAGGCTTGAATCCAAGAGTCTATGGGACTGCTGGCGTTATACAAGAAGCCGCGAATTTCCTTAGCAACCAATGCACCACTATGGAGATTATCTTTATAAATCCTATCAGTAATAATAAAATATTTTCACATCGCTTAATTAATACAATAATTCACAATAGCAATTTTTATATTTACCGATTAAAAGAAGACATGAAGAAAGATATTTCGTTTCATTTTTGTGTAGTGGACGGGAAAACATACAGATTTAAAAGCGAACCTCACAAGCATTTCTCTATAGCAAGTTTTGGAGATACAGAGCTTGCGCAGCATCTAGAGAATGTTTTTTTGACAGTGAAGGAGAACTCCACACCTATAAACAAAGAGCGTAATAACCAGAATCCTGAAGCTGCATAGCCGCGAGAAGCAATTTATGGGTGTAGATTTTGGCGGGGTATCAAGTCTTGCGCAGGCTTCTCTTGCTCTAAACATGGCTTATCTGGCTCTAGAAAAATTTCAGTATAGACCTGAAGTTCAGAGAATACTTCTCAACGCTCATGAAATGTTAAAAGGAGCAGATTCGTCTACTGATACCATGGCACATGAAAATTTAAAAAAGCTTCTAGAAGGCAATAGACAAGGCTGGGGTGACAACTGGTTGTCAGGCTTGGTTTATGTGCATTTGTTATTACCTGAGCGCGACAGGAAGCTTTGCAAGTTTTTTTCTATAATCTCTATCATGTGGATTTTATACCATGGTATATATGCATTGTTCGAATTTTCTTCATGTAGTTATTGCTCATATAATACGCCATTTTTGGTGAGAGCAATTTTCATGTTAGTTATGATTTCTGCCTTATGTTGGCCTGCCGCAATGTGGCCTTTAGGTAACCGCGTAACAGGAAGCGCTAAAATGATTGTAGACAAATGCGCAAGTCATATAGGCAGATCAAGGCGCTCTCAGGCAATTACTACAACTAAGAATTTTAGCCTTCACTAAAAAGAAAAAGCGATTGGGAATGACTGCCCTATCTAGGGTAAAGAATAAGCGTGACAACAGGCACCGCCTGCCAGACCAGCATCCCTCTGGTCCCCGGCTCGCTCGCCAGCACGCCCTTGCCGCCGCTCGGTCAAGCCCTGACCCGCCACGCCACGGCCCGCCCGTCAAGCGCCACCCGCTCCACCACGTCCCCCTTCCGCCGCACCGTCCGGTCCACCCGCCGCTCGACCAGAAGCCGCGTCGGCCGGTCGTCCGGCAGCCCCTTGGCGCGGATCACCGCCCCGGCGATGGCGGACGCCGACAACGGCCCTTGCGCCGTCCTGAGCGCGTCCAGCACGGCACGCACCAGTTCGCCGTTCTCGAACAGGCAAGGGTGCCGCTGCCGCTTGGGGCGGATCGTCTCAAGCCGGTAGCCGGGATCGAACACGCGGATGGCGCCGTCCAGGTGCGCGAGGCTCTGGCGCAGCCCGGCCGCTTGGCGCTCCATCGCCTCCAGCTCACCCGCCAGTTCGGCGCGCTTGGTGACGAGGGCGGAAAGGGCGAGGCTTGAAATGGGAGGCTCCGAAGGTGGAGCGTGAGGGTAGCGGGATCGGCGCCCTACCGGCAGAAGGCGGAAGGTGTGTTTGCTACATAAGGGCGGTGATCCGCGTGCTGTTCTTGGGTTCATCCCCGCTCCCGCGGGGGCAAGCCCTGTTCGGCGGCCTCGATCTCGTAGGTGCTGGGTTCATCCCCGCTCCCGCGGGGGCAAGCCCTCGTCTCGGGCCTGCTCAATCGGGCTAGGCGGTTCATCCCCGCTCCCGCGGGGGCAAGGGTTTCTTGAGGAGTTCGTAGACCTCGGACTTGGGTTCATCCCCGCTCCCGCGGGGGCAAGGGTCTTTGATGGCCGTCCGGTGCATCTCGTAGGGGTTCATCCCCGCTCCCGCGGGGGCAAGGGGACGGACGGCAGGGCGTCGGTCATCGTCTCGGGTTCATCCCCGCTCCCGCGGGGGCAAGCTGCCCTTTCTCGGACGGTAGACCCCGGCCTGGGGTTCATCCCCGCTCCCGCGGGGGCAAGGTCACCCAGGTCATCGGCCAGCCGGCGCTCAGCGGTTCATCCCCGCTCCCGCGGGGGCAAGTCACGACGATGCAGGAACACGCGGTTCCTCTTGGGTTCATCCCCGCTCCCGCGGGGGCAAGGGTGCAGCCAAGTCGCTGTTCCCGCTTGATGTCTCGAACGAGGACTTGCGCTTGTCAACGGCGCTGCTGCGGACGGCCCAGTGGCCGTCGTAATCGATGATCTCGCGCTTGGCGACGCCGAGTTGTTCCATGGCAAGACCCATGGGTTTCGATTTGTCCGTCCACAGCATCAACAGCATCCCGCGCGGTTCGGCTCCCCACCAGCCCGCCAGCACCTCCCACACCCGCCTGCGGCTGCCGGCGTCGAGGTCGACCGCGACGTAGACGCCGGGGTGGGGATTGAGCATGACCGAGCGCAGGAAACCGTGGACGCGGTCGAGCACGTCGCTGGCGCAGATCAGCACCATCAGGCGAGCAGCTCCTTGATGTCGTCGATGACCGTGTCGACGAGGCGGTTGTCGCGGATGTGGTCCGACATCGCGCGGCGCACCTGCCGCTCCAGGGACATAGGCTTGCGCCCGCGCACGCAGGCGAAGGCCACCGGCACGGTGACGGTGGTGCGGTAGAGGTCGCACAAGTCGAGCACCCAGGACTTGGCGCTGTCCTCGTGCAGGAAGCCCAAAGGCGGCAGCGTCGCCGTCGCCTGCACCGCGATGGCGGCGCAGGCTTCGAGCGCGGTGACGGCGTGGTTGATCGCCGCGTTGGCGTCGTCGGTGGCTTCCGGCCGGGCGCGGTCGTAGCGCCGCCCTTCCCAGGCCACGCCCGCACGGTCGGCCAGGAGCCGGTAGCTTTCCTTGATCCGCGCCGCCTCCATGCCGCGCAGCGCATCGGGATCGTTCGTGCGCGGCGTCTCGCCGAAGCGCTTGGCGTACATCCGCTTGGCGACCATGACCCTGGTGCGCTCGCTCGCCCAGTAGCGCGCCTGCTGCCGCGCCAGCCCGCTGTCGCGCTCGAACAGGGGCGGCGCCGTGTAGAGGCGGGTGCCCTCGACGCCGACGAAGGCGAGGCAGGTGCCGTGCGCCGAGCAGTGGCGCACGGCGTCGTGGGTGACCGTGCAGCCCGGTCCCAGGAGCAGGGCGTTGAGCCGCTGGTAGGGCAGTTCCAGCACCTCTTCCCGGTCGTCGAAGGCGAGCACCAGGCCGCCGTTGTCCACCGCCACCCGCGCCCGCTCGACGTAGGCGAGCCCGTTGCGCGACTTCTGCGGGATGCGCGGGTCCTCGATGCCGAGCCGGCCCTTGAGCATCGGCTACCCGTCCAGCCCGAGCCGGGCGCGGGCCAGCTCCGGCGGCGCCACCTGAGCGAGGCCGAAGCCGTAGGCCCTGTGGCGGCCCAGCCCCTCGCGCAGCATCGCCGTGAAGGCCAAGGGGTCGGCGACGGTGACGAGCCCCTCGTAGAGCACCGACGACAGGGCGAACGGGCGGCCGCCCAGCCTGATCCGGCGCCGTTCGTAATCGGCAGCGACCATCTCGTCTTCGGCGAACGCGAAGCCGCAGCGCCCGCTCTGCCGTTCCAGCCATTCCAGCGCCGGCGCCTCGGCCAGTTCGGCCAGTGGCGGGCGCCCGTCGGCCGGACGTGCCAGCCACGCCTCAAAGACAGGGTCGCGCCGGACGCCACGGGCACCCTTCTTGCTGCCGCGCGGCGCGTCGGTGCGCCGGCTGGTCTCGCCCTCCCGCGGGTTCATGGTCGCGGACGAGATGCTGCACCGCGCGCGCAGGGTGAGCGCCTGTCCCGCCTCGAAAGCCGGCGCGAAGGGGCGCAGGCCGTCGAGGCGCCAAAGGGCGTGCTCTTCCGGCGGGCGCTTGGCCGAGCGCACGACCAGGGTAAGCGGCCGCTCGGCGACCACGACGAACAGGAAGTCGCGCTTCGCCTCGGGGTCGCCGTCGAACAGCGTCCAGGCCAGCCTGTGGAACGGCGACGGTCCCCCCAGCCGCTGCTTCCCGAGCAGGGTGAGCAGGTTGCGCCTCGCCTCGTCGCGCAAGGTCGCGCGCGCCTCCCACATCAGGCGTCGTCCCCGTCGAGCGGCCAGGGGTGCCACGTCTGCGCCTCCTCGCGCGCGGCGTAGAGGCGCATCAGGCCCCCCACGCCCGGGCGCGGCCTGGGCACGTCGCTTCGCCGCACCCGCCGGACGTTGCCTTCGGGCGCGCCGGGATAGTCCTCCTCGCAGGCGAGCCGCACCCGAAGGGGACCGTCGCCCTGCCGCCGGCGGGGGCGCCAGGGTCGCACCAGGCCGGGCCGGCGCCCGACGTAGCGGCGTATGGCGTCCAGCGGCCCCTCGGCCTCGACCACCTCCGGGTCGGGGGGCGCGCCCAGCGTCAGCGCCTTGCGCCCGGCGAACGGCAGGTGGCGGGGCCGCGCCAGCGCCGCGGCCGTCGCGGCGAGGTCGATCGGCGCCTCCCCCGGCCCCGGCGCCAGCAGCGCCAGCCACAGCCCGCCGGTGACGTGCTCGCGCGTGGACAGGGTCGTGGCGTCGATGTTGCCTTTCGAACGCGGCCCCCGGTTGGCGAGCTGCCAACGGATCTGGTCGAAGCGGGAGTGCGCCTCCCGCCCGCCCAAGGGCCGCCCGCGCGCCACGGTGTGGTAGTCGGGCCTGAGGTCCGGCACGGGCTCGCGCAGGCAAAGGCAGGCGACGCGCAGGGATGCGGCGAGGTCGCCCAGCCGCGCGCGGTCGGTGCCGAGCGCGGCCCCCAGGAGGCCGGCGAGGTGGCTCTTGCCGGGGTCGCGCGCGCTCGCGCGCACCGCGTCGGTCGAGGAACCGCCGGGGTGGTCGGTCCAGCTGGCGACGGGCGCGTCCAGCGTGAAGACGAGCTGCGCCGTCACGCGCCGGCCCCCGCCGGCAGGCGCGCCTGCACCCGGTCGAGCAGTTCCCCGAACGTCCACACCTCGCCCTCGGGCGGTTCGTTGCCCAGGCGCAGGGGCGGCCACGCCGCGAATTCCACCTTGTCGCCGCCGCCGAAGGCCGAACGCAGCGTGGCGTGGTGCGCGCGCAGGCGCGCGACGGACGCCGTCATCACGTCGCCGTCGTTCGCCACCGGGTCGAGGAAGGCGTTCATCAGGTTGAAGGGCGCGAAGTCGCCCACCTCGGCGACGAGGTGCTGCGCCGGCACGTCGTGCGAATGCGCGTTGCGCTTGCCGCGCGGCATGGCGTGCGCGAAGCCTTCGAGAAGGCGCCCTGCGCCCTCCCGCGCGAGCTTCTCGTCCTTGAGGCTGGTCAGCAGGTCGTCCCACGCCAGCACGGCGTGCTGGTAGTAGACGCCGGCCCCCTGGAAGGCGAAGTCGGTGATCGCCGCCCCGCGCTCGGGCAGTTCCGGCATCGCCAGCTCCTCCCCGGCCGAGAAGTAGTCGGCCTCCACCGTGAACGGGTGCGTCGTCACCATGTGCGACACGGCGCAGGCGGCCTCGACGTTGTAGCCCGGCGCGCTGGCCACCATCCGGCCGAACAGGGCGATGTCGAGGTCGGTTTCCTCCTTGCTCAACAAGCTGTTGGACTTGGGCTCGATGAACTTTTCCAGCGCTTCGTCGAGTGCGGCTTCGTCATTAACCAGGGCCTTGAGGCGCTCGACAAGCTCCTTGATTCCTGCGATTTCGCGTTGGCTGATTACCAAGCCCTGCTCGGTCCTCAACGCCTCAAGCCGAGCCCGGTGCAGCGCGTCGTCCGGAGAAAGGTTGAGATTGGTTTGCCGCCTGTAAGCGTCGTTGAAGCGCTTCTTGGTGTTCTTGAGCATGTCGTCGCCATCGCCGCCCTCCGAGCCCGGTGACTTGTCCTTGGTATTGGGATCGCTCGGCGGTTTGCAGGCCTGCTGAATCCCTTTGATGCCTTCCTTGAGCGTCTTGAACGGCTTGTTCTTGCTGCCGCCGATGGCGAACCCGATCATCAGGCCGGCGACCATGGCCTTCTCCCAAGGCACGCCCACGTCCATGAGGTCGCGCGCGGCCTCGGCTCCCTTCTGGCGAGTACGGATGGCCCGGCCGCCCGCGTCGAAATGAGGACCGAAGCGGATCGCGCGCTTGCGGGCCTGGGACGAGATGCGCCCGCGGGTGACGCCGCCGTAGAGCATCGTCTTCGGCCGGCCGTTCTCGTCGCGGTTGGCGTTGTGCAGGGGCAGGGCGAACAGCCCGTGCAGTTGCAGGAAGGTGGTCACGAAGGCGTCCCTCCATCATGAATGGTCAAATCGGCACGACGTCGGCCGCGTAGAAGTCCAGGAGGATGCGCCGGCGCTGGTAGAGCCTGCCTTCGGGCGTGTGCCAGCCGAGCACGGCCTCCGCCGTTGCGACGACGGGCGCCCGGCCCTCACCCGGACCGGCGATGAGGTTGCGCAGCAGCCGCGCGAACAGCGCCGGCTCCTCGGTGGCGGTAAGGGTCACGAGCCGGCCCTGCCGCTGCGCCTCGTCCCGCGCTGCGCCGGGCTTGTCGAGGCAGGCAGCCAGCGCGGCGCCCAGGCTGCCCTGTCTCCGTTCCGATACGGCGGCGGCGGCGAGGCCGGCCAAGATGGTGCGATCGACCGCAGGCCCGTCCGTCGAGCTTACCGCCCAGGCCCGCAGCAGCGGCGCCAGCGCCGCGATGGCCACAGGATTGCGCCACACCTCCTCCAGATCGCCCGCCCGCCGCAGCGCCGCGCGACCGGCCCGATCGGGCGGGAACTCGTCCTGCCCGGTGAGGCGCGCGTGCCAACCTACGAAGGAGGCGGCGGCTTTGTCATCCAATGTTCAGTTCTGCCTCCAGGGCGTCGTCATGCCGCTTCTCGCTTCTGCTGCACGCTCTTGCACCAGGGCAGCCGCTTGAGCAGCTCGGCCCGCGCCTTCGCCCGGGACGGGCCGCGCAGGGGATCGTCCGCCACCGGCAGCAGATCGTCGAAGATGTCCAGCGCCGTCGTGCAGGCTTGGCGGCGCAGGCGGTCCAGGAGGGCCTGCCGCTCGTCTCTTTCCTCGGCCTCGTCCTCGCCGTCCAGCACCGCCGCCAAGTCGGCGTGGTAGCGCACGACCGTTTCCTCCAGGCGCGCGCGGTGCGCGTCCTTGGCCGCCGCGGCCTGTTTGCCGGGAGCGCCCCGCCCGTCAAGCTCTCGTTTCAGGGCAGACTCGACCTGTGCTTTCAGCGCGTCACCAGCTTGGACGGCGATTTCCACGGCCTCGCGGACCTCTAGGGCCAGATCGATCAAGGCTTCGTCGGAAAGATCGGCGTAGTAGGGCAGGCTGCGGGTCTCGAAGCCGCCGGCGGCTTTGCCGCTCGCCACACGGCCGATGGCCGTGACGCTCAGGGCGGATGCCCTGCCGCCCAGCGCCGTGCCGCCGTCCCGGCGACCGAGCCTCAGCTTTTGGCGTTCGAGGGACAGCACCCGCAGGATCGGCGCCGGGCTGATCGGACTCTTCTTTTGCCGGTTCTCGTCGCTGGGCAACGTGCCTTCGAGCCAGTCGTCGAAGCGCATCGTCGCGGCCGTCTTCAAGGGGACATCAAGTTCGACGCGCTCCGTGTCGGGCTCTTTCTTGCCGCGCATCGCCACCGACCAGCAGCGTCGGGCGTCCAGCTTGGGATCGAAACGGTAGGCCAAGCCGTGCGGCCAGCGATGCAGGCCGTCGGCGCAGGGGCCGTGCACGCCGGTCAGCGCGCACGCGGCTTCCGTGATGCCACCGAGCAGGTAGCGGCGCGGCATCTGCGGTGCCGCCGGATGCACGTCGGCCTCGGCCACGCCGATCTCTTCGCCCTTCTCCGCCTTGCCCAAATCCATTCCTCGCAACTTCTCGTGCAGCCAGGGCCACGTGCGTTCATTGCAGGGTGCGGGCCAGTCGGCGGCATCCATGCCCGGCGAGTCCGCAGGCAGCACGTTGAGCCAGAGCGAGCGCCAGAGCGTGTCCGCGCGCAGCATGTATTTGAGTGCGGAGTCGCCGAAGCTGGGGTTGTAGTAACCGCCGCCGCCGGTTGGAAACACGGTGTTGGCCCAGACCAACAGCGCCACGGCGCAAGGCAGCAGCACCGCCCCGTCTCCCGGCGAAGCGAAGACGTCGGCGCCGTTCTTGTGCGCCTCGCCCGTCGCCGTGTCGGGAAGCAGCGCGAGTATCGGCTCCTTTTCGGCCGAGCCCGTCCACGTTTTCGGCCGAACCTGCCAGCACGGATGCGTCGGGTGCGCCGCGTCGAACGCCCCCCAATGCCCCGTGCGCTCCAGCGCCTCGCGCAACGCTTCCGGCGGCGGCGGGTCGTTCACCCGTGCCGCCCACGCGCCGCCGTCGGCGGGCGCCATCGCCGCCTGCATCGCGTCGCGCAGGAGCCAGAACAGGCCGGTCTCGACCGCGAGGCCCACCGGGATGAAGCCCGTCACCGGGTCCTTGTGCCGGTCGCCGACCCGCCACAGCGGGAGGTTGTCAATCCGCCCCGAGCGGCGGATCATCGGCAAAGGGATGTCCAGAACATTGGTCGATAACATGCCCGAGTTGAAAAAGCTCACCATGGATCTGTCAAGCCCCCGCTGGGCGAAGTCCGCGGCGGACGGCGGGGCGCACCTCCTGGTCCATCATGGACTTGACGCGGCCGCCGTCATGGACGTGCTGCTCGAACGCCGCCCCGACCGCCTCGCGGCGCTGGCCGACCTGTTCGAGATGCCGCCCGACGCCGCGCGGGCGATGCTTTGCGCGCTGGCGGGCCTCCACGACCTCGGCAAGGTCGCGCACGCCTTTCAGGCGATGCGGATCGACATCGCCGTCCGGCTCGGCATGGACCCGAACCTCCTTCGCACGTTCACGAACCAGGACTTCCGTTACCGGCGGGACAAATGCCACCACGCCCGCCTGGGGCAGGCGTTCCTGCTGTGGTTGCTGGAGCAAGGCAAGGCCCTGCCGGACGAGGTGCTGGAGATGGACGCCGAGGCGGCGGAGGCGCTTCTGGCCGCCGCCGCGGGCCATCACGGCTTCCAGCCTTCGATCGACGAACGACTGGTCGGTTACGAACGCTACCTGAATAAGGTGGACCTCTTCGCCGCCCGCGACCTCGTCGCCGCCTTCGTCGCCCTCTTCGGCTGGGACCGGGCACCGTCCGCGCGGGGCGCCCTTCGCGCCGGTTACCTCGCCAACGGGCTGATCACCTTCTGCGACTGGGTGGCCTCCAGCGACGCCTTTCCCATGATCGAGGCGGGGCGACCGGTCGGGGACTACCTGTGCCACGCGCGGGCTTGCGCCGGGAGGGCGCTCGACCGTCTGCTGCCGATGCTGGCGCGCCCGCGCCCGTCGCTCAGGCAGGCCGGCTTCGGCGACCTGTTCCAGGACGCGGCGGGTGGGTCCCTGGCGCCGCGCCCGATGCAGGCGGCGGTCGAGGCCGCGACGCGGGCGCTGCCCGAGGGGCCGGTCCTGATCCTGATCGAGGACGCCACCGGCAGCGGCAAGACCGAGGCCGCCGACCTCGCCGTCCACCGCCTCGTGGCCGCCGGCAAGGCGTCGGGCGCCTACTTCGCGCTCCCGACCACCGCCACCGCCGACGCCGCCTATTTGCGCCGGATAACCTTCTGGCCGAAGCTGCTGGCCGACCCGGACCGCGTCGTGGTGCTGGCGCACTCGCGCGCCCGCCGCTCGGGGCTGGCGAAGGTCTACGGGGACCGGGACGAGGCGCGCGACGACGCGGGCGCGCTGGACTGGTACGCGTCCAGCGCGCGCCGAGCCCTGCTCGCCCAGGCCGGCGTCGGCACGGTGGACCAGGCGCTGCTCGGCGCGGTGCGCGCCCGCTTCAACACCGTGCGCCTGCTCGGCCTGTGGGACAAGGCGCTCGTCGTCGACGAGGTCCACGCCCACGACGACTTCATGGAGCACCACCTGCGCAACCTCCTGCGCCACCACGCCCGTACAGGGGGCAGCGCCGTGCTGCTGACGGCGACGCTGCCATCCGCCATGCGCGACCGCCTGATCGAGGCGTTCGCCGCGGGCGCCGGCTGGGACAACGTAGAGGACCGGCTGCGCGGCGAAGCGGCGCCGGAGGGAAAACCGCCGCCCTTCCCGACCCTGGAGGTCCACGACGCCGGCGGCTTCGCCGTCCGCTTACCCGTCCCTGTCCCGGTTCGTCCGGCACCCGTGCAGGCGGTGCACGACGACGACGCGGCGCTGGCCCACCTCGTCGAGGCGGCCGGGCGCGGCAACGGGGTCTGGGTGCGCAACACCGTCACCGACGCGCTGCGCGCCTGGGAACGCCTGAAGGCGGCGTGCGGCGCGGCCGGGCTGCGAGAACCCCTGCTGCTGCACTCCCGCTTCGTGCCGGGCGACCGCCAGCGCGCCGAGGACGCCGTGCTGGGTATGGCGGGAAAGAAGTCGGACGCCGCGTCGAGGCGCGGCCGGCTCGTCGTCGCCACCCAGGTGGTCGAGCAGAGCCTGGATCTCGACTTCGACGCCATGATCGTCGACGCGGCGCCCGTCGACGCGCTGGTCCAGCGGATCGGCCGCTGGCGCCGCCACGCGCGCACCGCCGAGGGCGACTTGGCGCCCGACGGCGTCGAGCGCCGGGGGGCGGGCGCGGTGCTGCTGCGTTGCGCGCCGCTCGACGGGGCGGACGCGAACTGGCTGGCCAAGCTCTCCCCCGGCGCCGCCGTCGTCTACCCGGACGCGGCGCGGGTCTGGCTGGGCGCGGCGCTGCTGCTGGGGCGGGACGACGCGCCGCTCGACGCGGCGCACGACGCCAAGCGGCTGGTCGAGGAGGTCTACCTTCCCAACGACGCGCTGCGCCCCCGGCTGCCGCCAACCCTGGCCGAGGCGCTGGACGCGCCCGAGGGCCAAAGGTTCGCCACGCGCGGGCGGGCGCGGGATGAAGGGATGGGGTTCGAGCGGGGCCTGCTGCGCGACTGGAACGACGGTGGGGCATTGGCCGACGTCGAGGGCGCCACGCGCCTCTCCTCGGGTGCCCGGCTGGTGCTGGCGGTGCGGGATGCAAACGGCGTGAGCTTCCTGCGGGGCAGCGTGTCGCCCAAGGGCACAGCCGACCCGATCGAGGAGGCCACGGTGCCGACGCCGTACAGGGTCGACGCCGACGCCCAGCGCGGCCTGCTAGGCAAAGGCGAGCTTGAGGCGCTCACGGACCGCTCAGCGTCGGCGCTCGGCATCACACCGGCCAAAGCCCTACTCCGCTTGAAAACACGCGTCATCGTCGTGCTGAACCGCGACCGCGAAGACGTTCCGGCGGGCGGGACGTTGCTGGAGAGGCCCGTGAGGATGGGCGAGCCTCACAAGCCTCGGGACATGCCAATTTTGTATGATGCGACCTATGGACTACGGCGCGGGCGGAACAGCTGATCGCGGCGTCAGGAGTAAGACCGCAGCGGGTTCATGTGTGGGAATAAAAGATGGGACAGAATAGGGCAACTATATACGAGTTTGACCT
>JAGRGG010000025.1 GCA_020445645.1 Geminicoccaceae bacterium | reverse complement strand
GCAGGCCTCGTCGGTGCCGAACTTGCGCATGAAGGATCGAAGTTTCATGCGGATGTTGTAACACCCTTCATGAACGAAAGCAATAGGAACCTCCCGAGAATGTCCGAGGCGAGTTCGGCAAGCGGCCGCGTCGCCAGAAGCTCGGCCAACCGGCGGACGCTTTCCTCGCCACCGGTCAGGCCGGCAAGAAACAGGTGCCCTTTCCACCCGATCGTGAACCGGGACCCCTTGTGCCAGCGCAAGCCGGTTTCGTGCAGGCCGTTCGGCTCGGTGGATGGACTGATCAGCATGGGCACTCGCGGTTCGGAAAGGAGGAGGCCGGGTTTTTGCCGCGGCGCAGGATAACGACATCGAAGAGGCTGTCGAGGCGTCTCCCAGCGAGAATGCCGCACCCGGCGGCACCCCTGGCCGCCCAATCGGAAAACCTCTATGCAGCCGCGGCCCGGCGGTTGCTACCACGCATTCCGGCACGGCACACCCTTGCGGACAGGACGAAGCCGGACATGGCCGTTGGAACGAGAACGCCCCGTCACGCGATGGCCACGCCCTTGGCCGAGACGGGTTCCCGAGGTTGGGCGGGGCTGTTGCCGACGGCCCTCCTGGTTGCGCTCGCGACGGGTGCGCTCTACAGCGTCAACCTCGGCCACCTGCCCCACCCGGACGAGCTGCACCACATCCTCGCGGCGCGCGGGCTGATCGAGACGGGGGAACCGCGCATCGCCGAAGGGCTCTACACGCGGGGGCTGCTCCAGACGTGGCTCGTTGCGTGGAGCTTCGACGCGTTCGGGGTTGGTCTTGCCGCCGCGCGCGTCCCGTCGGTGGTGGCCATCGCGCTGCTCAACGGGCTGTTCTTCGTCTGGCTCGGCCGCGAGGCCGGCCGGGCGGCCGCCTGGGTGGGAACGGCCTTGTGGGCGCTCTCCCCGTTCGCCATCGACACGGCGCTCTTCTGCCGGTTCTACGCCCTGCAGGGGCTCGCCTTTTTCATCGGCTGCTGGCTGGCCTACGCCGCCGTCGTCCGCGCGAGGGGCCTCGGGTGGCGCCTGGGGCTGGGCCTCGCCGCCCTGCCCTTCCTCGCGCTTGCCGTCCAGTTGCAGCCCACGACCCTGCTGGGCCTGGTCGGGCTGGGTGCCTGGGCCGCGGGGGCGCTGCTGCTGCCCTGGCTCGGGAGCAGGGCGGCCCCCGCCCGGACCCGCCTGCTCGCCGTCCTGGGGCTGGTTCTCGGGGGCCTCCTGGTCCTGGCCGGCCTCCACCTCGGCGGCCAGCTCGCCAAGCTCTGGGCAGTCTATCGCTCCACCCCCGCCTTCAACGAGGACAGCGTCGGCGACTTCTGGTTCTACCATGCGTGGTACAGCCTGCTCTATCCGAGCCTCTGGCCGCTCGTGGGCGTGCTGGGCCTCGCCGCCGTGGCCCGCTGGCCGCGCCCGACCGGCTTTGCCCTCGTCGTGTTCGCCGTCGGCTTCCTTCTCAACTCCTTCGCGGCCTCGAAGGGCCTGCGCTACATCTTCTACACGCAGATCTTCCTGTTCGTACCCTGGGCGCTGGGGCTGGTCGTCCTGTGGCAGGGCTTGGTCGGCTTCGTGGGGGGGCTGACGCGGCGCCTGGGCATGACGCTCCAGCCGCTGACCGGGCGAGGCGTGGCAATCGCGCGCCTGCTCGTCGCGGGAGCACTGCTGTTCCTGGTGGCCGCCAATCCGGCGTGGCTGCGCAGCACGCTCCTGCTCGCCGACGCCACCGTACCGCCCGAGAAGCCGCGCACGGACTGGTCAGCGGCGCGCGCGGCGCTGCGCCCCTGGCTGGAGACGGCGGACGTGGTCGTCACGACCGAGGAACTCGGCGCCCTCTACTTCCTCGGCCGCTACGACGTGCGCTTCAGCCCCTCCAAGATGGGCGAGCTGGCGCCGGGAGAGCGGCACGAGTTCGGGATCGACCCCCGCACCGGCCGGCCGGTGATCGCCGAGAACGCCTCGGTGGAGCGGCTCGTCGCCTGCCTCGACAAGGGGCTCGTCGTCGGCCCCCGCCACCACCTCGGTATGGCGATCCTCGTCAACCCGGCCCTGGAGGCCTTCCTGCGCGGGCACGCGCGACGCCTCGACCTCCCGCCCGCGTCGAGGCTCTACGCCTTCGGCTGGGACCACCCCAATGGCTGGACGCCGCCGCCGGACGCCGGCTGCGACGGCTTGCCCAGATTCGGTGGCCCCGAAAAGCGCCGCCCCGTCGAGGGCGAGCCGGTGGATGGAGCGCGCCTCATGTCCAGGAGTTGAATTAGCGGCGAAGAAGGTTATACCTGATGCTTGGTAAGGAACAATGACATCAGGGGGTGTCCGATGATCGACGCGACGGCGCACGTGACGATCGATCACGACCTCATCAAAAGCTGGGCTGAGGAGCGGGGCGGGCACCCCGCCGTGCTACGGGATCCGGACGAAACGGCGGTGCGGATCGCCTTTGAAAGGAACGAGACGGCGATCGTCGGCTGGGAGGTGTTCTTCCGCACCTTCGAGGAGAGGAACCTCGCCCTCCTCTACCAGTCGCGCAACCGCGACGGCAGACTCAGCCGTTTCTGTCGTCTCGTCACGCGCAACTAGAGGTTTACGTTTCGCGTCCGCCGGCGCGGGGCATGTCCTGTTTCTTCTCCCTCGGCCGCACCCGGTGGAGCAGGCTGGCGTAGATCTCGGCGTCGCCGACGACGCCTTGCAGGCGGTCGTTCTCGACGACGAGGACGGGCAGCCCCGTCGCCTCGCGGATCCGGATCGCGTCCTCCATGAGGAGGTCGGGTCCGGCCCAGACGAAGGTCGGCCCGTTCAGCCCCTCGAGGCAGCCTTCCCCCCACGACCGCAGGGCGGCGGGCCGCCCACCGGCCTCGAAGGCGACGGGTTCGCCGTCGTCGCCGAGGACGACCCGGCCGTGCTTGGCGTCGTCGAGGAAGCGCGCGCCGGCGTCGCCCTGAAGCCTGTCCTTCGGGGTCATCAGCGCCCCCGCCCGCAGCACCTTCAGGGGGTTCATGTGGGCGACGAAGGCGGCGACGTAGTCGGTGGCGGGGTCGAGGACGATCGCCTCCGGCGTGCCGTACTGCACGACCCGCCCGCCCTCCATGATGGCGATGCGCGAGCCCAGCTTGATCGCCTCGTCGAGGTCGTGGCTGACGAAGACGATTGTCTTCTTCAACTGGCGCTGGAGGTCGAGCAGTTCGTCCTGGAGACGGCTGCGGATGAGGGGGTCGAGGGCCGAGAAGGGCTCGTCCATGAGGAGGACGTCGGCGTCGGTGGCGAACGCGCGGGCAAGCCCGACCCGCTGCTGCATCCCGCCCGACAGTTCCTCGATCCGCTTGTCGGCCCAGTTGCTGAGCCCGACGAGGTCGAGCTTTTCCTTGACGATCCGCCCCCGCTCGGCGGCGGCGGTGCCGCGAAGCTCGAGGCCGAGGCCGACGTTCTCCGCCACCGTCGCCCAGGGCAGCAGGCCGAACTGCTGGAAGACCATCGCAACCCGACGGCGCCGGAGGCCGCGCAGCACGCGCGGCTTGCAGGCGGCGACGTTGACGAACTTGTCGCCGTCGGCGACCAGCACCTCGCCGCTGGTGACGGGGTTGAGGCCGTTGACGGCGCGAAGGAGGGTGGACTTGCCGGAGCCGGAGAGGCCCATGAGGACGCAGACCTCGCCCGGCGCCACGTCGAGGGTGCAGTCGGTGACGCCGAGGACGGTGCCCGTCGTCTTCAGGATGTCCTCGCGCCGCTGCCCCTCGCGGGCGAGCCTCGCCGCCTCTTTGGGCTTCGGACCGAAGAAGATGTCGACGTTCTTGAAGGCGACGGCTTGTGGCTGCATCGTCAACCCCTCCGCGCCGGCCGCTTGCACAGGCGGTCCAAAAGGATCGCGAGCACGACGATGGCGAGGCCGGCCTCGACGCCGGCCGCGATGTTGACGGTGTTGAGCGCGCGCACGACCGGCTGGCCGAGGCCGCCGGCGCCGACGAGGGCGGCGATCACGACCATCGAGAGCGAGAGCATGATGCATTGCGTGAGCCCGGCCATGATCGTCGGCAGGGCGTAGGGCAGTTCGGCCTTCCACAGGAGCTGGCGCCGCGTGGCGCCGAAGGCGAGCACGGCCTCTTTCAAGGACTCCGGGGTCGACGAGATGCCGAGGTGGGTGAGGCGGATGGGGGAAGGCAGGGCGAAGATGATGGTCGAGATGAGCCCCGGCACCGTGCCGAGGCCGAAGAGGACGAGCGTCGGGATCAGGTAGACGAAGGTGGGGATCGTCTGCATGAGGTCGAGGATGGGGCGGATCGCGGCGTAGAGCCAGGGCCGGTGCGCGGCGGCGATGCCGATCGGCACGCCGATGACCATGCAAAGGGCGGTGGCGACCAGGATGAGCGACAGGGTCTCGACCGTCTCCTGCCAGTAGCCGAGGTTGAGGACGAGGAGGAGCGAGAGGAGGATGCCGACCGCGAGCACGACGGAGCGGTGCAGCCAGAAGGCGAAGGCGGCGACGAGGAGGATGAGGACGAGCGGGTTGAGCCAGAGGAGGCCGGCGACGAGCCCGTCGAGCACGGTGCCGAGCACCTGGGAGACGAAGTCGAAGACGTAGGCGAAGTTGGCGTTCACCCAGTCGATGCCGTTCTCGACCCAGCGCCCCAGCGGCAGCTTATGGCCGGTGATCCAGTCCTCCACGCCCCGCTTCTCCCCCTATGGTTCTTAATGGCCGGTCTCGGGCTTCAACGGCCCGTCTAGCCGGCGTCGAGCGCCGCGCGCACGGCGGGCTCACCGGGCTCGCCGTCCTTCGTCGTCACCCCGTCCAGCCAGCCGGCCAAGGGCTCCGGGTGTGCCTTCAGCCACGACCGGGCGGCCTTGTCGGGTGCCATGCCGTCGTCGAGGATGAGGCCCATCACCTCGTTCTCCATCGGGAGCGAGAAGACGAGGTTCTTCAAGAATCGCCCGACGTTCGGGCACTGGTCGAGGTAGCCCTTGCGCACGATGGTGCGGACGGTGGCGCCGCCGAAGTTCGGGCCGAACCAGTCGTCGCCGCCCGCAAGATAGGTCATGTCGATATTGGCGTTCATCGGGTGCGGTTCCCAGCCGAGGAAAACCACCCACTCGTCGCGCTGCACCGACCGCTTCACCTGCGAGAGCATCCCCTGCTCCGAGCTCTCGACGAGGCGGAAGCCGCCGAGACCGAAGGCGTCGTCGTCGATCATCTTCTGGATGAGCCGGTTGCCGTCGTTGCCGGGCTCGATGCCGTAGATCTTGTCGCCGAGCTTGTCCTTGAAGTCCTTGATGTCGGCGAAGCTCTTCAGCCCGTCCGCCGCCTCGTAGGACGGCACGGCCAGCGTGTACTTCGCCCCCTCGAGGTTGGTCCGCACGGTCTCGATCGAGCCGTCCGCGCGGTAGGGGGCGATGTCGTTCTCCATCGTCGGCATCCAGTTGCCGAGAAACACGTCGACGTCGCCGTTCTTCAGGCTGGCAAGGGTGACGGGCAGGGCGAGAAGCTGGGTCTTGGTGTCGTAGCCGAGGCCCTTCAGGACGACCGAGGCGAGCGCCGTCGTCGACGTGATGTCGGTCCAGCCGACGTCGGACAAGGTGACGGTGGCGCAGGCGGGGTCTTCGGCCGCCGTCACGGTGCCGGTCCCAAAGGTGCACAGGGCGCCGGCGGCGAGGATCAGGCGGCGAAGCGTCATGGCGGTTCGTTCCTTTCGGCGCGCGTCGGAGATGCGCCAATGGTGCCGGTTGGTGCGACTTGGTTCCCTAATCTTTCTAGAGCTTAAATTCTTTGAAGGCCCGATCAATAGAAAAGACGGCGGCCTTCTTGCGCCGCCTTCGCCCGCCCTGTAGCAATCGCCTCGGCGGAGCGCCCGGCCACGAAGGGAAGCAGCCCTTGAGCGAGACGATCGAGGCCGATTACGTCGTCGTCGGCGCCGGCAGCGCCGGCTGCGTGCTGGCGGCCCGCCTGTCGGAGGACGGGCGCCACCGGGTCGTCGTCCTGGAGCACGGCGGCACCGACGCGGGGCCTCTCATCCAGATGCCGTCCGCGCTTTCCTACCCCATGAACATGCGCCGCTACGACTGGGGCTACAGGAGCGAGCCCGAGCCGCACCTGGGCGGGCGGCGCCTGGCGACGCCGCGGGGCAGGGTCGTCGGCGGGTCGAGCTCGATCAACGGCATGGTCTACGTGCGCGGCCACGCGCTCGACTTCGACGCCTGGGAGGCGGCGGGCGCCCGCGGCTGGGGCTTCCGCCACGTCCTGCCCTACTTCCGCCGCCAGGAGACGAGCCACGGCGGCGAGGCCGGCTGGCGCGGCACCGACGGCCCCCTCCACGTCACGCGGGGTGGGGGCAAGAACCCCCTCTACGCCGCCTTCATCGAGGCCGGGCGCGAGGCGGGGTACGGGGTCACGGCGGACTACAACGGGGCGAGGCAGGAAGGCTTCGGGCCGATGGAGATGACGGTCTGGGGGGGGCGCCGCTGGTCGGCGGCGAACGCCTACCTGAAGCCGGCCCTGAAGCGGGGAAACCTGCGGCTCCTCAAGAACGTGCTCGTCGAACGGATCCTGTTCGAGGGCCGGCGCGCCGTCGGCGTCGCCTGCCTCAAGGGCGGGCGGGCGGCCGTCGTCCGGGCGGCGCGCGAGGTCGTCGTCGCGGCGGGCGCCATCAACGCGCCGAAGCTCCTCCTCCTCTCCGGGATCGGCGATCCGAAGGATCTGGCCGAGGTCGGGATCGAGGCCCGCCACGATCTCCCAGGCGTCGGGCGGAACCTCCAGGACCATCTGGAACTCTACGTCCAGGTGCAGAGCCTCCGGCCGATCACGCTCTACGGCCACCTGGGTCTCTTCGCCAAGGGCCGGATCGGGCTCGAATGGCTGCTGACGAAGCGGGGGCTCGGCGCCACCAACCACTTCGAGGCCTGCGCCTTCATCCGTTCCAAGGCCGGCGTCGAATATCCCGACATCCAGTACCACTTCCTGCCCGTCGCCATCCGCTACGACGGCAAGGCGCCGGCCGAGGGGCACGGCTTCCAGGCGCATGTGGGGCCGATGCGCTCGAAGTCGCGCGGATGGGTCCGGCTCGCCTCGAACGATCCGAACGACCCGCCGCGCATCCTCTTCAACTACCTATCGGACCCCGACGACTGGGCCGATTTCCGCCGCTGCATCCGCCTCACCCGCGAGATCTTCGCGCAGGACGCCTTCGCGCCCTACCGGGGCAGGGAGCTGCAGCCGGGGGAGGAGGTCCGGGACGACGACGCCCTCGACGCCTTCGTCAAGGACCACGTCGAGAGCGCCTACCACCCCTGCGGCACCTGCCGGATGGGCGACCCGGACGATCCCCTCGCCGTCGTCGACCCCGAATGCCGGGTCATCGGCCTCGAGGGCCTGCGGCTCGCCGACAGCTCGATCATACCCCGGATCACCAACGGCAACCTGAACGGGCCGACCATCATGATCGGCGAGAAGGCGTCCGACCACATCCTGGGCCGCCCCGCCCTCGCCCCCGCCAACCTGGAGCCCTGGATCAACCCGGACTGGGAACGGTCGCAGCGTTAGGGCGTCAGGAGGAGGACCGCGAAGGGCAGCCGGGCGAAGAGGCGGTCCAGGGGCAGGCGGGACGGCAGGCCCGTCGCCGCGCCGTCCGCCAGTACGTCGCTCCCGGCGCGTCCGGCGAGGTCGTCCGGCAGGCGGATCGCCGTGTCGCCCCAGCGTTGCGGCGGGGGCAGGAGCCCGTCTGCTTCGGCAAGCAGGGCGCCGGCGCGGCGGGGCACGGCGACGAGGGCGGCCGTGCCGTCCTCCCCGAGGCGGGCGAAGGCGAAGACGCGGCCGGCCTCGGCGCCCGTCGCCTCCAGGGGCAGGTAGCGGCCGTGGGTCAGGAGACGGGGGTGGCGGGCGCGGAGATCGAGGACGCGGTGGATCAGGCGCTGCTTCAGGCGGCCGTCCCGCCAGGAGGCGAGCAGGTCGTCCAGGGGGGCGTCGGCGGCGAGGGCCCGCTCCCTCGCGTCCCAGTCGACGGGGCGGCGGTTGTCGGGGTCGACCGTGCTCTGGTCCCAGAACTCGGTGCCCTGGTAGACGTCGGGCACGCCCGGCACGGTGAGCTTCAAAACCGTTTGGGCGAGGCCGTTCAGGGCGCCGACGGGGGCGAGGCGGTCGAGGAAAGCGCGCAGGCGCCCCAGGAAGGCGGCGCTCCCGGCCGGGTCGAGGACCGCCCGGGCGAAGGCGGCGACGGCCTCCTCGTAGGCGGGGTTCGGGGCGAGCCAGCCCGTGCGCAGCTTCGCCTCGCGGCAGGCCTTTTCCAGGTAGGCGACGAGGCGGTCGGCGAGGTCGCCCAGGTCGGGCGAGGCGTCGAGGGGATAGGCGCCGACGAGCATCTGGTAGAGCAGGTACTCGGTGGGGGCGTCGGGCCAGGGCGCACCGTCGTGCGCGGTCTTGTGCGGTTCGTTCAGTTCCCGCCACGCAGCGACCTCGTTCGCCCAGTCGTCGGCGACCTCGGAAAGGGCGGCGATCCGAAGGCGGGTGTCCTCGCCGCGCTTCGTGTCGTGGGTCGCGGTGGCGACGAGGGCTTCCGGCCAGCGTTCGGCGCGCTCCTTGAGGAAGGCGTGCGCGGCTTCGGGCGCGACCCCGAACCGATCCGGCTCGCCGCCGACCTCGTTCAAGGCCACGAGGCGGTGCCAGCGGTAAAAGGCGGTGTCTTCGAGCGACTTCGCCATCGCGGGGCCGGTGAGCTGCTCGAACGCCTTGAGAAGCGGACGGGTCGCCGCGTCGCCCGCGCCGCGTTCCAGGAACACGTCCTCCAGGAAGCGGACGACGAAGGGGTCGGGCAAGGCGAGGTCGGCCTCGGCTTGTTGCAAGGCACCCCGGAGCCGGGCGCGGTCCTCGGGCGAGAAGCCGCCGTCGCCGCCGTAGGTGCGGTAGACGGGGAAGGCGACGACGAGGGCCTTGAGGGCGTCCTCGACGGCGTCGAGGGGCAGGTCGCGGGCGCTGCGGTCGTCGGCGGCGAGGACGACGAGGCGGACGGCGAGGCGGCGGATCTCGGCGGCGAGCGCCTTGTCCAGGATCTCCCGCTTCGCCGCCTTGACGATGGCGGGGAAGCCCTCGGGGTCGCCGCCCATCTCCTGGTAGAGGCGGTCCAGCGCCGCCTCGCCTTCGGGGGCGACGAAGAGGCCGAGGAGCAGGTTCACCGTCTCGTAGCCGGTCGTCCCGGCGACGGGCCAGTCGGTGGGCAGGTCCTCGTCCTCGCCCAGGATCTTCTCGACCAGGATCCAGGGCTCCACGTCCGGCCGCGCGCCCCGCATCGCGGCGGCGAGGCGCTTGAGGTAGGTGCCGGGCTCGGCGAGGCCGTCGACGTGGTCGATCCGAAGGCCGTCGACCTCGCCCTTGCCGTAGAGGTCCAGGACGAGGCGGTGGGCCTCGTCGAACACGGCCTCATCCTCGATCCTGAGGCCCGCGAGTTCGGTGATGTCGAAGAAGCGCCGCCAGTTGAGCATGGCGTTGCCCGAACGCCACCACGCGAGCCGCCAGGGCTGCGCCTCCAGGAGGGCGTGCAGCCCGTCTTGCGGCAGGTCCAGGGTTTCGGGCAGGCCTTCGAGCGCCCCGGCAAGGTCGGCCTCCAGATCGGGCCACGTTTCGGGGGTCGCCGTCCGCAGCCGGTCCAGGAGGGCGGCGTCGATCCGGCCCTCCAGGATGAGCGGCCACGTGCGCGGGTCGAGGGGAAAGCGGTTGTCGTAGTAGGCGAGGTCGAGGGTTGCCGGGTTCGTTTGGACTCCGACCTTCAGCCCGCCGCCCGCCAGCACCTTGCCGTAGGGGCCACCCAGTTGCGGCAACAGGAGGCGGCCGGGGGTGCCGCCCGCGAGCGCCCGCCAGTCGACGTCGAAGAAGCGGGCCTTCGGCGAGTCCTCGCCCCAGCGGAGCAGGTCCTGCCACCAGGGGTTGTCGGCGCCGACGCCGACGTGGTTCGGGACGATGTCGAGGAGGAGCCCCATCCCCTCCCCTTCGAGCGCCGCGACCAGCCCGGCGAAGCCGGCCTCGCCGCCGAGCGCGGGGTCGAGGCGGGTGGGGTCGGCCACGTCGTAACCGTGGGTCGAGCCCGCGCGGGCCTTGAAGATCGGGGAAGCGTAGAGGTGGCTGACCCCGAGGCGGGCGAGGTAGGGGACGATCCCGGCCGCTCGCTCGAAGTCCATCCCGCCCCGGAACTGGAGGCGGTAGGTGGCGATGGCCGGACGGGGGGCGGGCTTGGTCATCGCGGGCGTTCCTTCGCCATCATGGCGAGCAGGGGGCGGACGGTAGAAGCGGCGGCCAAGCCGTCGACCGGCACGGGCAGGCGGCGGCGCCAGTTCGGGTGCTCGTCGATCGTGCCCGGCAGGTTCGCCTGTTCCGTCTGGAGGATGGCGTCCTCGGCCTGGAGCATGACGAGCGCGCTCGGCGTGCGGGCGAGGTAGCGGTGGGCGGCGAGGAGGAGGGCCTCGTCGGCCTCGGCCCTGGGCTCGGGGGCGGCCTCGGGTTCGTTCGTGCCGTCTTCGGCGACCCCCGCCTTGGCGAGGCCCTGGACGATCCTGGCCTTGTCGCGGCGGCGCTCCTTGCGATCGGCCTCGGCCTGCCCCTCGTCCGGGAACAGGTCGAGCCGGTCGCGCAAGTCGATGTCCTCGCCCCGCCAATAGCCGGCCAGCGTCGGCAGGTCGTGGGTCGAGAGCGAGGTGAGGGCGAGCGGCTTGTAGGCTTCGGGGGCTTTCAGCCCCTTGCCCTTGCGCTCGAACCAGAAGACCTTGCAGGAGAGCATCCCGGCGCCCCGCATCGCCCGGTCGAAGCCTTCGGGCACGGTGCCGAGGTCCTCGCCGATGACGAGGCAGTTCGCGCGCCGGGCCTCCAGCGCGATGAGGCGGGCGATGTCCTGGAAGGGGAAGCGGACGTAGGCCCCCTCCCCCGCCCCCATCCCGTCCGGCACCCACCACTGGCGCATCAGGCCGATGACGTGGTCGACGCGGACGGCGCCGGCGTGGCGCATGTTGGCGGCCAAGTCGGCGACGAGGGGGGCGAAGCCGGCCCCCGCCAGCGCCGTCGGCGAGTAGGGGGCGAGGCCCCAGACCTGTCCCTTGGGGTTGAAGATGTCGGGGGGTGCTCCGATCGAGACGCCGCGCAGGGTGAGGTCGGGCCGCGCCCAGACGGCGGAGCCCGCCGGGTTCACGCCGACGGCGAGGTCCTTGTAGAGGCCGAGCCGCATCCCGGCGCCCTTGGCCCGCTCCTGGGCGACGCCCAGCTGGCGGTCGGCGAGCCATTGCAGGAAGACGAAGTAGCCGAGGCGGCTCGGGTTCGTTTCGCAGAAATCGCGCACGGCCTTCGAGGCCGGATCCTGCCACCCCTTCGGCCACGTCCAGAAGGCGAAGGCAGTTTCGTCCTTGGCCAGCGCCGCCTCCTGCAGGGCGTCGAAGGCGGCGTGGCGGTGGAGGTCTTCGCCGCCCCCGGCGCGAAAGGCGGCGAAGTCGGCCTTCAGCGGGTCGTCGTCCGGGCGCCGCTCGAAGGCCCGCCACAAGGAGTCGAGCGCGGCGCGCTTGCGCGCGGCGACGGCGGGGTAGTCGACGAGGCCGCCTTCGGGGACGGCGGGCAGGCCGTCGGGCAAGGGCAGGCCGAGGTCCCGGGCGGCGCCGTCGAGGTCGATGTAGAGCCAGTTGAGGAAGCGGCGGCTGGAGGGGGCGTAGGGGCTGATCGTGCCCGGCGCCGCCGGGAACAGGGCGTGGAGCGGGTTGAGGCCGAGGAAGTCGGCGCCCCGCCCGCCGAGGTCGGCGGCGAGCGACCCGGCGAGGGCGAAGTCGCCGATGCCATCGTCGTTCGGCCTCCCCCGCAGGCCGTAGAGCTGGACGCCCATGCCCCAGGCGCGCGCGAAGCCGAGATCGGCCGGCTGCGGCGCCTTGGGCGGGCAGGCGGCGAGGGGGATCGCGTCGTCGCCGACGCGAAGGACGTGGCGGCCCAAGGGCAGGTCGAGGGGCAGGACGACGCCCTCGCCGCCGCCCGGTGCCAGCAGGCCCTCCCGCCGGGCGCCGTCCTCCAGGTCGAGGACGAAGGGGCGCCGCGCCAGGACCGCGTCGAGGGCGAGCCTCGGCCGCCGGCCGGCCTTGACGACGAGGAGCGGGGGAGAACCGCGCGCGGCACGGCGCGCTTCGAGCGCGTCCTCCGCCTTCGCCTCGCTGCCGGCCTCGATGCCCAGGAGGCCGAGGATCGCCCGCAGGGTCTCCTCGCCCACCGTCCGGTCGTGCCCGTGCGCGTCCTTCCAGCGCACCTGGACGCCGGCGTCCTCGGCAAGCCCGACGAGCGCGCTCACCCGGCCTGCCCGACGCTTGGCCCACCGTCCGCCGCGGCGCCGCGGGCGAGGTGGAAGACGACGCCCCAGGGCGGCAGGGTGCCCTTGGCGAGCCTGCCGGCGGCGTCGGGGCCGAGCGCGTAGAGGAGGTCGCCGGGCGGGCGCTCGGCTTCCGCGAGGGGTTCGGATCCCAGATTGGCGACGAGCGCGAGGCGGCTATCGTCGCCGAGGCGCCAGTCGACGCGAAGGCCCCCCCCGCCCAGCCGGGCGAAGCTTCCGCCCCCCTTCATCCCGTCGAGCCGGAGGACGATCTCCTTCTGACGGATCGCGAGCAGGTCGCGGACCAAGTCGAGGCGCTCGACGTAGGGGTCGGCCTCGACCTCGGCCCAGTCGAGCTTCGAGTCGAGGAACGTCTGCTCGGCGTTCGGGTCCGGGATCGAGGCGCGGGCGTCCTCGTCGGCGAACGCCTTGAACTTGGCGAACTCGCGGCGCCTGCCCTCGCGCACGGCGTCGGCGAGCTCGTCGTGGAAGTCGGTGAAGAAGCGGAACGGCCGCTTCGTGCCCCACTCCTCGCCCATGAACAGCATCGGGATCGACGGCGAGAGGAGGAGGATCGCCGTCAGCGCCTCGACGGCGGCCGCGTCGGCGAGGCCGGCCAGCCGGTCGCCGAACGCCCGGTTGCCGATCTGGTCGTGGTTCTGGAGGAAGTCGACGAAGGCGATCGGCGGCAGGTGGCCGGACGGCTCGCCGCGTTCGCTGCCCCGATACGGCATCGTCTCGCCCTGGTAGACGAAGCCCTCCGCCAGCGCCTTGCCGAGGAGCGCCACGGGGTCGCCCGCGTAGTCCTTGTAGTAGGCCTCGTCCTCCCCGGTCAGGGCGACGTGCGCCGCGTGGTGGAAGTCGTCGTTCCACTGCGCGTCGTAGAGGCGGTTTCCGCCGTCGTCGCGGGCGAGGAGGGCGGCGCCGTTGTCCTCGTTCTCCAGGACGAGGTGGACGTAGCGGTGCCGCCCGAAGCGCCCGCGGACGCGGCGGGCGAGCTCGTTCAGGAGGTGCCCCTCCCCCGCCTCGTCGACGATGGCGTGGACGGCGTCCAGCCTGAGCCCGTCGACGCGGTACTCCTCCATCCAGTAGAGCGCGTTCTCGATGACGAACTCGCGGACGGGGGGCGGGCGGTAGTCGATCGCCTCGCCCCAGGGGGTCGGCACGTCCTTTCGGAACATCTCGGGCGCGTAGGCGTGGAGGTAGTTCCCGTCGGGGCCGAAGTGGTTGTAGATCACGTCGAGGAACACCATGATCCCGTGCCCGTGCGCCTCGTCGACGAGGAGCTTGAGTGCCTCGGGCGGCCCGTAGGCGCGGTCGGGGGCGTAGGGGAGCACCATGTCGTAGCCCCAGTTGCGCGACCCCGAGAAGTCGGCGATCGGCAGGAGCTGGATCGCGGTGACGCCGAGGTCGGCCAAGTAGCCGAGCCGGCGGCGGACGCCGTCGAAGGTGCCCTCCTCGGTGAACGCGCCGACGTGGAGCTGGTAGACCACCGCCTCGGACCAGGGGCGGCCGCGCCAGCGCACGTTCTTCCAGACGAAGGTGCGCGGGTCGACGACGAGCGAGGGGTCGTTCACGTCGCCCGCCTGGGCGCGCGACGCGGGGTCGGGGACGAGCATCCCGTCCGGCAGGCGGTAGCGGTAGCGCGTGCCGGCCACCGCCTGATCGGTGACGAGCTCGAACCAGCCGTCCCCCTTGGGGGGCACGTCGAGGTCGACCGTCTCCTCGCCCTCGCCGAGCGATACCTGAAGCGACGGTACGCCCGGCGCCCAGAGGCGAAAGCGCACCCGGCCGCCTTCGGTGAGTTCGGCGCCATACGGCATTACGTGCCGGCTGGTCTCGCTTTGCTGGCGCATCTGGGTGACTTCGCCGGTGGCGATCATGAGGGCCAGCGAGCGCGCCTCCATCGGGTAGGCCTCGCCGCAGTCGAAGGTGCGCCCGCCGGGGGCGATCGCGGGGTCGACCGTGTCGAGGAGCCGCTGCCAGCCGGTGGCGCCCGGCAAGGGCGGCAGGACGAACTCCTTCGGCTCGGGGTCCGCGTTCATGAGCAGCAGCATGGTCTCGTCGCGGGCCTCGGGGTCGTGCACCTCGATGTCCTCGCCGGCGGCGGCGCAGAACAGGATGCCGAGCGTCCGCCTGAGCCCCTCGCCCCACGTCTCGGGCGTCATCTCGCCGCCCTCGGCCGCGAGCCACGTCAGGTCCTTCAGCCCCTCGGCCGAGACCTCGCGCCCCTCGACGAAGCGGTTGCGGCGCAAGACCGGGTGCTGCTGGCGCAGCCGGATCAGCCGGGCGACGAACCGGCTGAACAGGAGGTCCTCGGCGTCGACCCCGTCCCAGTTCACCCAGCCGATGGGGTTGTCCTGGCAGTAGACGTTGTTGTTGCCGCCCTGGCTGTTGCCGATCTCGTCGCCGGCAAGCAGCATCGGCGTGCCCTGCGAGAACAGGAGGGTCGCCATGAGGTTGCGCTTCTGCCGGCGGCGAAGGGCCAGGATCCCGGGGTCGTCCGTGGGACCCTCGGCGCCGCAGTTCCAGGACAGGTTGTGGTCGTGGCCGTCGCGGTTGCCCTCGCCGTTGGCGTCGTTGTGCTTGTCGTTGTAGGAGACGAGATCCTGCAGGTTGAAGCCGTCGTGGGCGGTGATGAAGTTGACGGTCGACCAGGGGCGGCGCCCCTGGTGGTTGAAGATGTCGGCGGAGCCGGCGAAGCGGCTGGCAAGCTCGCCGGTCACGTTCTCGTCGCCCCGCCAGAAGGCGCGCACCGTGTCGCGGTAGCGGTCGTTCCACTCGGCCCAGCCGGGGCCGTGATTGCCCAACTGGTAGCCGCCGATGTCCCAGGGCTCGGCGATGAGCCGGGCACGGCTCAGGACCGGGTCCTGGCGCACGGCGTAGAAGAAGCCGCCAGCCGCGTCCCAGCCCTGGTCGCCGCGCCCCAGCACGGTGGCGAGATCGAAGCGGAAGCCGTCGACCCGCATCTCCTCGTACCAGTAGCGGAGCGAATCGAGGACCAGCTTCAGGACCATCGGGTGGCCCGTGTCGACGCTGTTGCCGGTCCCGGTCACGTCGTTGTAGTAGCGGGGGTCGTCCTTGACGAGGCGGTAGTAGCTCGCGTTGTCGATGCCCTTGAAGGAGAGCGTCGGGCCTAAGTGGTTGCCCTCCGCCGTGTGGTTGTAGACGACGTCGAGGATCACCTCGATCCCGGCGTCGTGCAGGCGGCGCACCATCGTCTTGAACTCGGCGAGCCTTCCGGGGCCGGCGTAGTAGCGCTGCTCGGGCGCGAAGAAGGTGAGGCTGTTGTAGCCCCAGTAGTTGCGGCGGCCCTGCTCCAGGAGGTGGCTGTCGTCGAGGAAGCCGTGGACGGGCAGGAGTTCGACCGCCGTGACGCCGAGGCGGGCCAGGTGGTCGATCACGGCCGGGTGGGCGAGGCCGGCGTAGGTGCCCCGCCAGTTCGGCGGCACGTCGGGGTGCTGCTCGGTGTAGCCCTTGACGTGGGTTTCCAGGATGACGGTGCGTTCCCAGGGGGTGTTGGGGCGGCGCTCTTCCCCCCAGGTGAAGGCGGGGTCGATGACGACGGCCTTCAGCATGTCCTTGGCGTTGTCGCGCCGGTCGAAGGAGAGGTCCTCCCGCCCGCTGCCGATGCGGTAGCCGAAATGCGCGTCGGTCCAGCGGAACGCGCCGGCGACCTGCTTCGCGTAGGGGTCGAGGAGGAGCTTGTTCGGGTTGAAGCGGTGGCCCTCCTCCGGCCGGTAGGGGCCGTGGACGCGGTAGCCGTAGGCGAGGCCGGGGGCGGCGTCGGGCAGGTAGCCGTGCCAGACCTCGTCCGTGTATTCGGGCAGGGTGACGCGTCCGACCTCGTGCCCCCCTTCGGGGTCGAACAGGCAGAGCTCGACCCGGCTCGCGTGCGCCGAGAACAGGGCGAAGTTGACCCCGGACCCGTCCCAGGTGGCGCCGAGGGGGTAGGGTCGTCCGGGCCGCACGCGAACGTCCGATGTCATTGTCGTCCTATCGAAGAGAGGGAGCCGAACGGGCCGTGAAGCCGCGCCGCCGGCACCAACGGCGCCGACGGGCGAAGGTTGCAAAGGGCCGCCCGTCAGTCGGGAACGAGGACGAGCGTCGCCAGCGGCGGCAGGGTCAGGGTGAGCGACGCGGGCTGGCCGTGCCAGGGGGCATCCTCGGCGTGGACCTCGCCGCCGTTGCCCTGCCCGCTGCCGCCGTAGACCTCGGCGTCGGTGTTGATCCGCTCGCGCCACACGCCGCCTTTGGGAAGCCCGAGACGATAGCCCTGGCGGGGGACGGGGGTGAAGTTCGAGACGACGGCGACGACCCCGCCGTTCCTGTCGCGGCGCAGGTAGGAGAGCACGCTGTTCTCGGTGTCGCTGGCGTCGATCCAGGAGAAGCCCGCCGGGTCGCAGTCGAGCTCGTGCAGCGCCGGGAGGCCCCTGTAGGCGCCGTTCAGGTCGCGGACAAGCCCTTGCAGGCCCTTGTGGAAGGGGCCTTCGTCCAGGAGGTGCCAGTCGAGGCTCTGGTCGTGGTTCCATTCGCGCCACTGGCCGAACTCGCCGCCCATGAAGAGCAGCTTCTTGCCGGGGTGGGTCCACATGAAGCCGTAATAGGCGCGCAGGTTGGCGAACTTCTGCCAGACGTCGCCCGGCATCTTGTTGATCAAGGAGCCCTTGCCGTGGACGACCTCGTCGTGGCTCAAGGGGAGGACGAAGTTCTCGGAAAAGGCGTAGAGGAGGCCGAAGGTGAGCTGGTTCTGGTGGTACTTGCGGTAGACGGGCTCGGTCTGCATGTACTGGAGCGTGTCGTGCATCCAGCCCATGTTCCACTTGTAGCCGAAACCTAAGCCCCCGAGATAGACCGGGCGCGACACCGACGGCCACGCGGTCGACTCTTCGGCGACCGTGGTGACGCCCGGCGCGTGGCGGTAGACCTCCTCGTTCATCCGGCGGAGGAAGTCGACCGCCTCCAGGTTCTCGCGGCCGCCGTAGCGGTTCGGGACCCACTCGTCCGCCTTGCGCGAGTAGTCGAGGTAGAGCATCGACGCGACGGCGTCGACGCGCAGGCCGTCGACGTGGTAGCGCTCCATCCAGAACAGCGCGTTGGCGACGAGGAAGTTCAGCACCTCCACCCGGCCGAAATTGTAGATGAGGGTGTTCCAGTCCTGGTGGAAGCCCTGCCTGGGGTCGGCGTGCTCGTAGAGGGCGGTGCCGTCGAAGCGGCCGAGCCCGTGCGGGTCGGTCGGGAAGTGGCCGGGCACCCAGTCGAGGAGGAGGCCGATCTCGGCCTCGTGGCAGGCGTCGACGAAGGCGGCGAACGCTTCGGGGTCGCCGAAGCGCGAGGTGGGGGCGTAAAGGCCGGTCGGCTGGTAGCCCCACGAGCCGTCGAAGGGGTGCTCGTTGACGGGGAGCAGCTCAATGTGGGTGAAGCCCATGTCCCTCGCGTAGCCGACGAGGTCGGAAGCGAACTCCTTGTAGGTGAGGTAGCGGTTGCCCTCGCCCCGCTTCCAGGAGCCCAGGTGGACCTCGTAGACGCTGATCGGCGCGTCGGTGCGCTGAAGGCGCTCGCGCGCGGCCATCCACGCGGCGTCGCCCCAGCCGTCCGGGGGCGGCAGGTCCTGGACGATCGACGCGGTGGCGGGGCGCATCTCGGCGTGGAAGGCGAAGGGGTCGGCCTTCTGCGGCAAGGGCTCGCCCTGCGGCCCCAGGATCTCGTACTTGTAGGCGGCCCCGGCGCCGACGCCCGGCAGGAACAGCTCCCAGATCCCGGCCTCGACGCGGCGGCGCATCGGGTGGCGGCGGCCGTCCCAGAAGTTGAAGGCGCCCACGACGCTGACCCGGCTCGCCGACGGCGCCCAGACGGCGAACACGGTGCCCTCGACCCCGTCGACGACGGCGGTATGGGCACCCATCCGCTCGAAAAGCTTCTGGTGCGAGCCTTCGCGCATCAGGTGGACGTCGAGGTCGCCGAGGACGGGCGGGAAGCGGTAGGGGTCCTCCTGGTAGCCGGAATCGCCGCCCGGCCACGTCACCCGCAGGCCGTAGGCGGGGCGGCCGCGGCCCGGAACGGCGCCCTCGAAGAAGCCGGCGTCGTGGGTGCGCTTCAGCTCCGCCACGGGGCGGCCCTTGACCAGCACCTCGACGGCGACGGCGTCGGGGAGGAAGACGCGCACGGTCCAGCCGTCCGCCGCCTCGTGCGGGCCCAGGATGCCAAAGGGGTCGCCGTGGCGGCCGGCGACGAGGGCCTCGACGGCCGCGGGGTCGGCGGGCCGGAAGGTGCCGGCGGTCTCAACCGTGGCCATGATCGGTTTCCTTCGCAAAGAGTCGCAGGATGCCCTGAAGCGGGATGCGCAGCCAGCCGGGACGGTTCTGGGCCTCGTAGGCGACCTCGTAGAACGCCTTCTCGATCAAAAAGAGGCGCACGAGGGCGGTGGCGGCGGCGGGGTCGGCGGGCCAGGAGGGGCAGCCGGCGATCGAGGCCCGGTAGCCTTCCATGAAGGCCCCGGCCGCGCGCCGGTGCCACGCGCGCGCGGGTTCGCGCGCCGCCTCGGCGCCGTTCGGGTCGCTCTCGGCGAGGCGGAACAGGGCGGCGCCCCGCGCGTAGTCGAACGAGCGCAGCATCCCCGCCACGTCGCGCACGGGGCAGCCCTTGGCGCGGCGCTCCTCGACCGCCTTCAAGGGCTCGCCCTCGAAGTCGAGGATCATGAAGTCGCCGCGGGCGACCAGCACCTGCCCCAGGTGGTAGTCGCCGTGCAGCCGGGTCTTGACGAGACCGTCCGGCACGGCGTCCAGGGCGCCCAAGGCGGCCTCCACGTCGGGGGCCAGCGCCAGCGCCGCCTCGATGTCGGCCTTGACGTCGTCGGAGGCCCCGGCCCTCGCCTTCTCCAGGACCTCGAAGCCCCGCTTCGCCTGACCCCTGGCGCCCGCCTGCCACGACGCAAGCTCGGCGGCGCCGACGGGCTCGGCGGCGAACGCCGGGTCGTCGGTCGGGGTTGCGAGCGCCTTGTGCATCTCGGCCGTGCGCTGGCCAAGGAGCGACGCCATGCGGACGTAGCCCTCGAACGGGTCGGGCGGCGGCGGGGCGTCCTCCCCGGTGCGGACGGAGGCGGTGAGACGGGCGTCTTCCAGGGCGCGGTCGAGCTGGTCCAGGGTGTAGCGCCAGCCGTCGCCCTGGTTGGAGACGAAGCCGAACGCGGCCATGAGCGCCGTGGGCGTGCCGTCGGCGGCTACCCGCTCCAGGGCACCCAGGAGCGGCGGCGTGTTCTCGAAGCGCGCCACGTCGGTGAGGAAGCGGCCGATCTCCAGTTCCGGGTGGATGCCGGGCTGGAGGCGGCGGTAGGCCTTCAGGATCACCTTCTCCCCGACGAGGACCGAGGTGTTCGACTGCTCGACGCCGAAGCGGCGCACGGGTGCTTCGGCCGGCAGGTCGAGCTCGGCGGCGAGGCCGGTTGTCCAGGCTTCGAGCCGGCCTTCGGCCAGCCGTTGCGCCGTCGCTTTCCGGATCGCGTCGAGCGCGTGGCGGACGAAGTCGTCGTCCTGCATGGCGTCGTTCAGCACGCCGATCCTGGGGCCGCGGCGCACCTTGGCGATGGTATAGGGGAGGAGGGGCGCCCCTTCGGCCAGATGCTCCTCGCCCCAGGTGGCGGCGAGCGGCAGGAGGTAGTGCTGGGTGCCGCCGTCCCTCAGATGCACGTCGAGTTCGGCCAGCAGGTAGCCCTCGCCCTTGCCGCCGAGCGGCGTGGCCGCCGCGATCCCGACGCTCCCGATCCGGTCGTCCTTGGCGGCGAACCAGCGGCGGTTCGGCAGGTAGTCGGCCAGCACGTGGCCGCTCAGATCCTTGGCCCCCCGGCTCTCCAGGAGGTTCTTCAGGCCCCCCTTCAGGACGACGGTGACGAATTCGGGCAGGGGCTCGGGCAAGGGCTCGCGCCAGCCGCCGGCCTCGGCCGGCATGAGCGCGAACCAGAAGAAGCCGTAGCCCGGCATGGTGAGCGTGTAGGGCTCTCCGGCGACGTGCGGGAACTCGCTGCGGCCGAGGAGTTCGAGCGGCACCCTGCCCTGGTGGGCGGCGAGGTCGAGGGTCACGGCCTGGGCGTTGCGGGACAGGTTGAAGACGCACAGGATCGTCTCGTCCTCGAACGCGCGGGTGTAGGCGAGCACCTTGCGGTTCGAGGGATAGAGGAAGTTGATGCTGCCGCGCCCGAAGGCTTTTCGGCCCTGGCGCACGGCGATGATCCGCTTCATCCAGTTGAGCAGCGAGCCCGGGCTCTTCTGCTGCGCCTCGACGTTGACGGCGTCGAAACCGTAGATCGGGTCCTGGATCGCCGGCAGATAGAGGTTCTGCGGGTTGGCGCGGGAGAAGCCGCCGTTCCGGTCCGGCGACCACTGCATCGGCGTCCGCACCCCGTCGCGGTCGCCGAGATAGATGTTGTCGCCCATCCCGATCTCGTCGCCGTAATAGACGGTGGGGGTGCCCGGCATCGAGAAGAGGAGGCCGTTCATCAGCTCGATCTTGCGCCGGTCGTTCTCCATCAGAGGCGCGAGGCGGCGGCGGATGCCGAGGTTGATGCGCGCCCTGCGGTCGGCGGCGTAGGTGTTCCAAAGGTACTCGCGCTCGCGCTCGCTCACCATCTCGAGCGTGAGTTCGTCATGGTTCCTGAGAAAGATCGCCCACTGGCAGTTGTCGGGGATTTCCGGCGTCTGGCGCATGATGTCGGTGATCGGGTGCCGGTCCTCCTGCGCGATCGCCATGTACATGCGCGGCATGAGCGGGAAGTGGAACGCCATGTGGCACTCGTCGCCCTCGCCGAAATAGGGCCGCGTGTCCTCGGGCCACTGGTTCGCCTCGGCGAGCAGCATCTTGTCGGGGTACGAGCGGTCCATCTCGGCGCGGATGCGCTTCAGGATGGCGTGGGTTTCCTCCAGGTTCTCGCAGTTGGTCCCCTCGCGCTCGATGAGGTACGGGATCGCGTCGAGCCGGAGGCCGTCGACGCCCATGCCGAGCCAGTAGTGGAAGAGGTTCATCACTTCCCGCATGACGGCGGGGTTGTCGAAGTTGAGGTCCGGCTGGTGGCTGTAGAAACGGTGCCAGAAGTACGCCTTCGCCACCGGGTCCCAGGTCCAGTTCGACGCTTCGGTATCGAGGAAGATGATCCGGGTGTCCTTGTACTTCTGGTCCGTATCCGACCAGACGTAGTAGTCCTTGTAGCGGGCGTAGCGCTTCTCGCCGGCCTTGGCCCGCCGGCTCGCCTGGAACCACGCGTGCTGGTCGGAGGTGTGGTTGATGACCAGCTCGGTGATGACGCGCAGGCCCCTCTTGTGCGCCTCCTTCACGAGCCGCCGCACGTCGGCCATCTCGCCGTAGGCCGGGTTGACGTTGCGGTAGTCCTTGATGTCGTAGCCGTCGTCGCGGAGCGGCGAGGGGTAGAACGGCAGGAGCCAGACGAGCGAGACGCCGAGCTCCTGGATGTAGTCGAGCTTCTGGATCAGCCCGGCGAAATCGCCGATGCCGTCGTTGTTGGAATCGTAGAACGCCTTGATGTGCGTCTGGTAGATGATCGCGTCCTTGAACCAGAGCGGATCGGTCTCGATCGTCATGAATCGGCTTCCCGTAGGGTCTATGTTCTAAGGGGCTTCAGGCGATGCCGGGCGGGATCAGCCGCCAGACGGCGACCGGGTTGCGGTGCGGGTCGAGCCAGACGTGCTGCGCCTTGCCCGTCCAGGAAAAGCGCTGCCGGGACAGGAGGTCCTCGACCCCGATCGTGGCGTCGTCGGCGAGGCCGAAGCGCCAGAGCGGCACCTCGAAGTGGCAGCCCTGCGCGTTGCGGGGGTCCATGTTGACGGCGACCAGCACGGCGTTGTCGAGGTTCTCCGTGAACTTCGCGTAGACGAGCACCGTGTCGTTCCAGGCGTTCAGGAAGGAGAGGTTCGTGAACTTCTGGAGGGCCGGGTTCTCGCGGCGGATCTGGTTGAGGCGGGTGATCTCGGCCCGGATGTTGCCGGGGCGGTCCCAGTCCCAGGCGCGGACCTCGTACTTCTCGCTGTCGAGGTACTCCTCCTTGCCGGGGACGGGGGTGCCCTCGCACAGCTCGAAGCCGGAATAGACGCCGTAGACCGGGGAGAGGGTCGCCGCCAGCGTCGCCCGGATGAGAAAGCCGGGGCGGCCGCTCGTCTGGAGAAAGACCGGGTTGATGTCCGGCGTGTTGACGAAGAAGTTCGGGCGCATGAACTCGCCCGCCTCCTCCTGGGTCAGCTCGGTGAGGTATTCGGCCATCTCGGCCTTGCGGTCGCGCCACGTGAAGTAGCTGTAGGACTGGGTGAAGCCCACCTTGGCGAGGCGCTTCATCACCTTGGGCCGTGTGAACGCCTCGGCGAGGAAGACGGCGTCGGGGTGGCTCTTTTGGACCTCGCCGATCATCCACTCCCAGAACGGGAACGGCTTCGTGTGCGGGTTGTCGACGCGGAAGGTCTTCACCCCCTTGTCGCACCAGAACGTCACGACCCGGTAGAGTTCCTGCCACAAGGACGGGATCGGCTCGTCGCCCCTGTAGAAGGCGACGTTCGAGATGTCCTCGTACTTCTTCGGCGGGTTCTCGGCGAACTTCAGGGTGCCGTCCGGGCGCCAGTCGAACCATTCCGGGTTCGTCTTGATCCAGGGGTGGTCGGGCGAGCACTGGATGGCGAAGTCGATGGCGATCTCGAGGCCGTGGTCGGCGGCGGCCCCGATCAGCCGCGCGAAGTCGTCGAACGTGCCGAGTTCGGGGTGGAGCGCGTCGTGCCCGCCCTCCTCGGCGCCGATGGCGTAGGGGCTGCCGGGGTCGCCCGCCCGCGCCTTCAGCGAATTGTTGCGCCCCTTCCGGTTCGTGCGGCCGATCGGGTGGATCGGCGGGAAGTAGAGCACGTCGAAGCCCATGTCGCGGACGTAGGGCAGCTTTGCGATCACGTCGTCGAAGGTGCCGTGCCGCTTCGGGTCGTCCGACATCGAGCGGGGGAAGATCTCGTACCACGCGGCGTTGGCGGCGGCGGGGCGGTCGACCGTCACCCCGAGGTCGCGGCCGTAGACGGAGCGGTTCACCCTGAGGTCCGCCCGGCGCATGAGGGCCTGGACGTCCGTGGAGAGCAGGCGGGCGAGCTGGAAGCCCTCGTCGTCGGTCCTGCCTTCCAGTTCCTCGACGAGCGCGTCGAGCGCCGCCTTGTCCGCCCCCATCGCCTTCTCGGCCGTGCGGGCGACCAAGTCGCGCCCTTCCTTCAGTTCGACCCCGATCGCCACGCCGGCGTCGTTCTTCTTCGTCACTTCCAGGCGCCACGAGGCGAAGACGTCGCGCCACGCCTCCACCGTGTAGACGTAGCGGGTGTTCTTGGTGAGCGCGAAGCGGCCGGCCCAGCGGTCGTTGTCGACGGGGGCCATCGGCGCCTCGCGCCATCCCCCCTCCCCCGCCGGCCGGTAGCGGACGCAGGCGGCGAGCCTGTCGTGGCCGTCCGAGAAGATGTCGGCCTCCACCTCGAGCACGTCGCCGACGACGCGCTTGACGGGAAAGCGCCCGCCGTCGAGCTCCGGCGTCACCCGCTCGACGGCGACGCGGTTTTCGGCGAGCTTCAGGAGCAGCGCCTCACTCGCCGCCGGGTCCGGCGCGCTTGGCGTTTCGTCGGAGGATTCGGCGACGAGCAGGCGGACGCCCCAGGGGTCGAGGGTGAGCGGCTCGCCGCTCTCGATGGCGAAGGGCTCGACCTCGGGCGTCTTGTCGGCAAGGTCGGCGAAGCGGCCGCCCGCCGCCGTGAGGAGCGGCCCGGCCGCCACGCCGTCGGTGCGGGCGGGGTCGGGGTTGACGAGGAGAAGGGCGGCGCTGGTCGCGGCGACGGGGGTGCCGGCGTCGAGGCGAAGGAGGCTCAAGACCCGGCCGTTCGGCGCGCTGACGCGGCGGACGAGCCCACCGTCCTGGAGCGCCGGCACGCCCGCCTTGAGGCGGTTCGCGGCGGCGATGAAGGCCGTGAGGTCGATCCGGGGCGAGCGGGCGTCCTCGGCCCAGTCCTCGGGGCGGGTGCGGATCGGGTCGAGGTTCTTCAGGCTGCCGTACTCGAAGCCCATCGGCATCAAGATCCCGTCGCCGAGGCCGAGGCTGGCGAGGTAGCGGGCGCGGTAGAGGCGCTCGATCGTCTTGGGATCGCCCGACGGCGCCTCGTGCCCGAGGCGGCCCGTGTTGTGCTCCTCGGGAAAGGCCACGGGGGCGCCGACCCGGCGCAGGCGCTCGGCCTGCTCCAGGTACCAGTCGTCGTGGAAGTTCCACCAGCGGCTGCTGTCGAGAACCCAATCGAAGCCGACCCCCTCCAGCGCCATCACCTGCTCGAAGGGCGCGCCCAGGGTGGCGGCGAGGAAGACGGCGCCGTCGTGCCCCGCCTTCAGCCGGCCGAGCAGGTCGCGCCAGAAGGCGGGCGGCGCCTTGTAGGCGGTGCTGCACCGCAGCCCGTCGATGCCGAGGCCGAGGAGGGCTTCGGCCTCGGCGGCGAAGCGCTCGACCTGCCCCGCCCTGTACGCCTCGTCGAAGTCGACCTCGGCGAGGTCGGCCATGAAGCGCGGCCGGAAGGGGTCCTCGGGGTTGGCGAGCATCGGCGGGATGAGGCTGCCGTCGTGGCGGCGCCTGAACCAGTCGGGCTCGTCCTCGACCAAGGTCGCTTCCCGGGCGCGGTGCGCCGCCATGAAGTCGGTCATGACGCGAAGGCCGTGACCCCGGGCGGCGCGGGTGAAGCCCCGGACCAGGTCGGCCATCGGCGCGGTGGCGTCGCCGCGCACGGCCGGGTGCAGCTCGTCGGTGCGCCGCACGGCGTAGATGCTGCCCGAAGCGCCGGGCTCGAAGAAGGCGTTGACGTAGACCCAGTCGAACCCCATCCCGGCAACGCGCTCCAGGTGCGCCGCCCAGCCCTCGATCGGACCGGCGAGGAGGGGGTGGAGATTGTAGATCCTGGGTGCTGGCATAAGGCAAAATCCCGAAGGCGTGGTCGCGGCGACGCGGGCAGAACATACCGGCCGCCGCCGTCCTAGCAATGGGCAAGACAGGCTTTCGTCGCGTTCGGTTTCAGCCTGCGGTTGGGAGCCGCGCGACGCCCGTCGGGCCACGGCTTGAAACCAGGGCCGGAAGGCGTGCTTCGCGTCACGGCTCACGACCAGGGGGCTTACCGGGGGCTTGCCTTCGAGGACGGCGCGGCCGATCTTGCGGGCTTGCTCGACCATGCCTTTTTTTGGGGACCCGACTTGACGACGCCTCGCACCCTCACGGCCCTCTGCCTGTTCGCCGCCCTCGCGCCCGCCGCCGCATGGGCCCAGGCGCAGGCGCCGGTTCCCGTCCCGACGGCGCCGGGTACGGGGTCGAACCCCGCCCTGAAGGTCAAGGAGACCCACGGCGACTGGGAGGTGGTCTGCGGCCGGACGACGCCGGCCGCCGTCAAGGACGAGTGCTTCATGGCGCAGGGCGTGAACTCGCGGGAGACCAACCGCGCCGTGATGACGGCGATGGTGCTGAAGTCGGAGGCCAAGAAGGAGCCCGTGCTCCGCCTCACCGTGCCGCTCGGCATCCTCCTGCCGCGCGGGCTCGCCTTCGCCATCGACGGTGAGGAGGTCGGCGGCGTCCCCTTCCTCTACTGCCTCGCCGACGGCTGCGTCACCCAGGTGACGCTCGACGGCGCCACCCTTGGCAAGCTGAAGGCGGGCAAGAAGGCGACGGCGACGGTCCACCAAGCGAACGACAAGCCGGTCAGCATCCCGGTCTCGCTCAACGGCTTCACGGCGGGGTACGACGCGATCTAGCGTCGATACTGGCAAACGCTTCGCGTCCGCCGGCGCGGGGCGTTCAACGACCCTGGGAAAATGCATTTTTCCTAGCCGGTTTCTCCCATCTCGGCCGCGATTTCAGCGTAGAGGTCGGGGACGCGCCTTGCGAGGGCTTCGATCACCCGCTCGTCGAGCCCCGGCTGGAAGCGGAGCACGAGCTGGGTGCCGGAGCGGCCGAGGCGGCCGTAGCGGCGGCCGAGGCGGTCCTTGACGACGGTGCCTTCGGCCGGGGGGTTTTCGGGGGCGGCGGTCAGGTGGCGGAGGAGGCGGCTTGCCCCCTTCGCGGCGTCGCCGGCGTCGCCGAGGCCGTCCGCCGCCTCTTGCACCCGCTCGATGCCGTGGCGCTCGATCGCGGCAAGCAGGCGCTTGCCGGTGCCGATCGAGAGCGCCCTCGGGTCGCCGAGGCGATCGAGGAGGGAGTCCGGCAGGCGGGCGAGGGCGGCGACGTTGCTCACCTGCTGCGGGGTGACGCCGAGGATGTCGGCGAGGCCCTGGCGCTCGAACAGGCCGCTTGCCAGGAGGCGGCGGTAGTGCCGCGCCTTCTCGATCGGCGCGAGGTCCCGGCGGCGCGCGTTCTCGATCAGCATCCGGGCGACGAGGGCGCGGTCGTCGAGGGCGAGGACGACGGCCTGGACGGGGCGCTTCAGCCTTCGGCAGGCGGCGACGCGGCGGTGGCCGAACACGACTTCGTAGCGTTTCGGCCCTTCCCCCGGCTTGGGGCGGAGGGTCGCGGGCGCCAGTTGCCCCTCGGCCGCGATCGAGGCGACGAGGCCGGCGAAGGAGGCCTCGTCGGGGTCGAGATCGCCCCGGTCGCGCCACGCGCTGTCGTCGATCCGGTCGGGCTCGACCGCCTCGACGAGGCGGCCTTCCGCCGCCGCCGTCTCCATCTCGGCCTTGAGGCGCTCGTAGGCCTCGCCCGTGGCGCGGGCGACCTCGCGCACCTGGTCCGAGATCGGCACAACCCCCGGGCGGTGGCGGGGGGGCTGCGGCGTCCGCTCGGCGCGCAGGCCGAGGATGGCGGCGTCCAGCTCGTCGGCGTCGGTCTTCGTCATGCCGCCCCCTCGCGGCCCCAGGCGGCGCGGAGCAGGCCCTCGATCGCGCCGTTGACGCCGTCCATGTAGTCGAGCGCGCGCTCGAAGCTGCGCCGGGAGCCCGGCCCCGGCTCCAGCTCGTAGAGCGTGCGCTTCACGTTGCCCGCCATGTCGAGCGCCGTCGTCGCCGCCATGCGCTCCTTCAGGACCCGGCCGGCGAACGTGCTCTCCATCCAGCCGGCGATGCGGCGGTGGTTGCGGTCGGCGGTGTTGAGCTTGGTGATCAGGATGCGCACGAAGTCGAGCCGCTTCGCCTCGCCCTCGAAGGCGGCGACGTCGCGCAGCGTGTCGGCCATCATCTGGAAGAAGCGCGCGGTCGAGGCGAAGTCCGGCATGCTGGGCGGGGCCGGGACGACGAGCCCCGTGGCGGCGAAGAGGGCGTTCAGGCTGAGGTAGCCCAAGGACGGCGGGCAGTCGCAGACGACCACGTCGTAGCGCCCGGCCACGGTGGCGAGGCCCTGCTCCAAAAGGCGCCAGAAGCGGAAGCCGGGCTCCTCCCGCTGACGCAGCGGCAGTTCCAGCTCGACGCGGTAGAGGCCGAGATTGGCCGGGATCAGGTCGAGCCCCGGCCAGTAGGTGGGGCGGACGAGGGGGGCGAGGGTGTCGATGCGGCCGGCGAAGTAGGGGTGGAGCGTGCCGTCGGCGCCCACGTCGTCGTCGGGGCCGAGGCCGAGCGCCGCCGTCGCCGAGGCTTGGCTGTCCAAGTCGACGAGGAGGACGGCGTAGCCGCGCAGGGCGAGGTACTGGGCGAGGTGCAGCGCCGTCGTCGTCTTCGCGGCACCCCCCTTGAAGTTGGAGAGCGCCACGACCTGCAACCCTTCGCCCGTCCCACGGCCCGGCGCGAAGCAGGGCTCGCCCGTCGCGTCGCGGAGGTGCCGGCGCAGCGCCCCGATCTCGCCCAGCGCGAAGGTGCGGCCGGTGAGGCCGGCGCGCTCGCCTTGCGGGGCATCCGGGTCTTGCAGGCGGCGGCGCAGGGCGGGCTCGTCGAGGCCGAGGTAGCGGGCGGCTTCGCGCAGGGAGAAGCGGCGCAGGCGCTTCGCACGCGCGGGCCTGTTGTCGATCTCGATGATCCGGCGCTGCACGGCGCCGCCGAGTTCGGCGTATTCCTGGAACAGATCGGCGATCTCGGACATGCGGCGCGGCTCCCCGGACGCGAGGGACAACCCTATCGCAACCCCGCCGCCGCACGGCCAGCCCCCTTTCGCGCCGCGCGGCGCGAAAGGGTCGCGCTGCAACATCCCTGCCACGGGGAAAATGCATTTTCTCCAGGGGGCGGGACTGCTGGAAAATGCATTTTCTCCCCTCAAGCCAACCGCTCGAAGCGGACGGTGAGGTGCCCGTCGAAGGCGGCGACGAGGCGGCGGGTCGGCAGGGCGACGTAGAGGTCCGGGAACCAGGAGGCCGGCTCGACGCGCAAGGGGCGGTCGGCCATGGCCCGGATCGTGACGGGGCCGTTCTCGATCAGGAACCCGTCGCCGTCCGCTTCGAGCGCGCAGTCCGGGTGGAGGAGGTAGCGGGCTTCGGCCTTCTGCCCCCGCCCGCCCGCGATCCGGTCCCGGACGAGGAGGCGGCCGGGCGACGCCTCGACCTCGCGGTGGTGGCGGGGCGCCCCCGGCAGAACGTCGTAGCCGTCGTGGCTGCCCATGAAGCGAAAGCCCGAACCTTTGACCTCGAACAGGGGGGAGAGCGGCCGGGCGCGGCGGCCGACGCGGAAGGCGCCGTGGAAGTCGGACTGGTCCCGGCCGTCCAGGGTCACGGTGTTGTGGCTCGCCGTCGCCCTGGTCGCCGCCCGGCCGGGGCCGGCGACGTATTGGAAGGTGCCCTGGTCGACCAGGACGCGGCGCCCGCCGGTCGACCACTCGACGGCGAGCAGGTCGCCGTGGGCGTGGCCGGCGAGGTAGGCGGGTTCGAGGGGGCCGCAGTCGACGACGACGCGCTCGTCCGGGGTGGCGAGGCCGTAGTAGCCGGCGTCAGCGAGCGCGAAGGGGCCGGACGGCGGGGGAGGGGGGGCCTCGCCCGCGAGCGCCCGCCAAGCGTCCAGGATCGCGGCCGGCGGATGGGCCATGCGCAGCCCGCCGTCGTTCAAGGGCGCCACCAGCCCGTCGGGGTGGGTCAGCAGGCGCATCGCCGGCAGCATCCGGCGAACCGCGGCGTCGAGCCGGTCGCGCAAGGGGCCGGGTTCCAGGACGGCGCGGCACTCGACGAAATCGGCCAGCACCTGGCAGTGGTAGGCGGGCGAGCGCTCGTAGTGGCAGCCGTCGGCGAGGATCTGCTCCTTGATCTCGGCGTCGAGGCGGCGCAGGCCGAGGCGGCGCCAGCGTTCGCCGGCAGGCCCCTCGAACGCGGCGGCGCCCCAGAGCAGCGCCTTCACGTTCTTGACGAGGTGGTTGCCGCGCAGGTCGGTCTCCAGGTGGCCCGCGAGGTGGTCGAGCTGGGCCGCGATCGAGGCACCGGCCAGGGCGCGAAAGGCGGGGTCGAGGCCGGGGCGCCGCGCCAGTTCCCCCAGCCAGACGAAGACCCGCAGGGAAAGGTTGTAGGGGCGCCAAGCGTGCCTCGAAGCACCCTTCGCCCGGGGCGGGTTGCCCGCGATCCAGTCCCGGACGAGGCGGGCGAAGGCGGCGTCGCCCGCGCCTTCGAGGTACTCCATGAAGTGCAGGTTGTTGATCTCGGCCCTCGCAAGGTCCGGCCCCCCGCCTTCCGGCGGCGCGTCCCAGCGGACCGGCTCCCCGATCCGCCGGTCGCCCCAGGCCAGCCGCATGACGAAGCCGCCCTCGGCCTCCCCGAACAGGGGGCGGGGGGCGAAG
>JAGRGG010000024.1 GCA_020445645.1 Geminicoccaceae bacterium | reverse complement strand
CCCGCGTCAGCGGACGCGAAGCGTGTGCCGGCGCCACCCCACGCGGAAACCCCCGACCTTGAAACGCGTCTCCCTCCTCCTGTCCGCCGCCGTCCTTCTCGCCCTCCTCCTCGGGACCGGCAGCTACCTCTGGCTGCGCCGCTCCCTGCCCGAGATCGTGGGCGAGCGCGCCGTTCCGGGCCTCGCCGCCCCCGTCGACGTGCTCCGCGACGCCCACGGCGTGCCGCACGTCTTCGCCCTGAACCGCGCCGACGCCTACCGGGCGCTGGGCTTCGTCCACGCGCAGGACCGCCTGTTCCAGATGGACATGCAGCGCCGCCTCGCCACGGGGCGCCTCGCCGAGGTCGCCGGGCCGGCAGTGCTGGCCTCCGACCGCTTCTACCGCACGCTGGGGCTCGCTGACGCGGCGGAGAAGGGGGCGGCGGCGCTCGACCCCTGGGCGCGGGGGCTGGTCCGGGCCTACGCCGAGGGGATCAACGCCTTCCTGGCGACGCGAAAGGGGCCGCTTCCGCCCGAGTTCCTGGCGCTCGGCTACGCCCCCGACCCTTGGAGCGAGACCGACGTGCTCGCGTTCGCCCGCCTCATGGCCTGGGACCTCGGCGGCAACTGGCGCGACGAGCGCCTGCGGCGGCACCTCGCGGCGGCGGGGGTGGCGAATGCCCGGATCGACGGCCTGCTCTCGCCGGACGCCGCCGCCGGCCAGGGCTCGAACAACTGGGCCGTGGGGCCGGGGCGCTCGGCGACGGGCGGGGCGCTGCTCGCCAACGACCCGCACCTCGCGCTTCGCACGCCCTCGCCCTTCTACCTCGCCCACCTGGAGGCGCCGGGGCTGCGGGCGATCGGCGGCACCCTGCCCGGCCTCCCGCCCGTGATCCTCGGCCGCAACGCCCGCATCGCCTGGGCCTTCACGACGACCCACTCGGACGTGCAGGACCTGTTCGTCGAGCGCGTCGACCCGAACGACCCCGCCCGCTACCTCGCCCCCGGCGGGGGCCGCCCCTTCGCCGTCCGCGAGGAGCGGATCCGGGTCAGGGGCGCCCCCGACGAGGTTCTGCGCGTCCGCGCGACGCGGCACGGCCCGGTCCTCTCCGATCTCGGCTTCCTCGACGCGGGCGCGGGCGAGGTCTTAGCGCTCGCCTGGACCGGCCTGCGCCCCGACGACCGCACCCCCCAGGCGATGCTGGCGGTGGCGGAGGCGGGGGACTGGCCAAGTTTCGTGGATGCGCTCGCCGACTTCCACAGCCCGCAGCAGAATATCCTCTACGCTGACGTGGACGGCCACATCGGCTTCATCGCCCCCGGCCGGGTGCCCGGCCGGGGGCGGGGCGACGGCCGCCGGCCCGTGCTCGGCTGGACGGGCGCCGACGACTGGCGGGGCTTCGTCCCCTACGACGCGCTGCCGAAGGCCTTCGACCCCCCAAAAGCGTACCTTGCCACCGCGAACAACCGCATCGTCGGCGACGCCTACCCCTACCTGCTCGCCGCCGACTGGCCCCCCGATTACCGCGTCCGGCGCATCGTCGAGCGGCTCAAGGGCAAGGCGCGCCACGACCCCGCCGACTTCGCGGCCATGCAGACCGACACCGTATCGCTGATGGCGCGGGAGCTTCTGCCCCCGATGCTGGCCTCCGTTCCGTTTGGTCCGGACGAACGCCGCGCCGCCCTCGACCTTCTGCGTCGCTGGGACGGCGACATGCGCGCCGACCGCCCGGAGCCCCTGCTTTTCTACGCTTGGTATCAAGCCCTGGCGCGGGCGGTCTACGCCGACGAGTTGGGACCCTCGTTCCCCCTCGTGCTCGGCACCCGCCCCGACTTCATGCGCCGGGTCCTGAACGGCGACCCGTCCGGCTGGTGCGACGACGTGACGACACCCGCCGTCGAGGGCTGCCCCGCCCGCCTCGCCCTCGCGCTGGACGCGGCGCTCTCGTCCCTCCGCGATGCCTGGGGCGACGACCCCGCCGCGTGGCGCTGGGGCGAGGCCCACCCCGTCCGCCACGCCCACGCCCTCTCGCCCGTCCTGCCGGCCTGGGCGCGGGGCTGGCTCGACATCCGGCATCCGGCGGGCGGCGACGCCTTCAGCCCCGACGTGGCCGCGTTCGCCCTCGGCGAAAGCGCGACGTTCGAGGCGACCCTCGGCCCCACCTACCGCGCGGTCTACGACATGGCCGCCCCCGAACGCTCCCGCTTCCTCCAGACCACCGGCCAGTCGGGCAACCCCCTCTCGCCCCGCTACGACGACTTTGCTTCCTTGTGGCAACGGGGCGAGACCATCCCGATGACGACCGACCGGAAGGTGCTCGAAAGGGAGGGGGCGAGCCGTCTCCGCCTCCTGCCGGTCAGTCCCCCGGCCGCGCCGCGTTGATCCGCATGAGGAGCGGCCGCATCGCCGCCACGTCGTAGCCGGCGGCGGCCGCCTTCTCGATCACCGCGTTCGGCGCCTGCTTTTGCGCCGCGACGAGCGCCCAGAGGTGGCAGGAGCGCGTGCCCGAGCGGCAGTAGGCGAGGAAGGGACCCTCGTTCGCCTCGACCGCCTCCCGCATCGCCGCGACGTGGTCGGGGAACAGGCCCCCCGGAACGACCGGCACGGCGACGTAGGCGAGCCCGGCCGCGGTCGCGGCCGCCTCGATCTCGGCGCCCGTCGGCTGCCCCGGCGCCTCGCCGTCCGGGCGGTTGTTGACGATCGTGCGGACGCCCGCCGCCTTGATCGCCGCCACGTCCTCGGGCGCTATCTGCGGCGCCACGTAGAAGCCCTCGTCCACCGCGCGCACCAGCCCGTCCATCCGCCCGCTCCCGCCGATCCGATCCTCGAAGCCTTCTAGCCAAGCGCCGCCGCTTGCGCCATGAGGTTCCGGCCGAAGCCCTTTTCGCCTTCATCCCGCCCAAGAGGTCGTCCGTCATGATCGAGCTTCTCCAGGATCCGCAAGCCTGGGCCAGCCTGCTCACGCTGACGCTCCTCGAGATCGTGCTCGGCATCGACAACATCATCTTCCTCTCGATCGTCACGGGCAAGCTGCCCGAGGCCCAGCAGGCGAGCGCGAGGCGGGTTGGCCTCCTCCTGGCGCTCGGGATGCGCATCCTCCTCCTCTTCAGCATCAGCTGGATCATCGGCCTGGAGGAGCCCGTCTTCGAGGCGCTGGGGCAGGGCGTCTCCTGGCGCGACCTCGTCCTCCTCGCGGGCGGCGTGTTCCTCCTCTACAAGGGCACCGTCGAGGTCCACGAGATGACCGAGGGCGAGCACCCCGAGGAGGAGGCGGGCGGCGCCACCACGACCTTCGCCTCGGCCGTGGTCCAGATCCTCCTTCTGGATGCCGTGTTCTCGATCGATTCGGTCATCACCGCCATCGGCATGGCGCAGCATTTGCCGATCATGATCGCCGCCGTCGTCGTCTCGATCGGCGTCATGCTGGTGGCCGCCGGCCCCGTCGCCGACTTCGTCAACGCCCACCCCACCGTGAAGATGCTGGCGCTGGCCTTCCTCCTCCTCATCGGCGTCGCGCTCATCGCCGACGGGCTGCACTTCCACATCCCGCGCGGCTACATCTACGCCGCCATCGGCTTCTCGATCCTGGTCGAGTTCCTGAACCAGCTGGCCGCGCGGGCGAGGAAGCGCCGGCCCGCGAAGGGGCGTTCGCTGGCGATGCAGGCGCTCGCCGGCCGGCAGCGGCGCCCGCTGCATCCGCCGAGCGCGAACCCTTGAACGGCCTGGGCGTTGCCCTCGTCCGAACGTGAGCACGAGAGGAGGCTTTGGATCATGGAACTGAGCGAGCGCGTCGAGGCCCTGGAGATGGACGTGGAGCACCTGCGGGTCGAGGCCTACGTCCTGCGCAACGTCGTGGCGGCCCTCGCCGCCGGGCAGGGCGAAGCCCTCCTGCGCGACACCGACGCCTTCGTCGAGGCCGCCCTCGACCGCCTGAAGGGCGGCGGCGGGGCGGCGCACGCGAAGCCCGTCGTCGACCCCGCGAAGGCGAAGGCCGTCGCCGCCGACATCAAGAAGCGCGCGGGCGAGCTGACGGGCTAGGCGGGGGAGGGGGCGCTTGTGATCGAGACCTTCTCGCTCGCCTTCGTCGCCTTCCTCGTCACCATCGACCCGCTTGGCATCGTGCCGGTCTTCCTCGGCGTCACGGGCGGGGTCGCAAGCGCGGGGCGGCGGCGGATCGCGGCGCAGGGCGTCCTCGTCGGCGGCCTGATCCTCCTCGTCTTCGCCGTCCTCGGCGAGGCCGTCCTCGATGCCCTCGGCATCACGCTTCCGGCCTTTCGCATCGCCGGCGGGCTCATGCTGCTCGCCATCGCCTTCGAGATGGTCTTCGAGCGCCGCAACCCGCGCCGGGGCGGCACGGCCGAGCACATCCGGGACGAGCAGAAGGGGCGGGACGAGCAGCAGGGGCACGACGCGCAGAAGGGGTTCGACCTCGCCGTCTTCCCGCTCGGCATCCCCCTCATCGCCGGCCCCGGCGCCATCACCGCCGCCATCCTGCAGATGACCCGCGCCGAGGGCGACCTCGCGGCGCAGGGGGTCGTGCTCGCTGCCCTCCTTTTGAACCTCCTCCTGCTCTTCCTCACCCTGTGGCTCGCCGCCGCCCTCGGCCGCCACCTCACCCCCACCCTGATCCAGGTGTTCTCCCGCCTCCTCGGCCTCGTGCTCGGCGCGCTCGCCGTCCAGTTCGTCATCGACGGCATCCGGCAGGCGTTCCTCGCCGCCTGACCCTTGGCGGACCTCGCCGGGCGCGCGATATAGGGGGCATGAGCAAGGGTCACGACATCACCCAGGGCGCCGCCTCCGCCGAGGTCGAGGCGTTCCTCGACGCCGTGCGCAAGGTGCCGCCGCCGGCGAGGAGCGGGGCGCGCGGCCGCCTCGTCTTCGCGCTCGACGCCACCGCGTCGCGCAAGCCCACCTGGGACACCGCCTGTGACCTCCAGGCGACCATGTTCCTGGAGGCGGAGCGCCTGGGTGGGCTCGACGTCCAGCTCGCCTTCTACCGCGGCTACAAGGAGTGCAAGGCCGGGCGCTGGGTGAGCAGCCCCGCCGACCTCGTCCGCCAGATGGGCCTCGTCGAGTGCCGGGCCGGGCGCACCCAGATCGGCCGCGTCCTGCGGCACGTCGTCGCCGAGACCAAGAAGCAGCGCGTCCAGGCGCTCGTCTTCATCGGCGACGCCGTCGAGGAACCCGTCGACGACCTCGGGCACGCGGCGGGCGAGCTCGGCCTCCTCGGCGTGCCCGCTTTCCTCTTCCAGGAGGGCGCCGACCCGTCCGCCGCCGCCGCCTTCAAGGAGATTGCCCGCCTCACCAAGGGCGCCCACTGCCGCTTCTCGGCCGGCGCCGCCGACGAGTTGCGCCGCCTGCTCGCCGCCGTCGCCGCGTTCGCCAGCGGCGGCCGCGACGCCCTCCGAGCGCTCGCCGCGCGCGAGGGCGCGGGCGGCCCCGCCGCCTTGATCGGACGGCAGATCCGCTGACGCCGGCCCTCGTCCTCGCCTTCTTCGCCCTCCTGGCGGCCTTCCTCGCCCTGCGCTGGTTCGCGCGCGCCAGCCCCCCCGAGGTCGCCCACGCCCTGCGCGCCTTCGCCGCCGCGTTCGCGGCGCTCGCCGGGACCGGCCTCCTCCTCGCCGGCCGTTACGGCCTCGCCGTCGTCGCCCTCCTCGCCACCCTCTACGCCGCCCGCAGCCTGCGCCGCCACCGCCGGGGCGGCGGTGCGAGGCGGACCAAGGGCGGGGTCGGGGCCGAGACCGCCTACCTGCGGATGCGCCTCGACCGCGACTCCGGCGCCATCGGCGGCGAGGTCCTGAAGGGCGCCTTCGCCGGGCGCGCCCTCGACGGCCTCGCCGAGGGGGAGCTGATGCGTCTGCTCGCCGAGGTCGCCCGCGAGGACGGGCAGGGCAGGGACCTCCTCGAAGCCTACCTCGACCGCCGCCTGCCCGACTGGCGCCGCCGCGCCCACCAGGCCGGGGGCGGCGGTGGGGGTAGCGAGGGCGGCTCCGCCCCCGCCGGGGGACGCCTCGACCGGGCGACGGCGCTCTCGATCCTCGGCCTCGGCGAGGGCGCCACCCCGGACGAGGTCCGCGCCGCCCACCGCCGCCTCATGGCGAACCTGCACCCCGATCACGGCGGCAGCGACTACCTTGCGAGCCAAATCAACCAGGCGCGCGACATCCTGCTGCACGGCGGCTGAACCCGGCCCCGGCACTTCCGGCCGCGCGCCGCGTTAACGTATTCGGAACGAACCCGTGTTATGAAGAACGCCGGGCTATGGCGGTATACCGCGATATGTTCGACGAACCTGACAGTTGGTGCGCTGGAGTTGAAAGGTGCTAGGTAGCCTGCCACAAGGAGGTCGGCATGAACGGGCGTGTCCGGCCGGCTTCCGTCGAGCCCGGCCGGCCGGTGACCCGACGTAAGCCTGGATGGGATCTGGAATGACAGCCGTTCGCAAGGTGGTGTTTCCCGTGGCCGGTCTCGGCACCCGCATGTTGCCCGCGACCCGGGTGCTGCCGAAGGAGATGCTGCCCGTCGTTGACAAGCCGATCATCCAGTACGCGCTGGAAGAGGCGGCCGAGGCCGGCGCCGAGCAGTTCATCTTCATCACCGGGCGCGGCAAGTCGATCATCGAGGACCATTTCGACCGCGCCTTCGAGCTTTTCCAGACCCTGGAGGAGAAGCAGAAGCGCACGGCGCTGGAGCAGCTCACCTACGACACGCCGGCGCCGGGCAAGGTGATCTTCACCCGCCAGCAGGAGCCGCGCGGCCTCGGCCACGCCGTCTGGTGCGCGAGGCACCTCGTCCGGGACGAGCCCTTCGGCGTCATCCTCGTCGACGACCTGATCCAGAGCGAGCGCCCCTGCATGGCGCAGCTGGCCGACGTCCATGCCAGGACCGGCGGCAGCGTCGTCGCCGTCATGGAGGTGCCCGAAGAGCAGACCTCGCGCTACGGCATCGTCAACCCCGGCCGCCGCGACGGCGACCTCGTCGAGGTGCGGGGCCTCGTCGAGAAGCCGGATCCCTCCGACGCCCCGTCCCGCCTCGCCGTCATCGGCCGCTACGTCCTGACCCCGCAGGTGTTCGACCACCTCTCCCGGCACCAGACCGGGGCGGGCGGCGAGATCCAGCTCACCGACGCGATGGAGAGCCTGATCGGCCGCCAGCCCTTCCACGGCCTCAGCTTCGAGGGCCGACGCTTCGACTGCGGCGACAAGCTGGGCTACCTGGAGGCCATCGTGGCGCTGGCGAGCAGCCGCGACGAACTTGCCGAGGGTATGCAGGACATTCTCCGGCGCTACGGCGCCCGCTAGCGAAAAGGTTTATTCCTCATGCGTATTGCGATGATCGGCACGGGCTACGTCGGCTTGGTTTCTGGCGCCTGCTTTGCCGAGTTCGGCCACGACGTCGTCTGCGTCGACCGGGACGAGGCCAAGATCCGGATGCTGCGCGAGGGGCGGATCCCCATCTACGAGCCCGGCCTCGACGCCCTGGTCCAGCGGCACGGCGAGGCGGGCCGGCTCGCCTTCTCGACCGACCTGAAGGGCTCGGTCGCCGATGTCGACGCCGTCTTCATCGCCGTCGGTACCCCCACCCGCCGCGGCGACGGCCACGCCGACCTCACCTACGTCTTCAGCGCGGCCGAGGAGATCGCGGCGGCGCTGACCCGGCCCACCGTCGTCGTCACCAAGTCGACGGTGCCGGTGGGGACCGGCCGCAAGCTTCAGGCGATCTTCAGGCAGCACCGCCCGGACCTCCAGGTCGACATCGCCTCCAACCCCGAGTTCCTGCGCGAGGGCTCGGCGATCGAGGACTTCATGCGCCCCGACCGGGTGGTCTGCGGCGTCGAGGGTGCGCGCGCCCGCGAGGTCATGGAGCAGGCCTACCGGCCGCTCAACCTAATCGAGACGCCGATCCTCTTCACCGCCCTCGAGACGGCGGAGCTCATCAAGTACGCGACCAACAGCTTTCTTGCCACCAAGATCACCTTCATCAACGAGTTGGCCGACCTGTGCGAGCGCGTCGGCGCCGACGTGCAGGTGGTCGCCAAGGGGATGGGTCTCGACGGCCGCATCGGCCGCAAGTTCCTCCACGCTGGCCCCGGCTTCGGCGGCTCGTGCTTCCCGAAGGACACGCTGGCCCTCATCCGCACAGGGGAGCATCATAACAGCCACCTGCGTATCGTCGAGACGGTGGTGAGCGTCAACGAGGGCCGCAAGCGGCGCATGGTCCGCAAGGTGGTCTCGGCCTGCGGCGGGGTCGTCGAGGGCAAGCGGATCGGCGTGCTCGGCGTCACCTTCAAGCCCAACACCGACGACATGCGCGACAGCCCGAGCCTCGTCATCGTCCCGGCCCTCCAGGCCGAGGGTGCCGAGGTGCTCGCCTTCGATCCCGAAGGCCAGCGCGAGGCCGAGCGGATGCTGCCCGACGTGACGTGGTGCGAAGACCCCTACGCCGTCGCCGAGGGCGCCGACGCGCTCGTCGTCATCACCGAATGGAACATCTTTCGCGGCCTCGACCTCGACCGGCTGCACGCATCGATGCGCACGCCCTGCATCGTCGATCTGCGCAACATCTTCGACCCTGAAACGGTGGCACGGGCCGGCTTCGCCTACACCAGCATCGGCCGTCCGGCGGTGGCGGCCGGCTGAGGGATTACGCTTCGCGTCCGCTGGCACGGGGCCTTTTTTCTCTTTTTTGTCTGTTGACCGAGCGTGACTCGGGCGCCTGCGCCAAGCTCGATCAACAAATGAAGAAAGAAGAAAAAAGGCCCCGCGCCAGCGGACGCGAAGCGTGTTCCTTCCCTGGACTTTTCACTCGATTTCGGCCATCCCGCCCGCTATCCCTTCAAAACAGCCGACGAGGCGTCATGGCAGAGGTTCATCGATTCGACCCTACGGTGCTGCGCGAGTACGACATCCGTGGCATCGTCGGGGAGACCCTCTCGGCCCTAGACGCGCGGGCGATCGGGCGCGCCTTCGGGACGATCGTTCGCCGCGGGGGCGGCGCCGTCGTGGCGCTCGGCCGCGACGGGCGCCTCAGCTCGCCCGCGTTCGCCGAAGCCCTGGGCGAGGGGCTGGCCTCCACCGGCCTGCGCGTCCTCGACGTGGGCGTCGGGCCGACCCCGATGCTCTACTTCGCCGTCCACCACCTTGAGGCGGACGCCGGCATCCAGGTCACGGGCTCGCACAACCCGCCCGACTACAACGGCTTCAAGATGATGCTGGGCAAGGCATCGTTCTTCGGCGAGCGCATCCAGGAACTGGGGCGGGTCGCCGCCGGGGGCGACTTCGCCCGGGGCGAGGGCACGGTCGAGACGGTCGACCTGTTCGACGCCTACGTCGACCGCCTGCTCCGGGACTTCGGCGGCGGGCGGACGATCGACGCCGTCTGGGACGCCGGCAACGGCGCCGCAGGCCCCGCGATGGCGGCCGTCGCCGCCCGCCTGCCCGGCCGGCACGAGTGCCTGTTCGCCGAGATCGACGGGCACTTCCCCAACCACCACCCTGATCCCACCGTGCCGAAATACCTGACCCAGCTCATCGACCGGGTGCGGGCGGGCGGCTTCGAGATCGGCATCGCCTTCGACGGCGACGGCGACCGCATCGGCGTCGTCGACGGCAGGGGCCGGATCGTCTTCGGCGACCAGATCCTCCAGATCCTCGCCGCCGACATCCTGGCCCGCGAGAAGGGCTCCACCATCATCGCCGACGTGAAGGCGAGCCAGTCGCTGTTCGACGAGATCGAGCGGCTGGGGGGGCGCCCCCTCATGTGGAAGACCGGTCACTCGCTCATCAAGGCGAAGATGGTCGAGACGGGCGCGCCGCTTTCCGGCGAGATGTCCGGCCACATCTTCTACAAGGACCGCTTCTACGGCCACGACGACGCCCTCTACGTGGCGCTTCGCCTCCTCGACATCCTGGCCCGCGGCGGGCGCACGCTCGCCGAACGGCGCGACGCCATGCCCGAAGCCCACAACACCCCCGAGATCCGCTTCGACTGTCCCGAGCACCGCAAGTTCGAGGTGATCGGGGCCGTGAAGCGGCAGCTCGCCGAAGAAGGGGCCGAGGTCGATCTGACCGACGGTGTGCGGGTGAAGACCGGCGACGGCTGGTGGCTGCTCCGCGCCTCGAACACCCAGGCGGTCCTCGTCGCCCGCGCCGAGGCCGGCAGCCCGGGCGCCCTCGAAGCCCGCAAGGGCGACCTCGTCCGCCACCTCGAACGGGCCGGCCTCGTGGTGCCCGAGGAGCTTTAGGGCGTGCGGATGAAGCGTTTTCTTCGCTCGATCGGCGCCTGCCTTGGCGCCTTCGTCCTCCTCGCTGCCCCCACCCTTGCCGACGAGCAGTTCATCCCCTCGCTCGTCTACCGCACGGGTCCCTACGGCACCTTCGGCGAGCCTTACGCGAACGGGGTGGCCGACTACTACACCCTCGTCAACGAGCGCGACGGCGGGGTGAACGGGGTCCGCCTCGCCTGGGAGGAATGCGACACCAAGAACGACGACCGCCGGGGCGTTGCCTGCTACGAGCGCCTGAAATCCAAGGGTGTCGCCGCCGTCAGCCCCCCGTCGACCGGCATCGCCGAAGCCCTTCTGGAGCGGACCGAGGCCGATGGGATCCCCATGCTCACGATGAGCTACGGCCCCAGCGCCGCCGCCGACGGCCGCGTCTTTCCCTACGCCTTCTCGATGCCGGCCACCGCGTGGTCCGAGGCCTCGGCGATCGTCCGCTACATCGCCCAGCAGGAGGGCGATGCGCTCACCGGCCTCGAGACCCTGAAGGGCAAGACGATCGCCCTCGTCTACCACGACAGCCCCTTCGGCCGGGAGCCGGTCCCGCTGCTCCAGAAGCTTGCCGAGGCGCGCGGCTTCACCCTCGCCCGCTACCCCGTCGCCCCGCCCGGCCTGGAGCAGAAGGTGATCTGGCAAAGGATCACCGGCGAGGCCCGTCCCGACTGGGTCCTCTTGTGGGGCTGGGGCTTCATGAACGCGGTGGCGCTCAAGGAGGCTTCCTCGGTCGGCTTTCCCGTGGACCGCGTCATCGGCAGCTTCTGGTCGGGGAGCGAGCAGGACGTCCTGCCCGTAGGCGACGCGGCGCTCGGCTACAGGGCCGCGAACGTCGTCGGCCTCGGCGCCGACGACCGCCTCTTCGACGACATCCGCAAGTTCGTCTACGACCAGGGCAAGGGGGCTGGCGACGAAGACCTCGTCGGCGAGGTGCTCTACGACCGCGGCCTCGCCGCCGCCGTCGTCACGGTCGAGGCCATCCGTGCTGCCCAGGCGATCCACGGCAACCGCGCGCTCGCGGGCGCCGAAGTGCGCGACGGCTTCGAAGCCCTCGACATCGACAGATACCGTGTGCAGGACCTGGGCATCGAGGGCTTCCTGCGCCCGCTCAAGTTCGGTTGCGCCGACCACAAGGGGGGCGGGGCCGTCTACATCCAGCAGTGGAACAGCGTCGGCTGGGAGAAGGTCTCCGACTGGATCCCGCCCATGACCGACGCGGTACGGCCGATGATCGAGGATGCCGCCGCTGCCTACGCCGGGAAGAAGGGCATCGAGCCCCGCGCCTGCCCGACCTCCTGAGACATCGGCCGGCCCGCGTGCCCTTGCCAGGAGGAGGATGAAGATGGACGCCTCGACGCTTCCCTGGGACGGCGGCTGCCGTTGCGGTCGAACGCGGATCCGGGTGAGCGCGCCGCCGTTGCTGGCCTCGGCCTGCCACTGCACGGGCTGCCAGCGCATGACGGCCGGCGCCTTCTCGCTGACGCTCACCGTCCCGAGCGAGGGCTTTTTCATCACCGCCGGCGATCCGGTCGTCGGCGGGCTGCGCGGACCCATGGCGCACCACCATTTCTGCCCCCATTGCATGAGCTGGATGTTCACGCGCGCCGAGGGCATGGACGCCTTCGTGAACGTGCGCCCGTCCGTGCTCGACGAGCACGGCTGGTTCGTCCCCTTCGTCGAGGTCTGGACGCGAGAGAAGCTGCCCTGGGCGAGGACGCCCGCGGCCCACAGCTACGCGACCCAGCCCGACTTCGCGGACTACCCCGGGCTGATCGAGGCGTTCGCGCGGCACGTCGCGCGCCCGGCCTGAGGAGAGGCTCCGTGCTGGCGCCCGATGCTAGGCGGATGGGCCGGGCGGATGGGCGTATTGTCCTTGACGTTTCGGCAGAGATCCTGCGAAAAAAGGAAGACGTCAGGGAGTCGTCGCCGAACGGCGACGGGAAACGCTTTCGAGGTCGACGAAAGCCATAAGCGGCGCAGCCATCGGATGCAGCCGCGGGTGGGTACCGAGGTGGGTGAGGAAGCAACCGAAGGTTCTGGCGGGCACGCCTCGAACCGCCTTACGGTCGCGTTGCGCACGGCCGTGCGCCGCTCGGTCGGCGACGCCGCGTTCGGGCCGGACGGTCGTCTGCACGACTGGCGCCGCGCGCTCATGCCCACCTATACGACCAACGGCTTCGTCCTTCCCGACGGCCTCGACCACGCGCGGCTGCGCCGCGCCGAGGGCGGCTCGGCCGTGGCGCTCAACAGTTTCCTGCCCTGGCTGCCCCGCTCGCAACTGCTCTGCCTGTGCAGCCTGAAGGGCTTTCACGAGCTGCGCCTCCACGCCCGCTGCCCCGCCGGGATGCGCGGCACCCCGCCCCGGCTCGACCTCATTGCCTGGCGCAAGGCCGAAGTCGTCGCCGTCACCGCGAAGGGCACGGACTATCTGAAGGCGCCCGACTCGAAGAGGGCGAGGTCGGCCCGCATCGAGGCCGCCGCCGTCTTCGCCCCCTGGCTCCTCCAGCTCGACCGGCTGCGGGACGAGCCGGGAGTCTTCCGCCACGTCGATCTGCACGCCCTCGTCAAGCTCGCGATCGGCGTCGGCAGCACCTTCCCGCAGCACAAGGCCACCCTTCTCTACCTGTTCTGGGAGGGGGACGACGGCGCCACCCACGACGTCTGCCGGCGCCACCGCCAGGAACTCGAAGCCCTTTGCGAGGCCGTCACCGAGAGCGGGGTGCGGCTGCACTTCCTGAGCTTCGCCGAGCTTTGGCAGGGCTGGCTCGACGAGGTGAAGGACGCTTGGCTCCGCGACGCCGTCAAGGCGCTCCGCCGCCGCTACGGCCTCGCCGCCGCTCCGAGCAACGCCCCCCCGTCGTGACGGCCGGATGATCGACCGCCGGCGTGACTGAAGCCGTCCCCCTTGTCGAGGCGCTGGACCTCGCCTGCCTGCGCGGCGGCCGGCTCGTCCTGGAGGCGGTGGCGTTTGCCCTCGCGTCGGGGGACGCACTCCTGCTGCGCGGTCCGAACGGCAGCGGCAAGTCGACCCTCCTTCGCCTGCTGGCCGGCTTCCTCCGCCCCACCCTCGGCGAGGTCAGGATCGGGGGCGTGCCCCTCGACCGCCTGCCCGAGGGGCCGGGATCCCGCCTACACTACGTCGGCCACCTGAACGCCGTGAAGCCGCTCCTCACCGTCGAAGAGAACCTGAACGCCGCGATCGGCCTCGCCGGCGGCGGCGACGCGGGGCCGGGGTTGGGCGCGCTCGACCTCGTCCCCTTGAAGGCCACCCCGGCCCGCTTCCTCTCGGCGGGACAGAAGCGTCGCCTCGCGCTCGCCCGCCTCGCCGCGATCCCCCGGCCGCTCTGGCTCCTCGACGAGCCGGGGGTCGGGCTCGATCGGCGCAGCCGGAAGGGGCTGGAGGCCCTGATCCGGGCGCACCGTCGGGGCGGCGGCGCCGTCGTCGCCGCGACCCACGGCGACGTGCGCCTCGACGACGCCTACGCGCTCGACCTCGATGGGTAGCGCCTTTTTCGCCCTCGTCGGCCGCGACCTCCGCCTCGCAAGGCGGCGGGGCGGCGAATCGCTCACGAGCCTGTTCTTCTTCCTCGTCGCCCTCTCGCTCTTCCCGCTCGGCGTCGGCGCCTCGCCCGACGTGCTGGCCCGGATCGGCGGCGGCGTCGTCTGGGCCTTGGCCCTCCTCTCGGTCCTCCTCGGCCTGGAGCGCCTCTGGCAGCCCGACATCGACGACGGCGCCCTGGAGCAGATGGCGCTCGCCGACGCCCCCCTCGCCCTCCTCGTCGTCGCCCGCTGCCTCGCCCACTGGCTCGTCACCGTCCTCCCCTTGATCCTCGCCTCCCCCCTCCTCGCCATCCTCATGAACCTGCCGAAGGACGCGCTCTGGGCGCTGCCGCTGGCCCTCCTCCTCGGCACCCCCGCCCTCACCCTCGTCGGCGCGGTGGGGGCGGCCCTCCTCGCCGGCAGCCGGGCCGGCGCCGTCCTCATGGGCCTCCTCGTCCTGCCGCTCGACATCCCCGTCCTCATCTTCGGCGTCGGCGGGGTCGACGCCGTCGTGCTCGGCATCGGCGCCAGGGCGCCGTTCCTGTTCCTCGCGGCAAGTAGCCTCGCCGCCGTGGCGCTCGCACCCTTCGCCGCGGCGGCGGCGCTGCGTCTGGCGCTGGAGTAGGTTACGCCCCGCGCCAGCGGACGCGAGGCGTAATCTTCCTTGACCCAGGCGCTGGACGCTTGCGGCGCGGTGCTTCGTTTTCTACCCTTGCGTCCTCTGATATCCCCTCGGCGCCGGTTTCCGGCCAAGCAACGAACGGGACACGCGATCGATGGCCTCGGCCCCCGACAAGGCGCAGCTTGGCGAGGATGCGTTCATCCGTGCCAAGCTCTTCTCCAGCGACAAGTCGCAGATCCGCCGCTACGCCGACCTCGTCGTCGGCGAGGAGGCGGGCTACGGGGAGCTGTTCCTCTACGAGGCCACGACCTCGCTCCTCGGCGGCCTGCCGGGGGCGCTCGGCATCGCGCTTCGCAAGCTGTTCTACCCCAGGCTGTTCAGGGGCTGCGGCAAGGGCGTGATCTTCGGGCGTGACTTGGTCATCCGCAACGCGCGCAACATCCGGCTCGGCGCCAACGTCGTCCTCGACGACGGCGTCGTCATCGACGGGCGGGGCGCCGGCCCCGAGGGCGTCGTCATCGGCGACCGCTGCATCATCGGGCGCGGGGTGATGATGCAGGCGAAGATCGGCCCCGTCCACGTCGGCGCCGACAGCGACATCGGCTCCTCCAGCGTCGTCCACAGCCAGGGCGGCACCTTCATCGGCAAGGAGGTCGTCATCGGCGGCGGCGCCAAGATCTCGGGCGGCGTCTTTCAGATCGACCTCGGCGCGGGCGAGGGGGGGCAGGCGGCGAGGGCGCAGCAGCGGTTCACGAACGGCCCCATCCGCATCGGCGACCGCTGCCTCATCGGCATGGGCTGCCTGTTCCTCGACGGCGTCGAGGTCGGGGAAGGCTGCGTCGTCGGCGCCGGCAGCCTCGTGAGCCGCAGCCTGCCCGCCTGGGGGGTCGCGGCGGGCTCGCCCGCCAAGGTCAGGCGGATGCGCGACGGCGGGCCGGTCCCGGCCCCGCCCAACCAGGGAAGAATGCCATGAAGGCCCTCGTCACCGGCGCCACCGGGTTCGTGGGATCCGCCCTCGTCCGCCGCCTCCTGGACGAGGGCCATCACGTGCGCGCCTTCGTCCGCACCCCCTCCAAGCTCGGCGACCTCGGCCTATCCGTCGACGAAACCGTCCAGGGCGACATTACCGACCCTGCCGCCGTGGATCGCGCCGTGCAGGGCGTCGACGTGGTCTTCGCCATCGCCGGCACCTTCCGCGAGCCGAACCTCGGCGACGACGCCTACCGCGCCATCAACGTCGAGGCCGTGCGCCACATCGTCGAGGCGGCCGCGCGCCACGGCGTCCGCCGCGTCGTCCACTGCTCGACCGTCGGCATCCACGGCAACGTCGTAGGCGACCCCTTCACCGAGGCCGCCCCCCTGTGCCCCGACGGCATCTACGAGGAGACCAAGGCCGAAGGGGACAGCCTCGCCCTCGACCTGGGCAGGAAGCTCGGCGTCGAGGTCGTCGTGATCCGCCCGACCCCCGTCTACGGCCCCGGCGACACCCGCCTCCTCAAGCTGTTCAAGATGGCGTCCAAGAAGCGCATGGTGATGCTGGGCAGCGGCGAGGCCGGCTACCACCTCGTCCACGTCGACGACCTCGCCGACGCCTTCCTCCGGGCCGCCACCGCGGAAGGCGTCGCCGGCGAAGCCTTCATCGTCGGCGGCCCCGAACGCCCCACCCTCAACGAGGTGGTGGCGACCATCGCCGGCATCCTGGGGCAGGACGACCAGAAGGTCGTCCGCCTTCCCGCCGCCCCCGTCCGCCTCCTCGCCCACGCCTGCGAACTCGCCTGCCGCCCCGTCGGCCTCAATCCCCCCCTCTACCGAAGGCGCGTCGACTTCTTCATCAACGACCGCCGCTACGACACGACCAAGGCGAGGGAACGGCTGGGGTTCACGCCCAAGGTGACGATGCGGGAAGGGCTCGCCGGCACGGCGCGGTGGTACAGGGGCCAGGGGCTGTTGCCGGAGCGCGCGGGCTGAGGGAGTAAGACGACGCCCCGCGCCGGCGGACGCGAAGCGTATCAAACCCCGCAGAACAGGCGATCGAGGGCCGCCAGAACGCGCCGGTCCCCGTCGTCTACGGCGCCGAGCGGGCGGCCCAGCCGCTCGGCTCTGACGACGGTCAACTGGTCGAGCAGGACCGCCGCCGGGCCGATGCCGGGCAGGTCGACGACCGGGTTGATGTCGCTCAAGAGGGCCGTCTCCCCCAGCGGGACGGCGGGCGCCACGAGGCGGGTCGGCAGGGCGTCGTAGAACGGGTGCTGGACGACGAGGACCAAGCGCCGGCCGAAGCGGTGCAGCGAATGGACGCTCAACCCTCCGGCGCCCCCTCGAGCCCGGTCTCGCCCAAGGCCAGCCAGTCGTCCCAGTCGCCGCGCGCGATCTCCGCCCGCCGGCAGGCCAGCGCCTCGGCGTTCGCCGCCTCCCAGCGCTCCCGCCGCAGGTCCCGCAACGCGCCGTGCAGCGCCTTCTCCAGCGTCCGCGACAGGTTGATCCCCCCCGCCTTCGCCTCCTCGACCAGCGATCCTTCGACGCTCAGCGTCACCTTGCGGCGGGAGAGAACGGACACAGGCGCCTCCATACGTGTCAGTACACGTGTATCCTATACAGCTTACGGTGCTAGTGCAACGGTTCACAACGCCGTATGGAGGTGGCATGAGTCGCCGCGTTCCCACCCTGCCGGGCCGGAAGACCTTCGCGTTGTTCCCGGTCTTCAGCCAAGAAAAAGGCCGGCGGGGGTGCCGCCGGCCTAGCATCCGAATAGGATTAATTATAAATCAAGCCCGGTCGGATCGATCAGGCGGGCGACGATCGCCTCGTCGACCGTGCCGGCGTTGACGACGTAGGCAACGTCGAGGTCGCCGTCCCCGTCCAGATCCTCGTCGCTGTTCGAGATGTCGGCATCCGTATAGAAGCCGAGGTCAATGGAGTCTCCCTCCTTGCCAGAGAAGTCGAGGATCGTATCGACCCCGGCCGAGAGGACGAAGGTGTCGGCACCGTCGCCGCCAATCAGCACGTCGTCGCCCAGGCGACCGTCGAGCCGGTCGTCGCCTGCCCCGCCGTCGAGGGTGTTGTCAAGCGCGTTGCCAAAGATCGTGTCATCGCCGGCGGTGCCGACGACGTTCTCGATGATCTCAGGCGACGCCGTACCGATTGCTTCCGAGATGGCCGCGACGATATTGCCGCTGTCCGAGTCGAGGGCGACGACCGCGCCGAAGCCCCAGGCGTCGACGACGTCCTGATAGAAGGCGCTCGCCCCGTCCGTCGCCGCGAAGATGGGCGTGATCCCGGCCTCCGCCAACTCGTCCCTGATGCCGTCCAGGGTCGGATAGTCCTCGTCCGGGTCGACCACGCCGTCGAGGTCGTTCGCCACGGCGCCGCCACCCGCGTCGCCCGCGAGCTTGCCGGGGGCGTCGGTGGCGACGATGACGAACTTCTGCGCGCCGGCACGGAAGCCGATCGCGTCGGAATTCGTGATAGCGTCGAGCGCGGTGAATGACGCTTCGGGAGTGTCGCCGCCCCCGAAAGCAGTCAGGCCGTCCACGGCGTCCTGAATCGCCGCGTCGTCGTCGGTGAGGCTCTGGCGAAGCTGGAAGATCTCGTCGCCGTCGCTCGTGTCCCTGAACGACGTCACGCCAAAGCGGTTGTCTGGCTGCAAGTCGTCGATGGCGGAGAGCAGATCCGGCACGAGCGCGCGCACGGTTGCGATGTCGTCGCCGAACGAGCCGGTCGTATCCTCGGCCAGCACCACGTCGAGCGGCAGGAGCGTTCCAGTGCCGGCCCCCGAGATCGTGACATCGACACCGCCGATGGTGCTAGTGGCGCCAGCCGCGATGTCGATGATCGTGCCAGTCCCGCCACGCGAGCCGTCGAGCGTGTCGTCGCCCGAAGGGTCAATGATCGTGACGGTGCCCTCACCGTCGATGATGTAGCGATCATCGCCGGCACTGCCCCTGACGACATCCTCTGACCCATCGACGAGAACTTCGGTTGATGGCGGCGGCGGGGGAGGCGGAGGCGGCGACACGGCGCCACCGAACGACACCTCGAACACCGCGTCGTTGAAGTCGCCGTCGTAGCTGCCTTCGTTGGCGTTCTTGTCTTCCCAGCTGTAGGTGGTCGTGCCGTCGTCCGCTACGGCCTCGATCGCATGGGCGGTGCCGTCGGGGTTCAGGCCCTCGTCGGTGTAGAACACCTTCCAGGGGCGCACGGCCTCGCCCCCGATCGAGAGCCTGCCGTTCTCGATCGAGACGTCGCCCGACAGGTCGAGGCCGAGGTCGTTGCCGTCGCGGATCAGGAAGAAGCCGAGGTCGGCGGGGTCGACGCCCGCCACCGTCGCGGTCTCGCCGCCCGTGAGCGGCCCGCCGCCGCGGTCGGGGCCGTCGACGTTCTCGAACAGCACGCCCGCCTCGCCGATGCTGCCGTCGGCGTTCTTCACGTAATAGCCGAGCGTGTTCTCATACTCGGCATCCTCGGAGACGAATCGGACCGTTGCATCGGCCATGAGGCTGTTCCCCTACCGGTTTGGTTTCGTTGTTCCGACGCCTCCCTGCTTGCCCGTGAAACCGACGCCCACAAACCCCCGCGCCGATCGCTCCGTTCGCGCCCCTTCGTTCGGATCGTGAACGGCCCGGGACTTATTCAACCTTACGATTCGTGGGGGGGGGGAGGACTCGAAACGCCGCAGGCCGAATCCCGCGCAGACGCGGTGGATGAAGGCGGCGAGCTGGGCTTGGTTTTCGGTTTGGGTCTTCACGAAGGCCGCCTTGAGGTAGCCGCGGCCGGTGGTCTCCTTGATCGCCATCGCCTCGCACGCCTCGGCGAGCCCGAGGCCCGCCGCGAGACGGGCGGCGAGTTCGGCCTCGCGCCCGGTGAAGCCGAACCACGCCTTCAGCGCCTCCGGGTCGGGGCGGCGGCGCCAGCGGGGATGGTCGACGAGCACGGCGGCGGCGGGGCCTTCGAGCGCCGCGACGAGGAGGCGGAGGCTGCCGGCGCCCGCGTGGCGGGGCGCGCCCAAGGGCAGGCGCAGGCCGGCCTCGGCCCCGATCGCCCGTTCGAGCAGGCCGTTCAGCCGGTGTTCGTCCTCGCGCCGGCGCAGGTGCAGGCGGTGGTTGCGGCAGAGCAGGGCGGGCTCCAGGCGGAGCAGGGCGTGGGCATGGTCGTTGCAGGGCCGGGTGCGCAACTCGGGATCGACGAGGAACACGGCGAGGTCGATGAGGCCGAGAAGGGCGTGAAATCCTCCTCGGCCGTCGGGGGGCTCGGCGCTCGGAATCATGCGCTTTCTCCGCTATGAACCAGTCGGGCGGATCGTGAAACGAGACGAAAGCGGGCCGAGGGGCGTCGGCGGCTTTATGAACGAAGCTTCATGAAAGAAGCACGTTTTTCCCTGAAATACAACCTCGTGACGTAATGAATCGGGTCGGCTTCCGCCCGCGCCATCCCGCCGCCTAGGCAGCGGGCTGGAACGACTCTAGATAGAGACGCAGCGGCGCCGGCCCGCGTCGGCGCATCCCCACCACCCACCCGGAGGGACGACCCGTGCAGGTATGCGGACACGACAGCCTGAAGGCGCGCCGGCAGCTGGACGTGGGCGGCGACGCCTACGACTACTTCTCGCTGCCGGAGGCGGCGAAGGATCTCGGCGACGTGGCGCGCCTGCCGTTCTCGCTCAAGGTGCTCCTGGAGAACCTGCTCCGCTGGGAGGACGGCGAGACCGTCACCGTCGAGCACCTGAAGGCGATGGCGGGGTGGCTGGACAAGCGCACCTCGGAAACCGAGATCGCCTACCGCCCGGCGCGCGTCCTGATGCAGGACTTCACCGGCGTGCCGGCGATCGTCGACCTCGCCGCCATGCGCGACGCGATGGCCGAGCTCGGCGGCGATCCCAAGAAGATCAACCCGCTCTCGCCGTGCGACCTCGTCATCGACCACTCGGTCCAGGTCGACAGCTTCGGCGGGGCGAAGTCGTTCGAGCGCAACGTGCAGTTGGAGTACGAGCGCAACGGCGAGCGCTACGCCTTTTTGCGCTGGGGGCAGGGCGCGTTCGACGACTTCCGCGTCGTCCCGCCCGGCACGGGCATCTGTCATCAGGTCAACCTCGAATACCTCTCGCAGGTGGTCTGGACGGCAAAAGACGGCAACAGGGAGATCGCCTACCCGGACACCCTGGTCGGCACCGACAGCCACACGACGATGGTCAACGG
>JAGRGG010000167.1 GCA_020445645.1 Geminicoccaceae bacterium | reverse complement strand
GAATACGCTTCGCGTCCGCTGCGCGGGGCTTTTCTTTTCTCTTTTTCATCCGTTTCCCGTGCCTCGCACGAACGTTCGTGCGAGGCACGGGAAACGGATGAAAAAGAAGAAAAAAAGGCCGCGCGCCAGCGCACGCGAAGCGTAATGCTCACGCCAGCACGATCCTTGGAAAGTAGAGCGCGACCACCCAGTTGGGCTGGTCGACGATCTCGCTGATGCGCAGGTCGGCGCAGACGGAGCAGAGCATGTAGGCGTCGACCGGGGCCATGTTGTGGCGCCGGCAGAGAAGGTCGATCATCCGCATGACGGCGTCCCGGGCGCCGGTCATGAGGTCGGGGCCGATGCCGGTCGTGACCTCGTAGCCTTCGCCGTCCAAGTGGCGGGCGACGGGTCCCGGCGTCGTGAGGCGAGGGGTGCCGATGTTCGCGCCCTTGACGAGGTCGAAGGCGAGCGTGACCGTCATCGGGCTCTCAATGGCGGTGCCGCAGACCTCGCCGTCGCCTTGCGCCGCGTGGGTGTCGCCGACGGAGAAGAGGGCGCCCTCGACCTGGACGGGGAGGTAGAGGGTCGTGCCGGCGGCGAGGTCGCGCACGTCCATGTTGCCGCCGCAGGGGCGGGGCGGGACGACGCTGTGCGGGCCGGGCTCGGCGGGGGCGAGGCCGATCGTGCCGGCGAAGGGTTTCAGGGGCACCTTGCCGCCGGGGCCGAACAGGGCGGGGGCCAGCGTGCCGGGGTCGTAGCGCCAGAGGTGGAGGGCGGGGTCGGGGAACCGGTCGGCGAGGAGGCCGAAGCCGGGGATGTTCGCGGTCCAGCCCCAGCCAGACGGGGCGAAGCCCTCCAGGCGCACCACCAGCGCGTCGCCGGGCTCGGCGCCGTCGACGAAAACGGGGCCGGTGACGGGGTTGACCTTGCCGAAGTCGAGCGCCTTGAGGTCGTCGAGCGTGGACTCCGGCGAGAGCTGCCCGCCCGAGGAGTCGATCGTCTCGAACGTCACCGTCTCGCCCGGCGCCACGGTGAGGACGGGGGCGATGGCGTTGTCCCAGCCGTGGTGGTGGTGGCGGGCGTGGATCGTGTGCTTGCTTGGCTGGCTATTGGGCATCGTTCACCCCCACCTCGTCGTAGTTGACCGGGATGTGGACGGGGTCGACGAAGATGGCGTCGGGGCCGACCATGCGGTCCGATTTCATCGTGAAGCGCTGCTCGTTGAAGACCGGCGCCCAGGGCGCGTCCTTCATCACGTCGAGGAATACCTCCTGCCAAAGGTCGAGCCGCGCCTGCTTCTGATCGTCGCCGACCATCGCGTCGGCCTTGGCTGCCTTCGCGTCCAGGTTCTTGTTGCAGTACCAGGCCCAGTTCCAGCCGCCCGGCACGGCGCCGGCGCAGCCGAGGATGGGGCCGTAGAAGTTGGAGGGGTCGGGGAAGTCCGCGATCCAGGCCATGCCGCCGGACCAGATCATCGGCGCGCCCTTCGGCTCGCCGCCGGCGGCGATGACGTTCGCCTGCGCCAGGGGGCGAAGCTGGGCGTCGATGCCGACCGCCGCGAGGTCCTGCTGGATCGCCTGGGCGATGCGCGGGTTGGGCTCCGTGTTCATCGCCAGGAGTTCGGTCTTGACCCCGCCCTCGGTCCCGGCCTCCTTCAGGAGCGCCTTCGCCTTCTCGGGATCGAAGGCGTAGCCCTCGTAGCCCTTGGCGTAGCCCGGCATCGCGGGCGGCAGGGGCTGGTTCGCCGGCACGGCGCGGCCGTTGAGGATGCGGACGATGCGGTCCTTGTTGATGGCAAAGTTGACCGCCTGCCGGACCTTCAGATCGTCGAAGGGCGGCACGTTGACGTTCATCGTCACGTAGCCCGTCTGAAGCTGCCCGCCTTCGACGATGTTGTCGCCCCACTCGGGGTCGTTCCTGACCTCCAGGAACTTCGCCGACGGGATCGGGTCGCCCAGGATGTCGACCTCGCCGCGCTGGAGGCGCAGCAGCGCCACGAGCGGCTCCTGGCCGATCTCGAAGGTGATCCTGTCGAGGCGCGGCCGGTCCTTCTTGTAGTAGTCGGGGTTGCGCTCGAAGACGAGGCGCTGGCCCAGGGTCCATTCGGCGAGCCTGAAGGCGCCCGTCCCGACCGGCTTCTTGCCGAAATCGGCGCCTTCCGCCTCGACCGCTTCCTTCGGCACCGCGTGGGCGAAGTTGAGGGCGAGGACGTGGAGGAAGGTCGCGTCCGGGCGGCTCAGGTGAAACACGACCGTCTTGTCGTCGGGCGCCTCGATGCCGGAAAGCGCCTTCGCCTTGCCCGCCTGGACGTCGTCGAAGCCCTCGATCATGTTGAAGAACCCGGCACCCGGCGACTGCGTCTCGGGGCGGACGGCGCGCTCGATCGAGTACTTGACGTCGCCTGCGACCAGGGTGCGGCCGTTGTGGAACTTGACGCCGTCCCGGAGCTGGAAGGTGAAGGTCTTGCCGTCGTCGGAGATCTCGTAGCCCTGGGCGAGATCGGGAACCAGATCGGTCGTGCCGGGCACGTAGTCCATGAGCCCGTCGAACAGGCTCTTGATCATCGACCAGTTCTGCCAGTCGTAGCCGATCGCGGGGTCGAGCGTGCTGACGTCGTCCTTGTAGGTGACGATCATCTCGCCGCCTTGCTTCGGCGCGTCCTGCGCCCGGGCGTCGGCGGGGACGACGACGGCGAGGCTCAAGGCGATGGGGAGGGCAAGGGCGGACGTTGCCAGCAGGTGTCGCATCGAGGGCTTCTCCTTGTTGTCGTCACGCCCGCAGCTTGATGCGCGGGTCGATCAGGGGCGCGATCAGGTCGGCGACGAGGTTGCCGATGACGATGCCCACAGCCGCGACCAAGGTTACGCCGACGATGATCGGGATGTCGAGGCGCTGGATCGCCTGCCACGCGAGCTGGCCGATGCCGGGCCAGCCGAAGACCGATTCGACGACGACGGCGCCGCTCATGAAGAGGCCGACATCGAGGCCGATCATGGCGACGACCGGAAGGGCGGCGTTGCGAAGGGCGTGGACGAGGAGGACGCGGGCGGGGGACGCCCCCTTGGCCCTCGCCGTCGTGACGTAGTCCTGGCGCAGCACGTCGATCATCGCCGAGCGGGCGACGCGGGCGTACCAGCCGGCGCCGAGGAGGCCGAGCGTCAAGGCGGGGAGGACGAGGTGGGGAAGCGTGCCGTAGCCGCCGATCGGGAACCACGCGAGGCGCACGGCGAAGACGTAGAGGAGGAGGATGCCGACGACGAACTGCGGCGCCGAGACCACGGTGAAGGCGCCCACCATCACCGCCCGGTCGGCGGCCCGCCCGCGCTTGGTCGCGGCGTAGACGCCGAGCGGCAGGCCGAGGAGGAGTTCGACCGTGATGGCGCCCGCCATGAGTTCGAGCGTCGCCGGCAGCCGGGCCAGGATCAGCGTCGTCACCTCGGTCTTCTGGAGGTAGGAGCGGCCGAGGTCGCCTTGCAGCAGGTTGCTTAAGTAGCGGAGGTACTGGTGCCAGAGGGGCAGGTCGAGGCCGAGCTGGGCGCGGATCGCCTCCACGGTCGCGGGCGTGGCGCTGCGCCCGGCGATCTGCCGGACGGGGTCGGCGGGCACGAGGTAGACGAGGACGTAGGTGACGAAGGAGATCCCAAGGAGGATCAGGAGCGACTGGCCGAGCCGGCCGACGAGGTAGCGCCCGCTCACGTCCGGCCCCTTTGCGTGGGGTCGAGCGCGTCGCGGAGCGCGTCGCCCAGGAGGTTGAAGGCGAGCGCGGTGAGGAGGATCGCGGATCCTGGGATGAAGACGAGCCAGGGCGCGGTGGCGAAGTAGGTCTGGTTCTCGAAGATGATGTTGCCCCAGGAGGGGGTCGGCGGGCGGACGCCGACGCCGAGGAACGAGAGCGTCGCCTCCAGGAGCACCGTCGTCGCGATCCCGAGCGTCGCCCAGACGAGGACGGTCGGGAGGAGGTGGGGGAGGACGTGGGTGAGGAGGATGCGAAGGGGACCGGCGCCGAGCGCCCGGCCCGCCTCGACGAACTCGCGCTCCTTCAGGCCCCTCGTCTCGGTGTAGGTGACGCGCGCCACCTGGACCCAGTTCACGAGCGCGATGACCAGCGCCACGATCCAAAGGGACGGGCTGAAGATCGCGGCGAGGGCGATGGCCAGCAGCAAGGCGGGGAAGGCCATCATCAGGTCGGTGAAGCGCATGATGACGGTTCCCGTCCAACCGCCGGCGAAGCCGGCCACGACGCCGAGCAGCGTGCCGATGGCGACGGCGGCGCCGTTGGCGACGATGCCGATGACGAGCGAGGTGCGGGCGCCGAAGATCAGGCGCGAGAGGAGGTCGCGTCCCAGAAGGTCGGTGCCGAGCCAGAACCGTTCCCCCGGCGGCAGGGGCGCCCCCTCCAGCGTCAGCCCGTCGAAGAACTGCTCGTCCGGGTCGAAGGGGGCCACCAAGGGGGCGAGGACGGCGGCGGCGAGCAGGAGGGCGATCGTGACGAAGGCGAGGAGGATGAGGGGATCGCGCAGCAACCGTCCCGTCCGTCCCTTTGCCATGCGTGCCGCTCCCCGTTTGAAGGGCCTAGCTTAAGCATAGGCGGGGGGCGATGGAATACGCTTCGCGTCCACCGGCGCGAAGCGTGGATGCGCTCGGTCCCTAAAATGCCCGGCAAATTTGTCGGATAAGTTGCGAAAACCCGCGACGAAAGATCGTCCTGAGAGCGTTTTTATCGTTGCGGCTCTTCTACCCAAGGTTTAGGCTTCCTCTCGTGTTCACGGGATGACCCCTGTGACACTCGACTTGAGGCGTTTCCTCCCTATCCAGCTTGCCCCGGCTTCGGCCGGGGCATTTTTTTCAGCCTTCCTCCCCTGCGTCGATCCTCTCCTCCTCGGCCTTTCCCCCGCCGCGCCGGGGGTACAGGGGCTCCGGGCGGACGAGGTACTTGTCGCGCCCGGCGAGGATGCCGCCGAGGCGCTGGTCCTCCAGCCGGGCGGCGTCGCGCCGCCGCACCTCGTCCTCGACGGCGCCGGCGTCCTCGGCCTCGGCGCCGAGGCCCATCAGCACGTCGCGGCCGAGCCGGAAGGCGGATTCGGCGGTGTCGCGGACGTGGCCCGCGACCTCCTTTTCCATGAGGGCGAGCGCGTGGCGGCGGTCGTAGGCGCGGGCGAAGATCGGCTTGTCCGGGTACTGCTCCTGGACCGTCTCGACGATCCGCAGCGACTTCTCGGCAAGGCGCGTGCAGACGACGACGAGCCTCGCCTCGGCGATCCCGGCCGCGCGCAGCACGTCGAGACGGGTGCCGTCGCCGTAGAAGATCTTGGCGCCGAAGCGACCCGCCTCCTCGATCCGGTCGGGGTCGCTGTCGAGGATCGTGAGCGGCACGTTGCCCGCGAGCAGCACCTGGACGAGGAGCTGGCCGAAGCGGCCGAATCCTATGACCAGCACCTCGCCGTCGGCGTCGGAAAAATCCTCCTCGCGCTCGGGCCGGTCCCTGTCGCAGAGAAAGCGGGGGCCGAGGCGGACGAGGAAGGGGGTCGTCGCCATCGAGAGGGTGACGAGCGCGATGAGCACCGTCGCGTGGCGCTGCTCCATGACGCCCGCGGCGACGGCGGTCGAGTAGAGGACGAAGCCGAACTCGCCGCCCTGCGCCAGCATGAGCGAGGTGCGCACCGACGTGTCGTGGTCGTTGCCCATGACGCGGACGATGGCGAAGACGACGAGGGCCTTCAGGACGACGAGGGTGCAAAGCGCGGCGAGCAGGGCCAGCCACTGGTCGGCGACGACGGCGAGGTCGACGCTCATGCCGACCGAGAGGAAGAAGAGGCCGAGAAGGATGCCGCGGAAGGGCTCGATGTCGGCTTCCAGCTCGTGGCGGTAGTTTGATTCGGCGAGCATGACGCCCGCGAGGAAGGCGCCGAGCGCCATCGACAGCCCGGCGTAGGTCATGAGGGTCGCGGCGCCGATGACGACGAGCAATGCCGCCGCCGTCATGACCTCCTTGGCGCCCGAGCGGGCGAGGCCCTGGAAGAAGGGGTTGAGGAGGTAGCGCCCGACGAGGATCACGGCGGCGACGGCGCCCGCCATCTCCAGCGCGTCGAGCCAGAGCGGCCCGCCTTCGCCCCCGCGCGGCGAGAGGAGGGCGACGAGCGCCAGGAGGGGGACGATGGCGAGGTCCTGCATGAGGAGGATGGCGAACGCCTTCTGCCCGTGCGGCAGGCGAAGCTCGCCCCGCTCCTCCAGCAGCTGCATGACGAAGGCCGTGGACGAGAGGGCGAGGCCGAGCCCGGCCACGAGCGACGCCTTCCAGCCGTAGGGGGTGAGGAGGAGGGGGTAGAGGGCGAGGACGAGGCCGGTGACGACGATCTGCACGGAGCCGAGGCCGAAGATGTCGCGCCGCATCCGCCACAAGGTCGAGAGGCTGAGTTCGAGGCCGATGATGAAGAGGAACAGGACGACGCCGAGCTCGGCGACCTTCATGATCGCTTCGGGTTCCCGGAAGAAGCCCAGGACCGAGGGGCCGATGACGATCCCGGCGGCGAGGTAGCCCAGCACCGAGCCGAGGCCGAGGCGCTTGAACAGGGGGACGGCGACGACGACGGCGGCGAGCAGGATCAGGCTTCCTGTGAACATCGCCGTCTGCGCTTCGTGCTCCATGAACGTTCCTTGTTAGGCTTTCGCAACCATCGCGTTCGGGCGTTGCGCCGCCCGCCGATCCATGCCATCACCCCGGCGGCGTGCGCCCGCCGCCCCCCTTACCCTTCGCCCGTGACGAAAGAAGCGAGGCCCATGCGCCTTTCCCGCTACTTCCTCCCCGTGCTGAAAGAAACCCCGGCCGAGGCCGAGATCGTCTCGCACCAGCTCATGCTGCGCGCCGGCATGATCCAGCAGCTCTCCGCCGGCATCTACTCCTGGCTGCCCTTGGGCTGGCGCGTGCTCCAGAAGGTCGAGGCGATCGTCAGGGAGGAGATGGACCGTTCGGGCGCGATCGAGATCCTGATGCCGACGATACAGCCGGCCGACCTCTGGCGCGAGAGCGGGCGTTACGACGCCTACGGCAAGGAGATGCTCCGGATCAAGGACCGCCACGAGCGCGACATGCTCTTTGGTCCCACCAACGAGGAGAACGTGACCGACATCTTCCGCCGGCACGTCAAGTCCTACCGTCAGTTGCCCTTGAACCTCTACCACATCCAGTGGAAGTTCCGGGACGAGGTCCGCCCCCGCTTCGGCGTCATGCGCGGCCGCGAGTTCCTGATGAAGGACGCCTACTCGTTCGACCTCGACCTGGAAGGTGCCCGGCGCTCCTACGACGCCTACTTCGTGGCCTACCTGCGCGCCTTCCACCGCATGGGGCTGACGGCGATCCCGATGGTGGCCGACACGGGCCCGATCGGCGGCGACATGAGCCACGAGTTCCAGATCCTCGCCTCCACGGGCGAGAGCGAGGTGTTCTTCGACGCCGCGTTCGAGGACATCGACTTCGGCGACCCGAACCTCGATCCCGAGCGGCTGAAGGCGCTCTACGCCGCCGCCGACGAGAAGCACGACCCCGCCACCTGCCCCGTGCCGAAGGACCGCCTGCGCTCGGGGCGCGGCATCGAGGTCGGCCACATCTTCTACTTCGGCACCAAGTATTCAGAGCCGATGAACGCCACCGTCAGCACGGCGGACGGGGCGGACGTGCCGGTCCACATGGGCTCGTACGGCATCGGCGTGTCCCGCCTCGTGGGCGCCCTCATCGAGGCGAACCACGACGCGGCCGGCATCGTCTGGCCGGAGAGCGTCGCCCCCTTCAAGGTGGGGATCGTGACGATCCGCCATGACGACGAGGCCGCGAACGCGCTCGCCGAAGACCTCTACCGCAAGCTGACGGGCGCAGGCGTCGAGGTCTTGTGGGACGACCGCGACGAGCGGGCGGGGGCCAAGTTCGCCACGATGGACCTGATCGGCCTGCCCCATCAGGTCACGGTCGGCCCGCGCGGCGCGAAGTCGGGGCGGGTCGAGGTGAAGGACCGGCGGGGCGGCGCCAAGGACGAGCTTTCCCTGGACGCCGCGATCGAACGGCTCGCCCGCTGATGCTGCGCCCCGCCGAGCGCCTCGTCGCGTGGCGCTACCTCCGCCCGACAAGGGGCGAGGGCTTCATCTCGGTCATCGCCGCCTTCGCGCTCACCGGCATCGCGCTCGGCGTCGGCACCCTCATCGTCGTCCTCGCCGTCATGAACGGCTTCCGCGACGAGCTGCTGGGGCGCGTGCTCGGCGTCAACGGCCACGCGACGGTGCTCTCCGGCCCGTCCGGCATCCCCGACTACGACCGCCTCGCCGCCGACCTCAGGAAGGTACCGGGGGTGCAGGACGTGATGCCCTACGTCGAGGGGCAGGCGATGGCGAGCGCCAACAACACGAACTCGGGTGTCCTCGTCCGGGGCGTGCGCCCGGCGGACCTGGAGCGCCGCCCCGTCTTCGCGGGGCACATCGACGAGGGCTCGATCGAGGCGCTGAAGAAGCCGGACGAGGCGCTCATCGGCGGCCGGATGGCGCAGCGCATGGGTTTGGCGCTCGGCGACAGCTTCACCCTGATCTCGCCCCAGGGCGAGGCGACGGCGTTCGGGGTGATGCCGCGCATCCAGAGCTTCAAGGTCGGCGGCGTCTTCAACGTCGGCATGTACGAGTACGACAACAGCTTCGTCTACCTGCCGTTCAAGGACGCCCAGGACTACTTCAACTTCGGCGACACGGTGCGCGCCGTCGAAGTGCTCGTGAACGACCCGAACGACATCGGCCGCTACCGGGGACCGCTCACCGCCGCCACCGCCGGGCGCGGCAGCGTCGTCGACTGGCAGCAGCTCAACGCCCACTTCTTCAACGCGCTCGAGGTCGAGCGCAACGTGATGTTCCTGATCCTCACGCTCATCATCCTGGTCGCCGCCTTCAACATCATCACCGGCATCACCATGCTCGTGAAGTCGAAGGGCCGCGACATCGCCATCCTGCGCACGATGGGCGCGTCCCGCGGCGCGATCATGCGGATCTTCTTCCTCTCGGGCGCCTCGATCGGCGTCGTCGGCACGGTGATCGGCTTCGGCCTCGGGCTCGCGTTCGCCCTCAACATCGACACGATCCGCGTCTTCCTCGAAACCATCACCGGCGCCGAGCTGTGGTCGGCCGAGATCCGCTTCCTCTCGCAGCTCCCGGCCGTCGTCGAGGTCGACGACACGGCGAAGGTGGTCCTCATGGGCCTTGGCCTCTCCTTCCTCGCCACCCTCTACCCCGCGTGGCGGGCGGCGAGGCTCGATCCCGTGGAAGCGCTCCGCTATGAGTAGCCGGCGCCTGCGGCAGGGCGGCGTCGACGGCCCGGCGCTCGCCCTGCGCGGCATCCGCCGCCGCTTCCGCCAGGGCGGGGAGGACCTCGAAATCCTGCGCGGCGTCGACCTGCACCTGCGCCCCGGCGAGATCACCGCCCTCGTTGGCCCGTCGGGCGCCGGCAAGTCGACCCTCCTCCACATCGCCGGCCTCCTGGAGCGGCCGAGCGTGGGCGAGGTCGAGATCCTAGGCCGCACCACGTCCCGCCTCGGCGAGAAGGAGCGCACCGCGATCCGCCGCGACCAGGTGGGCTTCGTCTACCAGTTCCACCATCTGCTCGCCGACTTCACCGCCCTCGAGAACGTCATGCTCCCCCGCCTGCTCGCCGGCGTCCCCCGCCGCCGCGCCCGCGAGAGCGCCGCCGCCGTCCTGGAACGCCTCGGCCTCGGCCACCGCCTCGGCCACCGCCCCGGCCGGCTTTCCGGCGGCGAGCAGCAAAGGGTCGCCATCGCCCGCGCCCTTGCCAACAAGCCCGCGATCCTGCTCGCCGACGAGCCCACCGGCAACCTCGACGCGGCGACGGCGGAACAGGTCTTCGCCCTCCTCCTCGACGTCACCCGCGCCGAGCGCGTCGCCGCCCTCATCGCCACCCACAACCCCGAACTCGCGGCCCGCATGGACCGCACCGTCGAGATGCGCGCGGGGCTGATCGTCGAGCGCGAGGCGGAGCGGGTGCCGGCTTGAGACACACTTCGCGCCAGCGGACGCGAAGCGTGTCAAGCCAGTCCTCACCGGCTACTTCGCCTCCCGCCCCTCCTCCAGCACCCGCCAGCGCGGGCGGGGCTCGTCCTTCTGGCGCTTGGGCCAGCCTTCCCTCTGCGCGCCGCGCTGGCCGTCGGTGTCCTCGGTCTGGTCGTGGAGGAGGAAGACCTGGGTGTCGTAGGGCATGTCGATCCCGGCGGCGTCGAGGGCGTATTTCACGGCCTCGACCACCTCGCCCTGGACCCGGACCACGTCGCTGCGGAAGGGGTTGGTCCACCAGCGGGCGCGCAGCATGACGGCGGAGGAGTCGAGCGCCCAGGGGATCACTTCCGGCGGGGGCTCGCTTAAGACCCCGTTGGCACCCCGCATCGCTTCGAGGATCGTCGCCTTCGCCGTCTTGATGTCGTCGCCGTAGCCGATGCCCACGTCGTACTCGCTGCGCCGGGTGGGAAAGGCGGTGTTGACCGTCACCGAGTTCGAATAGATCGTGGCGTTGGGGATGACGACGCGGCGCCCGTCGTAGGTTTTCAGGATCGTCGCCCGGGTCTCCACGCGCTCGATCGTGCCCTCGTAGCCCTCGACGACGATCTGGTCGCCGACGCGGAACGGCTGCTGGAAGAGGAGGAGCAGTCCCGCGAGCCAGTTCTGGAGGATGTCCTTGAAGGCGAAGCCGATGGCGACCGAGGTGACGCCGAGGCCGGCCACGAGGTCGCCCGGCTTGAGCGACGGCAGGACGATGGTGAGGCCGAGGAGGACGCCGAGGAAGATCACGACCCATTGCAGGAACCGGCCGAGCACCGTGCCCAGGTTGGCGCGGTCGCGCCTCGTCGCCACCTTGCGGACGGCGAACCGCACCAAGAGGCCGAGGAGGACGAAGAGGAAGACGACGACGAACGCCACGACGAGGTTCGGCAGGAGCGCGAAGAAGCCGTTGACCCAGCCGTTGACCGTGCCCCAGGCGAGGCCCGCGTCCTTCGCCGCCTGATCGAGCCTCGCCCCCAGCGCCTCGTTGTCCATGCCGTCCCCCTTCCGCCCTCGCGTTCGTCCGAGGAACGAAGGGGCAGGGCCGCAAGGGGTTAGCGCAAAGGTCGCATCCAGGCAACGGCATGGGCCAACACCGCGATTGACCCGTCATGACGCCGCGTCCATCTTCGGCGCGGCCAACAGTCACCCGTGGGGAGAGAACGATGCGTACCGTCTGGCAGGAGATCGGCGTCCGCTCGAAGGCCGACCGGCTGATCGGGATCGTCTGCGCGATGGCGCTGGGCGGCTTCCTGCTCTTCGGCGCCGCCTTCGCGCCGATCGAGGCGCTGCACAACGCCGCCCACGACGCCCGCCACAGCTTCGCCTTCCCCTGCCACTAGACTGGCCCCGGAGCCCTGACGATGGCCTTCATCAGTCGCCTCTTCCTCGCCGCCATCGGCGCCGGCCTGATCGCCGGGCTCCTCGTCTCGGTCGTCCAGTTGGGAACGACGGTGCCCCTCATCGCCGCGGCCGAGGTCTACGAATCGGGCGCCGCCCCCGCCGTCCACGAGCACGCCGACGGCGAGTCCCACGTCCACGCCACCCCCGGCGGCGAGGACGGCGGCCTCGCCCGCCACGCGCTCACCTTCATCGCCAACATGGTGATCGGCGCCGGCTGCGGCCTGTTCCTCGCGGCACTCATGGCGCTGCACGGCGGCGCCATCGACGCGCGGCGCGGCGTCTTGTGGGGTGCCGCCGGCTTCGCCGCCCTCATGCTCGCCCCCGCGCTCGGCCTGCCGCCGGAGCTTCCGGGCAGCGCCGCCGCCGAACTCGGCGCCCGTCAGGCGTGGTACCTGCTCGCCGTCCTCTGCACCGGGGGGGGGCTCTGGCTCATCGCCTTCGCGCCCCGCCTGATCTGGCTCGGCCTCGCCCTCCTCGTCGTTCCCCACCTCCTCGGCGCCCCGCACCCGCCGACGCTCGAAGGCGCCGCCCCGGCCGGCCTCGCGGCCCACTTCGCCGTCGCCTCCCTCGTCACCGGCGCCCTCTTCTGGCTCACGCTGGGCGCCGCCGCCGGCTGGCTGCTCGGGCGGGGCGAGGGCGAGGGGCAAAGACTGGCGACCCGAGGCTGAACGCGCTTCGCGTCTGCATGGCAAGGAGCCGCCCCGCCCCATGCGCCTTTTCCTGACCCTCGCCCTTCTCCTCGCCCCCCTTGCCGCCCATGCCCAGTCGCTGCGCCTGGAGGCGGGGCTCGGCGGCGACGTCGCCGTCATCTTCGGCGACCTGAGCGACGAGGCCGAGGCCGTGACGGGGGTCGACGACTTCGCGGGCGCCGGCGTCGGGGGTGCCGGCAACCTCGCCGTCTGGTTCGACACGCCGTCCGGCTTCTCCGTCGGCGTCCAGGGCTTCGCCGACCACGCCGGGCTCGACATCGAGATCGACCACAACGACATCGACGGCGACCGCGACTCCTACGGCGCGCTGGCGCTGTTCGCCTACCGCAGGCCGACCGGCCCGCACCACCCCTACGTCGGCGGCGGCATCGGCTACGCCTGGACCGACGCCTCCTACGAGCAGTTCGACCGCGGCGACCTCGAAATCGACCTCAGGGGCGACGACGGCAGCGTCGCCGGCAGCTTCTTCGGCGGCTACGACTACGACCTGAACCCCCACGCCTACGTCGGCGTCCGGGCCACCGCCCGCTTCGACGGCGGCACCATCGTCTCCCGCCTCGGCGGCAGCGCCGACTATACGCAGATCACGACGGGCTTCACGGGACAGGTGGGGGTGAGGTTCTGAGGGCGCCGCGCCCGCGCCGATGCAAGGGTCCGTCGCAAGCGCGGCTTTCGGCGCCGTCGCTAGAACGGCGCCCCGCCGCGGAAGGTGACGAGGCCACTCGCCGCTACCTCGTAGAAGGCGTAGGTGGCGACGATCGCCAGCACCGTGACGATGGCGGCCTTGAGGAGGAGGTGGGGCTGGGCGGGGGCGCCCGGGTCGTGGCCCTTTTCGGGCTCGTCGACGGGGCTGACGCCGAACGGCAGCGCCAGGAGGAAGAACAGCCACCACGCGCAGACGAAGACGACGATGCCGCCACCGAGGCTCATGCCTCCTCAAGCTCGGTCAGCGTGCCGCAGACGTCCTTCGGGTGGAGGAAGAGGACGGGCCTGCCGTGCGCGCCGATCTTCGGCTCGCCGTCGCCCAGCACGCGAAGGCCGGCCGCGACGAGGCGGTCGCGGGCGGCGCGGATGTCGGCCACCTCGTAGCAGAGGTGGTGGATGCCGCCCGCAGGGTTCTTGTCGAGGAAGCCCCTGATCGGGGAGGCGTCGCCGAGCACGCCCAGGAGTTCGATCTTGGTGTTCGGCAGCTCGACGAAGACCGTCCGCACGCCGTGGTCCGGCTGGTCCTCGACGGGGGAAACGGCGGCGCCTAGCGTCGCGGCGTAGGTGGACCGCGCGGCCTCCAGGTCCGGGACGGCGATGGCGACGTGGTTGAGGCGGCCGAGCATGGGGAAGGGTTCCTGATAGGGGGTGACGGGGGCCGATCCTGCCACGGATGGCCCCCGCCCGCAGTGCGACGAAGCCGCTCAGGCGGCGCCGAGCCGTTCCTCCTCCAGGCCGCGCGCGCTCTCGGGGGAGAGGCGCATCACCTGGACTTCGATCAGGGGGCGCTTCATCCGGGGCAGGGCCAGCGCTTGGCGGATGGCGCCCCGGACGGCGTGCTCGACCCGGCCATCGTTGAGCACCTCCTTGTCGTCCATGTCCTCGATGGCGCTCTCGACGGCGCCCTCGACCTCGGTCGAGAGGTTGCCGAAGCTCCCCAGGTCGAGCGCGCCGAACGAGCGCACCGACGGGGCTGCCAGCAGGCTGCCGTAGGGGTCGAGGGCGACGGCGGCCGTGAGGATGCCGTGGTTCATGAGGCGACGGCGGGTGCGGAACAGCTCGTCGCCCGCGTCGACGAAGTCCTCGTTCTCGACCGCAATCCGCCCGGTCGGAACATCGCCGACGATGGCGGGCTCGCCGGGGGCGAGGCGCAGGAGGTCGCCGTTCTGGAGGACGAACGCCTGCTTCGCCCCGTTCTCCTCGGCGAAGCGGGCGTGGGCGTGGAGGTGCCGCGCCTCGCCGTGCATCGGCACGGCGTAGGTGGGCCGGATCCAGCGGTAGAGGCTCGCCATCTCGTCGCGGGACGGGTGGCCCGAGACGTGGACGAAGTGGTCCTCTTCCGTGATGACCTCGACACCCCGGTCGACGAGGCGGTTGTGGAGGTCGTAGAGGGTGCGCTCGTTGCCGGGGATGATCTTGGAGGAGAAGATCGCCGTGTCGCCGGCCTCGATCCTGACCCTCGGGTGCTGCCCCGACGCGATGCGTTGGAGGGCGGCGCGGGGCTCGCCCTGCGAGCCGGTGACGAGGAAGAGCGCCTTGTGGCGCGGCAGGCTCATGGCGTCGCGCTCGTCGACGAGGGGGGGGAGGTCCTTCAGGTAGCCCGCCTCCTTCGCGGCGTCGATCATCCGGTGCATCGAGCGGCCGACCATGACGATCTCGCGGCCCGCCGCGCGCCCGGCGACGATCGCCGTCTCCAGCCTGGCGATGTTGGAGGCGAAGGTGGTGAGCACGACCCGGTTCGGCTGCGCCTTGATGAGGTCCTTCAAGGAGTCGCGCACTTCCGCCTCGGAGCCCGACGTGCCGGGCGAGAGCACGTTGGTGCTGTCCGCGACCATCGCCAGCACGCCCTCGGCGCCGAACGCCTCGAGGCCGTCCACGTCGGTCGTCGTGCCGACGAGGGGGGCGGGGTCCAGCTTCCAGTCGCCCGTGTGCAGGACGCGGCCGAGGCGGGTCTCGATCGCGATGGCGTTCGCTTCGGGGATCGAGTGCGAGACGTGGAGGAAGCGGCAGGAGAAGGGGGCGAGGTCGATCGTCGCGCCGGGCTCGACGACGTTGATCGTGGCCGGCGATCCGACGCCCGCCTCCTCCAGCTTGCGGCGCAGGATCGCGGCGGCGAAGCGGGTGCAGTAGATCGGGCAGCCGAGGCGGGGCCACAGGTAGGGCACGGCACCCAGGTGGTCCTCGTGGGCGTGGGTGATGAGGAGGCCCCTGAGCCTGCCCTTCTGCTCCTCGATGAAGCCGATGTCGGGCAGCACGAGGTCGACGCCGGGCAGGCGGTCGTCGGCGAAGCTGACGCCGAGGTCGACCATGAGCCAGTCGCCGTCGAGCCCGTAGAGGTAGGCGTTCATGCCGATCTCGCCGATGCCGCCGAGGGCGGTGAACAGGAGGTCCTTGTCGTTCGTCAAGTCGTTCTTCCTTGCGGTGGTCTGTCAGCCCGGATCCGCGCCGGGTCGCGTTCGAAGATTTCCATGAGGCCCGCCATCGTCAGGTCCGGGTCGACCTGGGCGATCGACCGGCAGCCCTTGACGAACAGCTTCGCGAGTCCGCCCGTGGCGATCACCCGCATGGCCTGCCCGTATTCCGTCTGGATGCGCTCGACGAGGCCGTCGACGAGGCCGATATAGCCGTAGTAGACGCCGGCCTGCATCGCGTGGACCGTGCCCTTGCCGATCACCGACCCCGGCGCCTGGACGGCGATGCGCGGCAGCTTCGCCGCGTTGTGGTGCAGGGCCTCGAGGGAGAGGTTGACGCCCGGTGCTATGACGCCGCCGATGAAGGCGCCCTCCCTGTCGACGATGTCGAAGGTGGTCGCCGTGCCGAAGTCGACGACGATGAGCGGCGGTCCGTAGCGGACGACGGCGGCGAGCGCGTTGACGAGGCGGTCGGCGCCGGCCTCCTTGGGGTTCGGCAGCCGGTTCTGGATCGGGACCTCCACGTCCTCGCCGACGACGAAGGCGGTGCGGCCGAAGAAGTCGCGGCTCATCCAGCGCAAGGGGAGGACCGCCTGCGGCACGACGCTGGCGATGAGGACCGCCTCCACGTCGCGGCGGTCGTGGCCGTCGAGCGCCATGAGCTGGATCAGGGTCGCCGCGTACTCCTCGGCCGTGCGGTCGCGGTTGGTCGACAGGCGCCACTGGCCGAGCGCGCCCCGGCCCTCGTAGAGCGCGAAGACGGTGTTCGTGTTGCCGACGTCGATCAGGAGGAGCATGGGGTCCAACGTTGCGCGGCCCGTCCGCGGGGCGGCTTGCGAGAAGGGCAGGCGCGTCTCAAGGCCCCGCGATCAGCTCGCCAGCGCCGTACCGCCCGATATGACCATCCGGACCCTCCAGGACAAGGCGGCCCTCGCGGTCGACGTCGCGCAGGATGCCCTCCAGGCGGCGCTCGCCGGTGCGAAGGGTGACGGCGGCGCCGAGCGGGAGGGCGTGGTCGAGCCAGGACCGGCGGAGAGCGGCGAAGCCCGCTTCCTCCCAGGGCGGCAGGAGGGCGGCGAGGCGGTCGAGGAAGGCCACGAGCAGGGCCTCGGGTTCGGTCGTGACCCCCAGCGCAGCGAGCGAGGTCGCGGGGCGTTCGGGCAGGTCGGGGGCCGAGGCGACGTTGACGCCGAGGCCGAGCACGACGGCGTCGATGCGCCCCTCGGGCGAGGTCGTCGCCTCCAGGAGGATCCCGGCGAGCTTGGCGCCCCTTGCCAGCACGTCGTTCGGCCATTTGAGGACGGCGGGGGTTCCCAGCGCCCGGAGCGCCTGGGCGAGCGCGAGGCCGCTCGCGAGCGAGAGGGTCGCGGCCCTCAAGGGGGGCGCGTCGGGGCGGAGGAGGAGGGAGGCGTAGAGGTTGCCCCCAGGCGACGACCACGCCCGCCCGTGCCGGCCCCGGCCCGCCGTCTGCCGCCCGGCCCGGACGACGAGCCCGGCCGGCTCGCCCGCGAGCGCGCGGGCGCGGACCGCGTCGTTGGTGCTGCGGGTCTCGGCGACGCGCTCGATACGGAACGGGGGCAAGCGTCAGGGCGTCGTCATAAGGGCGGCGGCGGCGTTCTGCGCCGCGTTGAGGAAGGGTCCGGGGAGGAGGATGAAGGCGACGGTGAAGACGGCCGTGCCGGCGGCGACGAGGCGGAGGCCAAGGCCGTTCGGGCCGTCGAACGCCTCGGTGGGCTCGTCGAAGTACATCACCTTGACGATGCGGAGATAGTAGTAGGCGCCGACGACGCTGGTGACGACGCCGATGACGGCGAGCGGCACGAGACCGGCGTCGACGGCGGCCATGAAGACGTAGAGCTTGCCGAAGAACCCGGCGAGCGGCGGGATGCCGGCGAGCGAGAACATGAAGACCGCGAGCGCCAAGGCCATCATCGGCTGGCGGGTCGAGAGGCCGGAAAGGTCGCCGATCGTCTCGACGTAGCGGCCGCCGCGCCGCATCATCATGATGCAGGCGAAGGTGCCGAGCGTCATGGCGACGTAGATCACGAGGTAGATCAGGACGCCGTAGATCCCGCCCGCCGTGCCGGCGGCGAGGCCGATGAGCGCGTAGCCGACGTGGCCGATGCCGGAATAGGCCATGAGGCGCTTGAAGTTCGTCTGGCCGATGGCGGCGAACGCGCCGAGGATCATGGAGGCCACCGAGATGAAGACGACGATCTGCCGCCACTCGTCGGTCCACTCGCCGAACGGCTGCATGAGGACGCGAAGGGTGAGCGCGATCGCCGCCACCTTGGGCGCCGACGCCATGAAGGCGGTGACGGGGGTGGGGGCGCCCTCGTAGACGTCGGGGGTCCACATGTGGAAGGGGACGGCCGCCATCTTGAAGGCGAGCCCGGCAGCGACGAAGGTGAGGCCGACGAGGGCGCCGATCTGGAGGTCGATCCCCCGCTCGCCCTGGATGGCGAAGCCGGCGGCGAGCGTGTCGAAGCGCAGCGTGCCGGTGAAGCCGTAGACGAGCGAGCAGCCGTAGAGGAGCATCCCGGACGCGAGCGAGCCGAGGACGAAGTACTTCAGGCCCGCCTCGCTCGATCGTAGGGTGTCGCGCTGGAAGGCGGCCAGGACGTAGATGGCGAGGCTCTGCAGCTCCAGGCCCATGTAGAGGGCGATGAAGCTGTTGGCCGAGACCATCATGCACATGCCAAGGGCGGCGAACAGGACGAGGAGCGGGAACTCGAAGCGGTCGACCTTCTCGTCGATCAGGTAGTCGCGGGCGAGAAGCAGGCTCAGGGCCGCCGCGACAAGGATCACGACCTTCGTGAAGGCGGCGAAGCCGTCGAAGATGAAGTGGCCGCCGAGCGAGACCATCGCCGTCTGCCCGCCGCCCAGGATCATCGCGGCGACGACGAGGAGGACGAGGACGGCGAACGGCGAGAGGCCCTTGGCCCCCTCGCCCTCGCGGAGCGCGCCGACGACGAGGAGGACGAGGCCGGAAAGGAAGAGGACGACCTCGGGCAGGGCCGAGGACAGGTTCAGGACGACGGGGGAGGCGGTGTCCATCGGCGGGGTTCCTAGCGCGCGGCGAGGCCGGAAGCGGGCTGCTCGGCGCTGATCTGCGCCAGCAGGTTGTCGACGGCCGGACGCATGGGGTCGAGGAAGAGGGAGGGGTAGACGCCCATGAGGACGGCCAGCACGACGAGCGGCGCGAACGCCAGGATCTCGTTCGGGCGCAGGTCCTTGATGAGCTTCAGGTTGTCCTTCGTGAGCGCGCCGAAGATCACCCGGCGGTAGAGCCAGAGCATGTAGGTGGAGCTCAGGATGAGCCCGGTCGCGGCGAAGGTGGCGACCCAGGACGAGCGCTGCCACGCGCCGACGATGACCATCAGCTCGCCGACGAAGCCGGACGTGCCGGGCAGGCCCACGGACGCCAGCATGAAGAGCATGAAGACGGTGACGTAGGCCGGCATGGTGTCGGCAAGGCCGCCATAAGCGGCGATCTCGCGGCTGTGGATGCGGTCGTAGACGACGCCGACGCACATGAACAGGGCCGACGAGACGAGGCCGTGGCTGAGCATCTGGATGATCGAGCCCTGGATGCCCATCGCGTTGGGGGTGAAGATGCCGATGGTGACGATCCCCATGTGGGCGACCGACGAGTAGGCGATCAGCTTCTTCATGTCGCTTTGCATGAGCGCCACGAGCGACGTGTAGACGATGGCGATGATCGACAGCGCGAAGACGAAGGGGGCGAACGAGGCCGAGGCGTCGGGGAGCATCGGCAGGGAAAAGCGCAGGAAGCCGTAGCCGCCGAGCTTCAAAAGGACGCCCGCCAGGAGCACCGAGCCCGCGGTCGGCGCCTCGACGTGGGCGTCGGGCAGCCACGTGTGGAAGGGCCACATCGGCACCTTGACGGCGAACGAGGCGAAGAGCGCGAGCCAGAGCCACCACTGCATGTCGATGGGGAAGTCGGTCGCCATGAGGGTCGGGATGTCGGTGGTCCCGGCGTGCAGGTACATGACGAGCACGGCGATCAGGAAGAGGACCGAGCCGAGGAGCGTATAGAGGAAGAACTTGAACGAGGCGTAGATGCGGCGCGGCCCGCCCCAGACGCCGATGATGAGGTACATCGGGATCAGGATGCCCTCGAAGAACACGTAGAAGAGCACGATGTCGAGGGCGCAGAACACGCCCACCATGAGCGTGTCCATGACGAGGAACGCGATCATGTACTCCTTGACCCTGGCGGTCACGGCGTACCAGGATCCCACGATGACGACGACGGTGAGCAGGGTCGAGAGGAGGACGAACCAAAGGGAGATGCCGTCGATCCCCATGTGGTAGTCGATGCCGAACCCGCCGAGCCACGTCGCCCGCTCGACCAGCTGGAACCCGGCGGCGGTCGGATCGAAGTTGCCCCAGATGAGGAGCGAGAGGAGGAAGGTGACGAGCGCGGTCCACAAGGCCACGCTGCGGCTGTTCTGCGCCACGACCTCCTCGTCGCCGTTGATGAACAGGATGAAGGCGACGCCGACCAGCGGCAGGAAGGTGACGAGGGAGAGGAGCGGCCAGTCGCTCATGGCCAGATGCTCATGGGTGGGGGGTTCCCTTCAAGCCGCTCAAGGGGCCGTCAGCATGTACCACGTGACGAGGCCGGCGACCCCGATCAGCATGGCGAACGCGTAGTGGTAGAGGTAGCCGCTTTGCAGGCGGACGATGCGCTTCGTGGCGAACTGGGTCGAGGCGGCGAGCCCGTCCGGGCCGAAGCGGTCGATGACCCCCTGGTCGCCCGCCTTCCACAGGCCGAAGCCGAGCCACTTGGCGCTGCGGACGAAGAGGAAATCGTACAGCTCGTCGAAGTACCACTTGTTGTAGAGGAAGCGGTAGAGGGGCCGCACCGCGCCCGCGACCCGCCCCGGGAGATCCGGGCGTGCCATGTAGAACAGGTAGGAGAGGCCGAGGCCGATCGCCATCGCCACGAAGGGGGCGAAGGAGACGAAGAAGGGCACGCCGTGCAGGTCGTGGAGGACGTGGTTGCCTTCCCCCGTGTAGATGGCGCCGTGCCAGAAGCTCGCCCCCTCCTCCTCGGCGACCTCGACCATGCCCGTGCCGAGCCAGCCGGCGAGGATCGCCCCCGCCGCCAGCACGAAGAGGGGGGCCAGCATGATCCAGGGGCTCTCGTGGACGTGGTGCATCGTCTCGCGGTCGGCGCGGGGCGTCCCGTGGAAGGTCAGCCAGATGAGGCGGCCGGAGTAGAAGGCGGTGAGGATCGCCGCCAGCAGCCCCATCCAGAAGGCGTAGAGGTGGAAGGGGTTGTGCGAGGCCCAGGCGGCCTCCAGGATCGCGTCCTTCGAGAAGTAGCCGGCGAAGCCCGGAAAGCCGATGAGGGCTAGCGTGCCGATCCACATGAGCACGTAGGTGTAGGGGATCTTGTTCCAGATCCCGCCCATCCTGCGCATGTCCTGCTCGTCGGACATCGCGTGGATGACGGAGCCGGCGCCCAGGAACAGGAGGGCCTTGAAGAAGGCGTGGGTGAAGAGGTGGAAGATCGCCGCTTGGTAGGCGCCCACGCCGCAGGCGAAGAACATGTAGCCCAGCTGCGAGCAGGTCGAATAGGCGATGACCCGCTTGATGTCGAACTGGGTGAGGCCGATCGTGGCGGCGAAGATCGCGGTCGTGGCGCCGATGAAGGCGACGAAGGCGAGCGCCGTGGGCGCGTGCTCGTAGAGGGGCGAGAAGCGGGCGACGAGGAAGACGCCCGCCGTGACCATCGTCGCCGCGTGGATCAGCGCCGAGACGGGGGTGGGGCCCTCCATCGCGTCGGGGAGCCACGTGTGCAGGCCGATCTGCGCGGACTTGCCCATGGCGCCGACGAAGAGGAGGAAGCCCAGCACGTCGAGCGTGTCGAGGGGAAAGCCCCAGACGACGATCCGGCCGCCCGCCGCCTGGGGGATCATGGCGAAGATCTGGTCGTACTGCACCGTGTCGAAGACGAGGTAGACGCCCGCGATACCGAGCATCAGGCCGAAGTCGCCGACGCGGTTGACGATGAACGCCTTCATGGCGGCGGCACAGGCGGAAGGGCGCGTGTACCAGAAGCCGATGAGGAGGTAGGAAGCGACGCCGACGCCCTCCCAGCCGAAGAAGAGCTGGATCAGGTTGTCGGACGTCACGAGCATGAGCATGGCAAAGGTGAACAGCGACAGGTAGCTCATGAAGCGGGGCACGCTCGGGTCGTGGCTCATGTAGCCGACCGAGTAGACGTGGATCAGAAAGCTGCAGAAGCTGACGACGAACATCATGACGCACGACAGGCTGTCGACGCGCAGCGCCCAGTCCGCCTCGAAGGACCCGACCTGGATCCAGCGCACGATCTCGACCTTCATGGCCGGCCCGCCGACGTAGCCGAGGCCGATGACGGCGCAAAGGGCCGAGAGCGCCATCAGGCCGCAGGTGACGGTCTGGGCACCCCGGTCGCCGATGGCGCGGCCGAAGAACCCGGCGACGACGGCGCCGATCAGCGGGGAGAAGACGAGGAGGACGTGGAGCATGAGTTCCCCTTAACCCCGCATCATGTTGATCTCGTCGACCTGGATGTTGCCGCGGTTGCGAAAGTAGACGACGAGGATCGCAAGGCCGATCGCCGCCTCGCCCGCCGCGACGGTGAGGATGAACATCGTGAACACCTGCCCCGCGATGTCGCCGAGGTAGGCCGAGAAGGCGACGAAGTTGATGTTGACCGCGAGCAGGATCAGCTCGATCGACATCAGGATGATGATGACGTTCTTGCGGTTCAGGAACACGCCGAAGATGCCGATCGTGAAGACGACGGCGCCGAGCGCGAGGTAGTGGGAAAGGGGGATCGCCGTGTCCATCAGATGCCTGCCCTCGGCTTGACCTTGCGGAGTTCGACGCTCTCGAACGGGCGCCTTCTGACCTGCCGCCCGATGTCCTGGCGCTTGGTCGCCGGGCGCTCGCGCAGCGTGAGGGTGATGGCGCCGACGATGGCGACGAGCAGGATCGCGCCCGCCGCCTGGAACAGGTAGAAATACTCGGTGTAGAGGACGGCGCCCAGCATCTGGGTGTTCGTCACCTCTTCCGCCCTGACCCGGCGGGCGACGACGGCGGTCTCCCCCCCCTCGGGCGGAACGGCGACGGGGGCGGCGGGCTCGACCATGACGACGGTGGCGGGGGCCGCCGCGACCTCGGTACGGTCGGCGAGCGCCCAGCTGCCGCCGACCAGCATCAGCTCGACGAGGAGGATGATCCCGACGAGGGCACCCACCGGCAGGTATTGCAGGAAGCCTTCGCGCATCTCGACGAAGTTGATGTCGAGCATCATGACGACGAAGAGGAAGAGCACGGCGACCGCGCCGACGTAGACGACGACGAGCACCATCGCCAGGAACTCGGCGCCGATGAGGACGAAGAGCCCGGCCGCGTTGAAGAAGGCGAGGATCAAATAGAGCACGGAGTGGACCGGGTTGCGCGACGCGATGACCATGACGGCCGACGCCGTGCAGACGAGGGCGAGGATGTAGAACAGGAGCAGCTGCACGGCGTTCACCCGATGGTTGCCGAAGATCCCGGAGGGCGGATCGGAACGCCCCGCCGCCCGCAGGGGGCCGGCTTTCTTGCTCGAGGCACCCGGTCCGGTCGCCGGGCGTTCACTGCTTAACGGTAAGGCGCGTCCCGGGCAAGGTTGAGCGCGAGCTCGCGCTCCCAGCGGTCGCCGTTGGCGAGCAGCTTCTCCTTCGTGTAGAGCAGCTCTTCCCGGGTCTCGGTGGCGAACTCGTAGTTCGGCCCCTCGACGATGGCGTCGACGGGGCAGGCCTCCTCGCAGAAGCCGCAGTAGATGCACTTGACCATGTCGATGTCGTAGCGGGTCGTGCGGCGGCTGTGGTCTTCCCTCGGCTCGCTCTCGATCGTGATCGCCTGGGCGGGGCAGACCGCCTCGCAGAGCTTGCAGGCGATGCAGCGCTCCTCGCCGTTCGGGTAGCGTCGAAGGGCGTGCTCGCCGCGAAAGCGGGGGCTCAGGGGACCCTTCTCGTAGGGGTAGTTGAGCGTCACTTTCTTCTTGAAGAAGTAGCGTAGCGTGATGCCGAAGCCGGTGACGAGGTCCTTCCAGAGGAAGGTGCGGACGACGCTGTCGAAGGCGGTCATGAGGCGGCTCCTAACGGGGCACGAGGTCGAAGGCGACGAGCACGCCCGCCGTGAGGACGACCCAAAAGAGCGAGAGCGGCAGGAACACCTTCCAGCCGAGGCGCATGAGCTGGTCGTAGCGGTAGCGGGGCAGGGTCGCCCGCGCCCAGATGAAGGCGAAGAGGAAGAAGCAGATCTTCAGGATGAGCCAGATCGGCCCTGGAATCCAGGTGAAGGGCACGATCCCGAAGGGGGGAAGCCAGCCGCCGAGGAACAGGACCGAGCAGATGGCGCTCATCAGGATCATGTTGGCGTATTCGCCGAGGAAGAAGAGGGCGAAGCCCATCGACGAGTACTCGACGTTGAACCCCGTCACGAGGGTCGCCTCGTCCTCGGGCAGGTCGAAGGGGTGGCGGTTGGTCTCGGCCAGGACCGAGACGAAAAAGATCACGAACATGGGAAAGTGCGGGATGAAGTACCAAAGCCCCCGCTGCGACTCGACGATCGTCGTGAGGTTGAGCGAGCCCGCCGTGAGGAGGACGTTGATGATGATGAGGCCGATCGAGATCTCATAAGAGACCATCTGCGCCGAGGAGCGGAGCGCGCCCAAAAAGGCGTAGCGCGAGTTGGACGCCCAGCCGGCCATGATGATGCCGTAGACGCCGAGCGAGGAGACGGCGAGGAGGTAGAGGACGCCGACGTTGATGTCGGCCAGGACGAGGCCGGGGCCGAACGGGATCACCGCCCAGCCGATCAGCGCCAGGATGAAGGTGAGCATCGGCGCCAGGACGAAGACGAACTTGTTGGAGCCGCTCGGGACCACCGTCTCCTTCATGAACAGTTTCAGCCCGTCGGCGATCGGCTGGAGGAGGCCGTAAGGCCCCACCGTCATCGGCCCCTGGCGAAGCTGCATGGCGCCCAGCACCTTGCGCTCGGCGTAGGTGAGGTAGGCGACGCCGAGGAGGAGCGGCACGACGAGGACAAGGATGTAGAACACGATGACGACGAGCGCCCAGATCTCAGCCATGCGTCCCCGTCGCCTCCTCCAGACGATCGCCCCGCACGAAGAGGCGGCTGCATTCCGCCATGATCAAGGACGCGCGGGCGATCGGGTTCGTTCGGTAGAAATCCTCGACCGGAGAGCGGAAGGGTGTCCGGTCGACGTCGCCGTCCCCGCCGAACGCGCCCCATTCCGCCGGGGCGACGCGGTCGTCGTGGGCGAGGTGGGGCGCCATCTCGGCCATCCGGGCGCGGACGGCGGCGATGCCGTCGAGCGGCACCTTGCGGCCGATCGCCTCGGAGAGGGCCCGGAGGATCTTCCAGTCCTCCCTGGCTCCGCCCGGCGGGAACACGGCAAGCCGCGCGCGCTGCGGCCGCCCCTCGGTGTTGACGTAGGTGGCGTTCTTCTCGGTGTAGGCGGCGCCGGGCAGGATGACGCTCGCGGCGGCTGCGCCTTTGTCGCCGTGGCTGCCCTGGTAGACGACGAAGCGGCCTTCGAGCCCTTCGGTGTCGATCTCGTCGGCGCCGATCAGGAACAGCGCCTCGATCCCGCCCGTCCGGACCGCCTCGACCATGCCCCTGGCGTCGAGCCCGCCGTCCCCCGGGACGAGGCCGAGGTCGAGCCCGCCGACGCGGGACGCCGCCGTGTGGAGGACGTTGAAGCCGTTCCAGCC
>JAGRGG010000166.1 GCA_020445645.1 Geminicoccaceae bacterium | reverse complement strand
ATCACTCGGAAAAAGGGGCAGCTCACAGGGGCGGGCCTCGATCATCCGAAGGGTCAGCCCCCAAAGCGAGAGTCGCCCTGCGCTCTCGACGCTCGTCTCGCTGCCGATGTCCTCGAAGCGGTTGAGGAAGGGGTCGCCGACGATCCAGAACGCGAACCCCCGCCAGGACGAGCGCGGCGAGGCCGGCCCCGAGGAAGGCCATCCCCTTGGTCCGGGCGAGACGCATGACGACGAAGAGGACGCCGAGCACGGCGAGGCCGAGGCTGAGCAGGCCGCCCCTGGAGAGCGTGCCGAGCGAGGCGACGAGCAGGACGACGAAGGCGAGAGCGAGGAGGCGCCTTTGCCCCAGAAGCTCGTCGACGCTTTCGCCCAGCCGCAGCAGGAAGGGGCGGGACCCGCGCTGCGGGGCGCAGGAGCGGGTCGAGCAGGAGGCAGAGGGCCAGAAGGGCGGCCATGTTGAGGTAGAGGGCGAAGTGGTTGCGGTTGATAAAGGTGCTGGTCAGGCCTTGTTGCCAGTCCTGCCGCAGGAAGGTGAAGCCGAACGCCTGCTGGCCGAGGCCGAAGACGGCGTAGCCGGTGGCGATGGCGACGAACCCTCCTGCGAGACGCGCCGCCCGCCCGCGGTCTCGCCCGAGGAGGAAGAAGGCGGCGAAGGCGGCGAGGCCCATTGCCAGCCGCAGCCAGGGCTCGACCCAGAGGTCGTCCGCGAGGCTGACCCGAGGGGAGGCGGGCAATCCGGCCTCCAGGGCGACGCGCCAGAAGGGGTGGCCCCATCCGGCCGGCAGGAAGGTCCGCGTCTGGAGCCAGCCCCAGGCGAGCGGGACCAGGAAGAGGGCGAGGCAGAGCCAGACCGGCCACGGGAAGGTGGGACGCTCGCGCCACGTCGCGGCGGCAACGACGATCAGGACGAGCCCGGTTGCGACCGCGAGCAGGGCGAGCGGCAGGGGCTCGATGCTGCCGTAGGGCAGGGGCGCCCAGGCGAGGAGGGCGAGCGCCAGCCAGCCGGCAAGGCCGAACGGCCGGGAGCGGGCGCCGGCGAATCCGGGCTTCTGCTTGAGGGTCATCCGGCCTATCCACCCAGGGCGGTGCTTCCCCGCCGCGTCCGGTACCTTCTAGGGTACGTCCCGTCCAGGCCACAAGGCCGGAGCGGCATCGAAGGAGAGGGCGGCTTGCTGGATTCGACCATTCTTGCGCCGGGCGGCGTCCGTTCGCGGCGCGCGTCCGCGGCGCTTCGAAGGGGCGCGCTCGCCGTCGGCCTCGTCCTGGCCTCCGCCGTCCCTTCGCCGGCGGAGGTCCCGCCGCCCGCGCTCGGCCTGCCGCTCGCCTGCGAGCCGACCCAGGACTGCTGGATCCCGCGCTACGTCGACGTCGACCCGGGGCCGGGCATCGCCGACCACGCCTGCGGAACCCTGACCGGTGACGGGCACAAGGGTACCGACTTCGCCATCCCCGACCTCGCCGCGCTCGACCGGGGCGTGCCCGTCCTGGCGGCGGCGGCGGGCACGGTTCGGGGGACGCGCGACGGCATGGCCGACGTCAGCGTCGACGAGATCGGAGAGGGCGCCGTCGCCGGACGGGAGTGCGGCAACGGCGTCGTTCTCGACCACGGGGGGGGGTGGGAGACCCAGTACTGCCACCTGCGGCGGGGCAGCGTCGCGGTCGGCAAGGGCGACCAAGTCGAGGCGGGCGCCAAGCTTGGCTTCGTCGGCCTATCGGGCGAGGCGAGCTTCCCGCACGTCCACCTCTCCGTGCGTCGGGACGGCACGGAGATCGACCCCTTCACCGGCCGTCCCCCCGGCGAGGGCTGCAACGTCGGCGGCGCGCCCCTGTGGCGGCCGGAAATCGCGGCCAAGCTCGCCTACGACCCAGTCGTCCTGGCAAGAGTTGGCATCGCGCCGGGGCGTCCCGACTGGGACGGGGTCCAAAAGGGCGGCTACGGCGAGGCCGTGCTGCCGGACGCGGCCGAAGCGCTCGTCGTCTGGGTCGAGGGCTACGGGCTGCGCGCCGGCGACGTCCTTCGCTTCCGCGTCCGGGACCGGGACGGGCGGGAGGTCTACGCGCACGATCAGACCGAGGCGAAGGCCCAGGCGCGGTTCTTCCGCTTCGCCGGCAGGCGTCCGCCGTCCGGGGGTTTTTTGGGCGGCGCCTACACGGCGACGGTCGCCCTCGAACGGAACGGTGCCGCGATCGGCGAGAAGGCGTTCGCCTTCACGGTCCCCTGAGCCCGGCGTCCGCCCCTGCCCGACGCCGCTAAGGGAATGGAAGGTTTTTTCGTGTTAGGACTCGAATCGAGCCCGAAACGCGGCTAGAGAAGCACGTTGGAACGCCTGATTTCATGAGCCCGCGACCGTGGCCGGGAACCTGCAACCCCAGGGCACCGCCGGGCGCGGCACCATCGGGAATGCGTGGATGTTTCCTAAGAAGAACGAATTCGAGCGCGCGATCGCCGTGTGCCGCCGCGGCCTCCTGCCGGTGGCCGTGTTCAGCTTCGGCGTCAACATGCTGATGCTGACCATGCCCCTTTACATGATGCAGGTCTTCGACCGCGTCCTGTCGGCCCGCAGCCTCGACACCCTCGTCTACCTGTCGCTCATCGCCTGCTTCGCCCTCGTCGTCATGGGGCTGCTCGATCTGGCCCGCGCCCGGATCATGGTGCGGCTCGGCACGTGGCTCGACCAGCGCCTCAACTTCGACGCCTTCACCAACGCCATCAAGGCATCCTTCCAGGCGCGCAACAGCCACACCCAGCCGATCCGCGACCTCCAGGAAGTCCGCAACTTCATGACGAGCAACACGCTCTTCCAGATGTTCGACGCGCCCTGGATGCCGATCTACATTCTCATCATCTGGACCATGCACCCACTCCTGGGCATTCTGGCCCTGTCGACCGCCATCATCTTCCTCGGCCTCGCGCTTCTCAACGAGTTCGCGACCAAGCAGCCGCTCAAGTCGGCGCAGGAGCACCAGATGAAGGCGCAGGCCGACGCCGAGTCGATCATGCGCAACGCCGAGGTGATCAACGCCCTTGGCATGGGCGGCAACATCGCCCGGCGCTGGATGGGCAACTACCACGAGATGCTCGACCAGAACCGCAGCGCCTCCGACCGCGGCCGGCTCATCGTCGCCGTTGCCAAGTCGTGGCGCATGATCGTGCAGATCCTGGTGATGGGCCTCGGCGCGTACTTGGTCCTCAACCATGAACTGGCGTCCGGCGGGATGCTGGCCGGGTCGATCCTCCTCGGCCGCGCGCTGGCGCCGATCGAGGGGGCCATCGACAGCTGGAAGCAGGCGAGGTCCGCCCGCGCCGCCTTCTCGCGCCTCAAGACGTTCTTCGCCCACATCGAGCAGCGCCCCGAGCAGACCCAGCTGCCGGCGCCCAAGGGCCACATCGCCGTCCGCAACCTCGTCTTCGGCTACCCGAACGCGAAGACGCCGACGATCCGGGGCGTCAGCTTCGACATCAACCCCGGCGAGGTGCTGGCGATCGTCGGCCCGTCGGGCGCCGGCAAGTCGACGCTGGCGCGCCTCATCACCGGCATCTACCGCCCGCTCGGCGGCAGCGTCCGGCTCGACGGGTCGGAGCTGAGCGCCTGGGAGCGGGAAAGGATCGGCCCCTATATCGGCTACCTGCCGCAGGACGTGGAGCTGTTCGAGGGCACCGTCGCCGAGAACGTCGGCCGGCTCGGCCCCACCGACGACGCGGCCGTCATCGAGGCCGCCCGGCTCGCCGGGGTGCACGAGCTGGTGCTCGGCCTCACCGACGGCTACGACACCCGCATCGGCGAGGCGGGCGGGCAGCTCTCGGGCGGGCAGCGGCAGCGGGTCGGCCTCGCCCGGGCGCTCTACGGTGACCCGCCGCTCCTCGTCCTCGACGAGCCCAACGCCAACATGGACGAGGCCGGCGAGGCCGCCCTCCACCGCGCCATCGGCGTCATGAAGGAGCGGGGCAGCACGGTCGTCATGATCGCCCACCGGCCGAGCATGTTGAAGCAGGTCGACCGCATCCTCTGGCTCAGCGGCGGGCAGATACGGATGCTCGGCGAGCGGGAGGAGGTGCTGAAGCAGCTCACGGCGCCGCGTCCGGTCCCGCCCGCCCGCCCGGCCGTCGCCCCCGCCGCCGCGCCCCAGATCGCCCACGGCTAGGTTTAAGAAAGGCTCGACCATGAAGCGCATGTTCCCCGAGCGCCGCCCGCCCGCCGGCAGGAAGGTCGCAACCCTGGCGGACACGCGCGCCGGCGGCCAGGAGGTCGTGCCGAGGCGCCCGACGGCGCCCCCCTCCCTGCCCGAACGCGAGGTGGCGCGCCGGCCCCCGGTCGGCGGCTGGGTGGTCTTCGGCACGGTGGTGGCCGGCGTGTTCTTCGGCGGCTTCGGCGCCTGGGCCATGCTCGCCCCCATCGCCAGCGCCGCCGTCGCGCACGGCTACGTCGTCGTCGAGAGCAGCCGCAAGACGATCCAGCACCTGGAAGGCGGCATCGTCCAGGAGATCAAGGTCAAGGAAGGCGACACCGTCCAGGCCGGCGACCTCCTCCTCACGCTCGTCCCCATCCAGGCCCAGGCCAAGCGCGACGCGCTCAAGCGCGAGCTCATCAACCTCTGGGCCGCGGAAGCCCGCCTCAAGGCGCTCTTGAGCGGCGCCGCCGAGCCCGCCTTCCCGCCCCAGCTCGCCGAGCGCAAGGACGACCCCCTCGTCGGCGACATCCTCCGCGCCCAGGAGGAGCTGTTCACGATCGCGAGGACCAGCATCGAGGGGCAGGTCTCGGTGCTGGAGCAGCGCGTCGACCAGATGGGCTCGCAGATCAAGGGCATCGAGCAGCTCATCACCGGCTACAACCAGCAGCTCCGTACCCTGGGCCAGCAGCGCAAGGATACGGAGTACCTCGTCGAGCAGCGCCTGACCCGCAAGTCCGACCTCTTGACGCTCGACCGCGAGATCGCCAACCTGAACGCGCAGCGCGGCAGCGACACGGCCCGGATCGAGCAGGTGCGCCAGGCGATCGGCGAGACCAGGATGCAGATCATCGCCGCCAAGGACGACTTCCGCGACAAGCAGGCCAAGGAGCTCGACGAGGTGCGCAGCCGCGGCGCCGAGATCGAGCAGTCGTACAAGGCGGCGCAGGACGTGCTGGAGCGGCAGGAGGTGAGGGCGCCCGTCACCGGCACCATCGTCGACCTGAAGTACCACACCAACGGCGGCGTCGTCGGCCCCGGCCAGCCGATCATGGAGATCGTGCCGTCCGGCGACCGGATGATGATCGAGGCCCGGATCAGCCCGCTCGACATCGACGAGGTCTACCCCGGCCTGCCGGTCAACGTCCGCCTCACCGCCTTTCGGATGCGCACGACCCCGACCCTCGACGGCAAGCTCGTCACCGTCTCGGCCGACCAGCTCCAGGACGAGCGTACCGGGACCCCCTACTACAAGGGCATGGTCGAGCTGCCGCCCGAATCGTTCAAGGGCCTGCCGCCGACGATCAAGCTCTACCCCGGGATGCCGGCCGACGCGATGATCAAGCTCCACGACCGCACCTTCGTCGACTACATCCTCGGCCCCTTCGAGCAGAGCATCCACCGGGCCTTCCGGGAGAGCTGAGCCTTGGCGGCGAGGGGGCGCAAGGGACCACCGCCCACCGCGCGCGGCTTGCAGGACGCGTTCCGGCGCGCCGTGGACCTGCACGCGGCGGGCAGGGTCCGGGAGGCGGAGGCGGTCTACCGCCGCCTCCTGGGGGAGGCGAAGGGCCCGCAGCCCCGGCTGACGGCGCGGCTCGCCCAGGCGCGGCTCGACCGGGGCGACGCCCAGGAGGCGGCGCGGCTGACCGCCGAGGCGCTGAAGCACCAGGACGGCGACCCCTTCATCCATCAGCTGCACGGCGTCGCCCTGCGCCGCACCGGGCGCCTGGAAGAGGCGCGGGCCGCCCTGGAGCGCGCCGCCGGCCTCGCGCCGGACGATCCCGCGATCCTGCACAGCCTCGGCAAGGCTTTCGCCGACCTCGGCCGCCACGCCGAGGCCGAGGCCGCCCTGCGGCGGAGCCTCGACCGGGACCCGTCCGCCGTCGGGACGCTGACGACCCTCTCCCTCGTCCTGCGCCACGCGGCCCGCCCGGCGGAGGCGCTGGACGCGGTCGGGCGGGCGCTCGCCCTCGACCCCGGCCACGCCGGCGCCCGCCTCGAGCGCGGCATGACCCTGCTCGCGCTCGGCCGCTACGAGGAGGGGTTCGAGGACTACGAGGCGCGCTTTTCCACCGAAGGGAACGCGCCGCCGGACCTGCCGGGGCGGGCGTGGCGGGGCGGGCCGCTGGCCGGCGAGACCGTGCTCCTGTGGTGCGAGCAGGGGCTGGGCGACATGATCCAGTTCGCCCGCTTCGCCCCCCTCGTCGTCGCCAGGGGTGCCGCGAAGGTCCTTCTGCTGATGCGGCCGCCGCTGGTCCGGCTGCTGCGCACCCTGCAAGCCCCCGGCGTCGAGGTCGTCCCCGAGGGCGCCGCCGGCCTCGCCTACGACCTCCACGCGCCCCTGATGAGCGTGCCGGGCCTGCTCGGGCTCGGCCTGGACGGCGTCCCGGCCGCCGTGCCCTACCTGTTCCCCGAGCCGGAGCGGGTCGCGCGCTGGCGGGGGGCGCTCCGGCCGGGGGGGCCGAGGGAGGGGGGCTTCATGGTCGGCGTTGCGTGGCAGGGCAAGCCGACGAGCAAGGCCGACATCGGCCGCTCGTTCCCCCTGCGCCACGTTGAGCCCCTCGCCCGCCTGCCCGGCCTGCGCCTCGTCGCCCTGCAAAAGGAGCACGGGCTCGACCAGCTCGGCCGCCTGCCGCCCGGCGTGGCCGTCGAGACCCTGGGCGAGGCGTTCGACGCCGGGCCGGACGCCTTCCTCGACACCGCCGCCGTCATGGCGTCCCTCGACCTCGTGATCACCTCCGACACGGCCGTCGCCCACCTCGCGGGCGCGCTCGGCCGCCCGGTCTGGGTGGTGCTGCGCTACGGCGCCGAGTGGCGCTGGCTCCAGGCGCGCGACGACAGCCCCTGGTACCCCACCATGCGCCTGTTCCGCCAGGACGCGCCCGGCGACTGGGCCGGCGCCTTCGCCAGGGTCGAGGCGGCGCTGCGCGGGCTTCTGGCCGAACGGCGCCTGCCCTCCGCCCGGCCGACGATCCCCGTCTCCTGGGGTGAACTGATCGACAAGATCGCGATCCTGGAGATCAAGGCCGAGCGGATCGGGGAGCCCGCGAAGCTCGCCAACGTCCGGGCCGAGCTTCTGGCCCTCGAGGCCGTGCGCGACAAGGCGGCGTGGCGCACGCCGGAAACCAGGCGCCTCGCCGCTGTCCTCAAGGCCGTCAACGAAGAGTTGTGGGCGGTCGAGGACGACATCCGCGGCTGCGAGCGCGCGGGCGATTTCGGCCCCCGCTTCGTCGGCCTCGCGCGAAGCGTCTACGTCACCAACGACCGCCGCGCCGCGCTCAAGCGCGCGCTGAACGAGGCCCTGGGGTCGACCCTCGTCGAAGAAAAGAGCTACGCCGACTACAGTAAATAGCCGGTTGGTATTCGAACCGGAGGGCGTGCACACTTGACGGTTGCGTTTCAACCGCCGCCGGAAGCAGAACCGGCGGGACTAACGTCCCGCCGGTCGCAACGTCAGCTGCACTCGTACAGTAGAACGGAAAAACATGGCCGTCGACTTGGAATAATGCGGTCGACGCGGAATTATCTTCGTCCTACGTCCGGCCGGTCATGTAGGACCGGCGCCGGCCGTGTCAAGAAGGCCACGGCGCAAGAAAAAAGACCGCGGCACCGCCGTCGCGGGGGCGCGAGCGGGGTATCGCATGGGTTGAGGCCCCCGGCTCCCCCGGCTCGGGGGCACGAAAAAGCCGGCGGGGAACGCCCCCGCCGGCCGGGCCGGGGTGCGGCTAGAGGATGAAGTCGCCCCGGTCGATCTTCGAGGCGTCGCCGAAGCCCGCCAGGATGATGGTCTCGACGATGTCCGAGCCGCCGCCGGGGAAGCCGTCGTCCGCGAAGACGTCGATGCGCGTGCTGTCGCCCGTGTCGGTGATGCGGATGTCGCGGAAGGTGGCGTCGAAGTCCGAGAGGTCGATCTTGTCCTGGCCGTTCTGGAAGTCGAGCACCCGCTCGACGCTGTCAGGGGCGCCGCCCCCGTCGTCGGTGAAGACGAAGCGGTCCTTCCCGCCGCCGCCCGCGTACCTGTCGGCGCCGTCGCCGCCGTCGAGGGTGTCGTTGCCGTCGCCGCCGCTCAGGGTGTCGTCGCCGTCGCCGCCGTAGAGCCTGTCCTTGCCGAGCCCGCCGTTCAGGTCGTCGGCGCCGTCGCCGCCGTCGAGGGTGTCCTTGCCCTCGCCGCCGTTCAGGTCGTCGTCGCCGTCGCCGCCGTAGAGCCTGTCGTTGCCGTCGAAGCCGATGAGGGTGTCGTTGCCGTCGCCGCCGTAGAGCTTGTCGTTGCCGAGCCCGCCGTTGACCGTGTCGTCGCCGCCCTTGGCGTCGACCGTGTCGTTGCCGTCGAGGGCGCGGATGAGGTCGTTGTCCTCGGTGCCCTCGATGTCGTCGCGCCGGTTCGTGCCGTTGATCACGTTCGGCGGCGGCGTCACCTCGAAATTGTCGTCCACCGCCCGGTCGGCGCCGAACGCCACGACGACGTCGTCGGCGTAGTGCAGCTGGTGGCCGCTGGCGCCGGAGCCGAGCTGGAGCTGGGTCGCCCTGACCGCCGAGTCGTCGGTGAGGGGGTCGTAGGTGGCGTTCGTCGTCCCCGCCCACTCGTCGAGCGTGTAGAGCGCGAGCGAGCCGCCGGTGGTGTTGATGGCGCCGCCGTTCGCGCCGCTGAACATCCAGAACTTGGCGTCGGTGATGTCGGCGTCGACCCAGACGTCCTCGGGCGCCGCGCGCGGCTCGCTCCCGCTGTAATTGTAGACCCGCTCGTAGATGAGCGTCACCCGGTCGTTCGTCGTCGCGTCGTCGCCGTCGCCGTCGAGGAGCAGCTTCATCGACACCTGGATCAGGTCGCTGTTGCCCGTGCTGTCGTCGGAGCTGCCGTCGCGGTACCAGTCGTAGGACACTTCGCTCACGTTGCCGAGCGTGCGTCCGGCGACGGTGCCCCAGTAGTCGCCGATCGACCCCTTGTCCGAGGTGCCGTTGGTCTCGAACCGGGCCGAGCCGTCGCCGTCGCGCGGCTTGTCGGTCGTGATGGCGACCGTGCCGTTGCCGCGGACGTCGTCCCGCTCCCAGTTGGTGTAATCGCCGTCGCCGATGTCGGCCGGATAGATGTTGGCCATGACGCGCTCCCCCTACGAATGATAGAACCTTAAGGCGTATAACCTCGAACTCTGGACGTGTAAATGTCGAGGAATGCCCCCCGGCAAGGAAAAACCGGCGGGGGTTGCCCCCCGCCGGTCCCTCGCCCCGAAGGGCGCCGCGATCAGACGAAGAAGTCGCCCTGGTCGATCTTCGAGCTGTCGCCGAAGCCGACGAGGATGATGGTCTCAATCTGATCCGAGCCGCCGCCCGGGAAGTCGTCGCTCTCGAAGATGTCGATCCGGGTGTTGCTGCCGGCATCGGTGATGAGAACGTCCTGGGCGAAGTTGACGTCGAAGTCGACGATGTCGATCTTGTCCTGGCCGTTCTGGAAGCCGAACACCCGCTCGGTGCTGCCGTCCTGGGCGCCGCCGTCGTCCTGCTGGAAGACGAGGCGGTCGGCGCCGCCGCCGCCGTAGTACCGGTCGGCGCCGTCGCCGCCGTAGAGCGAGTCGGCGCCGTCGCCGCCGCGCATGGTGTCGTCGCCGTCGCCGCCGATCAGCCGGTCGACGCCGAGCCCGCCGAGGAGGGTGTCGTCGCCGTCGTCGCCGTAGATGGAGTCGTTGCCCTCGCCGCCGTTGACGGTGTCGGCGCCGTCGCCGCCGTAGAGGCTGTCGTTGCCGTCGAAGCCGAGGACGGTGTCGTCGCCGTCGCCGCCGTAGACGGAGTCGTTGCCGTTGCCGCCGTTGAGGGTGTCGACGCCGTCGTCGCCGTAGAGCTTGTCGTTGCCGTTGTCACCGCGGATGACGTCGTCGCCGTCGTCGCCGAAGAGGGTGTCGTTGTCATCGCCGCCGAAGATCGTGTCGTTGCCGTCGTCGCCGTGGACGGTGTCGTTGCCGCCGTTCTCGCGGACCACGTCATCTCCGTCGCGGGCGCGGACGTTGCGGTCGATGTCCTGCGTGTCGACGATGACGTCGTCGCCGTTGGTACCGCCAACATTGGTAGCCATGACTCGTTTCCTCTTTGCAGTGCAGCTTCGTTGCTTCACGCCCCCGCGCCAGAGAAATGCCGCAAGAACATGATGCCGACACTTTAAGCATCATCTTCCGGCGCGGGCAAGTCGGGAAACCGCCGTCACTGCAAAAAAGTTCGTGAAATCGCAATTCAACCAAATGGTTTTTCTTGGGCCGGCTGCTCCCCCGAAATGACGCAACCCCGGCCGGCGGGGCCCCCCGCCGGCCGGCGGACGGGCCGCCTTCAGAAGATGAAGTCGGCGTCGCCGATCCGCGAGGCGTCGAAATGGACCAGGGTGACGCGCTCGACCAGCTCCGGCGCCGCGCCGGGAAAGCCGTCGTCCTTGAAGAAGTCGATCCGCGCGTTGCGCCCGAGGTCGACGACCAGGAAGGCGTCGAAGTCGAGCCCGGAGACGTCGAGCCGGTCGACCCCGTCCTGGAAGCCGAACACCCGTTCGGCGCTGCCCTCTGCCTCGTTGTCGGCGAAGACGAGCCGGTCGGCGCCGCCGCCGCCGCGGTAGACGTCGGCGCCCGCGCCGCCGTCGAGCGTGTCGCTGCCGTCGCCGCCCTTGAGGTCGTCGCCGCCCGCGCCGCCGAACAGGCGGTCGTTGCCGTTGGCGCCGCTCAGGACGTCGTCGCCGTCGTCGCCGTAGAGCGCGTCGTCGCCGTAGCCGCCGTTGACGAGGGCGTCGTCGCCGCCGCCGCCGTGGAGCTCGTCGTTGCCGTCGAAGCCGATCAGCCGGTCGGCGCCGTCGCCGCCGTAGAGCGCGTCGTTGCCGGACCCGCCGTTCAGGGTGTCGTTGCCGTCGCCGCCGAACAGCCGGTCGTTGCCCTGGTCGCCGTGGAGCCGGTCGTCGCCGTCGCCGCCCTCCAGCGTGTCGTTGCCGTACCCGCCGTAGAGCCGGTCGTCGCCGGCCCCGCCGTCGACGCTGTCGTCGCCGCCGTTCTCGCGGACCAGGTCGTCCCCGGCGAGCGCGCGCACGACGCGGGCCACGTCCTGGGTGTCGACGATCCGGTCGCCGACGGTGGGGTCGTTGGTTCCGGCAACGAAAACGGGCATGGGTCGTTTCCTTTGGGGGCTCGGTCGCGCCGGGGGCCGTTCGCTATCGAGGTGAACGTCGCCCGGCGGATGAAACCTAGCGAAAGGCCGGCGGCGTTCTCAATTGCGGGCGGGGGGGTCCGGCGGTACCATGCGGCGCCGTTCGTGAAAGACCGCCGATCGAGCCGGGAAGACGGGGAAAACGCCGTGACCGACCCGCCCCCCATCCCGCCCTCCATCACGAAGAAACGGCCCCTCCTGTTCGCCTGGGAGCACGGGCGCGGCGGCGGCTACGCGGCCCGGCTCGGCGCCCTGGCGGCGGCGCTCCGCGCGCGCGGCCACCCCGTCCTGTTCGCGCTGCGCGAGGCGCCGCCCGCAGGCCTCGCCGCCCTCGGCCCCGTCCTCCCCGTGCCGGGCGGGCCCTACGCGCCGCCGCCCCTGCCGCCGGGGGAGCGCTTCTTCCGCCCCGTGACCTTCGCCGACCTCCTCGCCAGGGGCGGCTTCGAGGATCCCGACTGGCTCGCCGCCGCCCTTTCGGGCTGGGACGCGCTGCTCCGGGCGCACGACCCCGCCCTCGTCGTCGCCGAGGGCGCGCCCGCTTTGTGCCTCGCCGCCCACGGCCGGCTGCCCGTGGTCCAGATCGGCACGGGCTACGCCGTGCCGCCGGTCGAGGGGGCGTGGTTCCCCCGCTTCCGCGACGGCCGCCCCTACGCGGCGCAGCCCGGCCTGCTGGCGCGCGTGCGGGCGGCGCGGCGCGGCGCGGGCCGCCCGCCCCCGGGGCGCCTCACCGACTTCTGGCGGGCCACGGTCCGCCTCGTCCACGGCTTTCCGAGCCTCGACCCCTACCACGGCCGCCGCCCGCCCGACCGGCGCGAGCGGGGGATCGGCCCGTTCCTGCCGCTGCCGGGGCCGCTGCCGCCGCCGGCGGCGCCGGCGGTCCTCGCCTATCTCGACCCCGGGATCACCGGCTTCGCCGCCATCGTCGAGGCCCTCGCCGCCCTGAAGGTGCCGGGTCCCGTCCTCGTCCCCCGCGCGGCGCCGGGCCTCGTCGAAAGGCTCCGCCGCCTCGGCCTCGACGCCCGCACCGCGATGCCGCCCTTGGCCGAGGCCCTCGCCGCCGCGAGCCACGTCGTCCACCACGCCGGGCTGGAGACGACGATGGCGGCGCTCGCCACGGGGCGGCCGCAGTTCCTCCTGCCGCGCAACACGGCGCAGAGCGTCGCGGCGAGGCCGCTCCTCGAGCGCAACCTCGCCTGGGGCTGCCGCCCCGTCCCCTCCGCCGAGGTGCTGACCCGCCTGCTGCGGGCCTTCGTCGCCGACGCCACCATCGTCGCCTGGGCGGGGGAGGTGGCCGCCGAGGCGGCGGCGGCCGGCCCCTACGACGGCCTCGGCAAGGCCGTCGCCGCCTGCGAGGCCGTCCTGGCCGCGCGGGACCCGTCCCTCGTCGGATGACAGCGAGGGTGAAACCGTCTATGCCCCTGGACAAACACGAGGGGGAGCGCCCGGACCGCGTCGGCCGGGGGCGCGGATTCATCGACGCTCTCCCCCAGCCGGGAAGAGGAAGAATGGGACGCACGTCAGCGTGGGGCGTCGGCCTGCTCGTCGCGGGCCTGCTCGGGACGGCGGCACCCGCCGGGGCGGCGGGCCTGAAAGAGGCGCTCGAGGGCGCCTACGCGAACAACCCCGACCTCGCGGCGGCCCGCGCCGAACTGCGGGCGGTGCGCGAGAACCTGTCCCAGGCCCAGGGCGGCTGGCTGCCGCAGGTGAGCGCCAAGGGCAGCGCCACCTACACCGACGTGAAGACCTCGATCGTCGCCGACAACCTGTCGACGAAGCGCGCCGCCCTGAACCTGTCGCAGAACCTGTTCGCCGGCGGCGGCACGCTGGCGGAGATAAGCTCCGCCGAAAGCCTCATCGCCCGCCAGGAGTCGCTCCTCGCCGACACCGAGCAGCAGGTCCTGTTCAACACCGTCCAGGTCTACACGGCGGTCTTCCGCGACCAGAAGATCCTGGAGGCGTCGGCCGAGAACGTGCGGCGGCTGGAGCAACAGCTCCAGGCGACCCGGACGCGCTTCAGCGTCGGCGAGGCGACGCGCTCCGACCTTGCCCAGGGCGAGGCGCGCGTGATCGGCGCCCGCGCCGACCTCGCCCAGTCCCGCTCCAACCTCGCGGGCTCGATCGCCGCGTTCGAGCGCTACGCGGGCTTCACCCCTGACTCGCTGGCGCGGGCGCCGCTGCCGGACGTCCTGCCGGCGACGCTCGACGCCGCCGCGGCGCTGATCGAGAACAACCCCGGCTTGCGCTCACTCACCTTCCGCCTCGCCCAGGCGCAGGCCGACGTCGACGTGGCCGCCGCCCGGCTCCTGCCCAGCCTCGACGTCGAGGGGGAGCTCAGCTACGTCGACGAGCCCTCGGTCTTCACCGACTGGGAGCGCGACGCCGCCGTCGGGGTCACGCTCACGGTGCCGCTCTACCAGCGGGGCGTCGCGTGGTCGCGCCTGCGGCAGTCAAGGCAGGTCGTCGGCCAGCGCCGCCAGGAGCTGGCGGACTTCCGCCGCCAGACGATCCAGTCGCTCAGGACGGCCTTCGAGCGGCTCCGGGGCGCGGTGGATCAGGTCGCCTACTACGAAGAGCAGGTGCAGGCCTACCAGCGGGCGCTCGACGCCGTGGAGCAGGAGGTGCAGATCGGCAACCGCCCGATCATCGACCTCCTCGACGCCCAGCAGGAGCTGTTCGGGGCGCAGGTGAGCCTGGAGCGCGCCAAGCGCGAACGGACGGTCGCCGCCTACGACATCAAGTCCTCGATCGGCGAGGCGGGCGCGGCCGACCTCGGGCTCGATGTCGCGGCGGCCGTCAACGAGGGCCTGCCGGACCGGCCCTGAAGGCCGGGCCGGGGAAACGCCGCCGACCTTCAGGCCGCGACGGCGTCGAGGTTGCCGTTGGCGACGAGGCGATCGATGATCGCCGCCTGATCGGCGAGGCCGTGGGTGAGGTCGATCCCCTGGAAGACCACGGCCGCGTTCGGCAGGAGGAAGTCGCCGCCGCCGTCGGCGTCGATCCGCAGCACCGTGTCGGCGCCTTGGAGCACGAAGTTCAGGTGCCCCACGAGCCCCGCCCCCGTCGGCGCGCCGACGCCCGTGAGCAGCTCCGAAAGGTCGAGCGCGTCGCGCGCCGAGCCCCCTTCGCGGAAGTCCGCGACGGTGTCGACCCCGCCCCGGTTGGCGACGACGAAGGTGTCGCTCCCGCCCCCGCCCGTGAGCAGGTCGTCGCCCGCCCCGCCGTCCAGCACGTCGTCGCCGCCCTGCCCGAAGAGGGCGTCATCCCCCCCGCCGCCGCTCAGAACGTCGTTGCCGTCGCCGCCGAACAGGTCGTCGAAGCCGCCGCCCCCCTGGAGCGTGTCGTCGCCCCCGCCGCCCAGGAGGCGGTCGTCGCCCGCCCCGCCGTTCAGCACGTCGTCGCCCCCATTGCCCGAAAGCCGGTCGTCGCCGCCGGCGCCGACGAGGGTGTCGCCGCCGTCGCCGCCGATCAGGATCTCGTCCCGGCCCGTGCCCTCGACCGTGGCGCCCGCGACCTCGTGGACGGCCACGGCGGTCGGCGCGGAGGTCCGCCCCGTCGCGTCGTCGGCGACCTTGTAGGTGAAGACGCCGAGGTCGGAGTCCGTCGCCGGACGGTAGACGACGGCGCCGCCGCCGGCACCCAGCGTCGCCTCGCCGTCGCCGCAGGGTTCGACGTCGGTGACGCCAAGCCCATGCCCCGCCGGCACGTCGTCGTTGGCGAGCAGCCACGCGGTCGGGATGCGCACCGCCCCCGTCCCGTTGGTCAGCACCGCATCGTCCGCCCCGATCAGCGCGTCGGCGTCGAGCACCCCGACCTTGAGCATCTTGACGACGCCGGCCCCGGCGGCGTCGGTCGCCTGGACCCGCAGCCGGATCGTCCCGCCGTCCGCGAAGGCCACCGTCTCGCCCGCCTTGAGGCGCAACAGGCCGTCGGCGCCGATCTCGAAGCGGTCGTCGTTCAGGACGGCGAGGGCGTGCGTGTCGCCCGCGTCGCGGTCGGCGACCTTCAGGTGCCCGACCGCCGCCCCCGCGATCCCCTCGCGCACGGTCCCGCCGTCGAGGAAGCGGACGTTGCGCGGCGCGTCGTTCAGGGCTTCGACCTCGACGGTGACGTGCCCCCTTGCCAAGTTGCTGTCGGGATCGCGGACCACGTAGTCGAACCCGGCCGTCCCCGAGAACTCCGCGTCCGGCGCGAAGCTGACGAAGAGCCCCTCCGAGTCGGACGGCGCCAGCGCCGCCGTGCCGTTCACGGCGTTCTCGACCGCGACGATCGTGAGCGGCCCGTCGGCGTCGCCGTCGTTGGCCAGCAGTACCCCTGCCTTCAGGTAGATCGTCGTGTCCTCGCCGAGGCGGATCGCGTCGTCGCCGACCGCCGCCGGATCGTCCACGGCCGCCACCTCGACCGAAACCCGCCCCGTATCGCCCGGCCCGTGGCCGTCGGCGACGCCGTAGGTGAAGCCGGCGACCCCGTGGAAGTTGGGATCGGGGGTGAAGGTGATGGTGCCGTCCGGATTGAGGACCACCGTGCCGTGCGCGGCCCCGCCCACGCCCGTGACCTTGAGCGGGTCGCCGTCGGCGTCCCGGTCGTTGGCGAGCAGGGCCGCGGCGTCGATGACGAGCGGCCGGTCCTCGGCCGTGGCGAGCGCGTCGTCCGCCGCGACGACCGGATCGTTCGCCGGCGCCACGTGGACCGTCACCTTCTCCGCGCTGTGCCCGCCGTTCCCGTCGGTGACGGTGTAGCGGAAACCGGCCTCGCCGAAGAAGTCGGGGTCGGGGGTGAAGGTGACTATCCCGTCGTTCAGGACGACCGTGCCGTGCTCC
>JAGRGG010000023.1:29417-33986 GCA_020445645.1 Geminicoccaceae bacterium | reverse complement strand
CGCGCCAGCGGACGCGAAGCGTATCATCGAAACGAACCCAAAGCAGCGAGACATCGGGACGATGCAGCCGCTTCTCTCCCGCCGCCAAGCCCTCGGCCTAGCCCTTGCCGGGGCCCTTGCCGGGGCCCTTGTCGGGGTCCCCCCCGCGTTCGGGCAGGACATGACCCTGTTTCGCATCGGCACCGGGGGGGTCGCCGGCACCTATTACCCGGTCGGCGCGCTGCTCGCCGGCATCCTGAGCAGCCCCCCCGGCGGACGGACGTGCGCGGAGGGCGGCGGCTGCGGGGTGCCCGGCCTCGTCGCCGTGGCGCAGTCCTCGGCCGGCACGATCGAGAACCTGAACCGGGTCGTCGAGGGTTCCTTCGAGGCCGGGCTCGCCCAGGGCGACATCGCCTACGCCGCCTACACGGGCACGGGGCTGTTCGCGGGCAAGCCGCCGGCGGACAGGCTGCGCGTCATCGCCAGCCTCTACCGGGAGAGCCTGCACGTCGTGGCGAGGCCCGGGCGGGGGATCACGACGATCGCCGACCTCAGGGGCAGGCGGATCTCGGTCGACATGCCCGAATCCGGCACCCGCGCCGACGCGCTCCTCGTCCTCGACGCCTACGGGCTCGGGGGGGACGCGGTCAAGCTCGTCAAGGCGACCGCCGCCGAGGCCGGCACCATGCTCCGCGAGGGCACGCTCGAGGCCTTCTTCTACATCGCGGGCTACCCCGTCCTCGTCGTCAGCGAGCTGACGGGGGACCGGCTCGCCCGGCTGCTCGCCGTCGACGGGAAGGTCCGCGAGGGGATCGTCGCCCGCCAGCCGCTCCTCACCTACGACCTGATCCCGCCCGGCATCTACCCCGGCACCGGCGCCACCCCGACCGTCGGCGTCATGTCGCAACTCGTCGTCTCGGCGGCCCTCGACGCCGACCTCGCCTACGCGATCACCGCGGCCCTGTGGCACCCCTCGGCGCGGCTCCTCCTCGACCAGGGCCACGTCAAGGCGAAGGAGATCACGCTCGCCAGCGCCGTGCAGACCCAGGGCGTCCCCCTCCACCCCGGCGCCGAGCGCTACTACCGCGAGGTCGGGGCGCTGGGCGGCCCCTGAGGCGGCACGCGCCTCGGCCCGCGTGGCCCCTTGCGGCGGGCCGGGCGGTTACATAACTTATGGTTGATAAACCCCGCCGGAGCCGCAACGATGGATGAAGGGCTTCCGTTGGCGTCGCGGGCGTTGCGCCTCGTGCGCGCCGGGTTCGACGCCATCCTGCCGCCGCGCTGCCTCGGCTGCGGCGGCGTCGTCATGAAGGTGGGCGACGTGTGCCCGCGCTGCTGGCCGTCGCTCACCTTCATCGGCGCCGCCGCCTGCCGCCTTTGCGCCCGGCCGATGCCGGGGGCGTGCCTGGAGCACCCCGTCTGCGCCGACTGCGCCCTGGAGCCGCCCGTCTTCGACCGGGCGCGGGCGGCGCTCGTCTACGACGACCTCGCCCGCGCGCTCGTGCTGCGCTTCAAGCACGGCGACCGGCTGGAGGGGGTAAGGAGCTTCGGCCGCTGGCTCGCGGCGGCGGGGGCGGACGTGCTGGCCGAGGCCGACCTCGTCGCCCCCGTCCCCGTCCACCGCTGGCGTCTCCTCAAGCGCGGCTACAACCAGTCGGCGCTCCTCGTCCGGGCGGTGGCCAGGGAGGCGGGGCGGCGCCCGGCGCTCGACCTCCTGGAGCGCCGCCGCCCCACCCGCTCGCAGCAGGGGCTCGGCGCCGAGGCCCGGCGCGAGAACGTGACCGCGGCGGCGTTCCGGGTCCGCCCGTCCAGGCGGGCGGCGCTCGCCGGGCGGCGGGTCGTCCTCGTCGACGACGTGCTGACGACCGGGGCGACGCTGGGCGCCTGCGCCCTCGTCCTCAAGCGCGGGGGGGCCGCCGCCGTCGACGTGCTGGCGCTCGCCCGCGTCGGCGGCGGGGGCTGAACCTGGAGGAGGGGGCGTTCGATGCCCATATGAGGGGCGTATGACCGCGAACGTGGAGCCCTTGATGGCCAAGGTCGAGATCTACACGACGCCGCTCTGCCCCTACTGCCACCGGGCGAAGCGCCTCTTGAGCGGGAAGGGGGTCGCCTTCGAGGAGATCGACCTCTGGGCCGAGCCCAAGCGCCGCGCCGAGATGCAGGAGCGGGCGCCGGGGCGTCGCACCGTCCCGCAGGTGTTCATCGACGGCAGGAGCGTCGGCGGCTCGGACGATCTCGCCGCCCTGGAGCGGGCCGGGGGGCTCGATCCCCTGCTCGCGGGGGGAGGCGCGTGATCAGCTACCGCCTCCGCTGCGCCGCGGGACACGGCTTCGAGGGCTGGTTCCGCTCCGGCGACGCCTTCGACGCCGACCGGGCGGCGGGCCGGCTCGAATGCCCGGTCTGCGGCGGGCGCGACGTCGAGAAGGGCATCATGGCCCCCGCCATCGCCCGAAGCGGCGCCAAGGCCGAAGAGGGTCACGCGGCGCCCCCCGTCCCCCCCTCCCGCCCCCAGGCGATGATGACGGCCCCGCCCGCCGAGCGGCTGGGGCGGATGATGGCGATGGCCCGCGCGCTGCGCCGCCACGTCGAGACCCACTTCGAGGACGTGGGGCCGCGCTTTCCCGAGGAGGCCCGCGCCATCCACGACGGCGCGGCCGAGACGCGGGGCATCTACGGGCAGGCGACCCCGGAAGAGGCGCGGGCCCTCGCCGAGGACGGGATCGAGGTGATGCCCATGCCGAACGTGCCGAAGCTGGACGGCTAGATCACGCTTCGCGCCAGCGGACGCGAAGCGTAACGGCTCAGGCCCTGCGGCGCTTCCGCGCCTCGGCGAGCTTGCGCTTTTCGCCCCGCGTCGCGTTCGGCCGCCAGGGCTTGGGATCGGCCGCCTTGACGGGGCCGCCCCGCGTCGGCAGGCCGAGTTCGCCGTCCTCGAGGCGCTTGATCTCGTCGCGCAGCCGCGCCGCCTCCTCGAACTCGAGGTTGGCGGCGGCGTCGCGCATCTTCTGCTCCAGCTTGGCGATGTGCGCCTGGAGGCTCATGCCGGTGAGGTGCTTCGCGTCGGGGCCGATGTCGATCGTGACGTAGTCGGCTTCGGGGACGCTGTCGATGATCTGGCCGATGCGGCGCTTGATCGTCTGCGGCGTGATGCCGTGCTCGGCGTTGTAGGCGAGCTGCTTCGCCCGCCGACGGTCGGTCTCGCCGATCGCGGCCTTCAGCGACTTCGTCATCGTGTCGGCGTAGAGGATGCAGCGGCCGTCGACGTTGCGGGCGGCGCGGCCGATGGTTTGGATCAAGGAGGTCTCGGAGCGGAGGTAGCCTTCCTTGTCGGCGTCGAGGATGGCGACGAGGCCGCATTCGGGGATGTCGAGGCCTTCACGGAGGAGGTTGATGCCCACCAGCACGTCGAAGGCGCCGAGGCGGAGGTCGCGGATGATCTCGATGCGCTCCAGCGTATCGATGTCGGAGTGCATGTAGCGGACCTTGACCCCCTGCTCGTGCAGGTACTCGGAGAGGTCTTCCGCCATGCGCTTCGTCAGCGTCGTGACGAGGACGCGAAGGCCCTTGTCCCGCATGTCGCGGCACTCGGCGAGGAGGTCGTCGACCTGGTGCTCGACGGGGCGGACGATCGTCTCGGGGTCGACGAGGCCCGTCGGGCGGATCACCTGCTCGACGAAGACACCGCCCGTCCGCTCCAGCTCCCAGGACGCGGGCGTCGCGGAGACGAAGACCGTCTGCGGGCGCATCCCGTCCCACTCCTCGAACTTCAAGGGCCGGTTGTCGCGGCAGGAGGGGAGGCGAAAGCCGTGCTCGGCCAGCGTCGACTTGCGCACGAAGTCGCCCTTCGACATGCCGCCCACCTGGGGTACGGCGACGTGGCTCTCGTCGACGAAGAGGAGTGCCCGTTCCGGGATGTACTCGAACAGCGTCGGCGGCGCCTCGCCGGGGGCTCGGCCCGAGAGGTGGCGGGAGTAGTTCTCGATGCCGGGGCAGGAGCCGGTGGCGAGGATCATCTCGAGGTCGGCGACCGTGCGCTGCTCCAGGCGCTCGGCCTCCAGGAGCCTGCCGGTAGCGCGGTACTCCTCCAGGCGGTCCTTCAGTTCCGCCTTGATCGTCTCGATCGCCTGCTTCAGCGTCGGCTTCGGCGTCACGTAGTGCGAGTTCGGGTAGAGGCGGGCCTGATCGAGCCGGCCGAGGCGCTCGCCCGTGAGCGGGTCGAACTCGGTGATGGCCTCGACCTCGTCGCCGAACAGCGAGAGGCGCCACGCCTTGTTCTCCATGTGGGCCGGATAGATCTCGACGGTGTCGCCCTTCGAGCGGAAGTCGCCGCGCGAAAAGCCGATCTCGTTGCGGCGGTACTGGAGTTCGACCAGCGCCCGGAGAAGCTGCTGGCGGTCGAGGCGCTGGCCCTTCTGCACGTTGAGCGTCATCCGGGCGTAGGTCTCGGGCGAGCCCATGCCGTAGATGCAGGAGACCGAGGCCACGATGATCACGTCGTCGCGCTCGAACAGGGCGCGGGTCGCCGAGTGGCGCATCCGGTCGATCTGCTCGTTGATCGCCGAGGTCTTCTCGATGTAGGTGTCGGTGCGC
>JAGRGG010000023.1:0-29388 GCA_020445645.1 Geminicoccaceae bacterium | reverse complement strand
TGACGAAGTACTCGACGGCGTTGTGGGGGAAGAAGTCCTTGAACTCGCCGTAGAGCTGCGCCGCCAGGATCTTGTTGGGGGCGAGCACGAGGGCGGGGCGCTGCATCCGGGCGATGGCGTGCGCCATCGTGAAGGTCTTGCCCGACCCGGTGACGCCGAGCAGCACCTGATCGCGCTCGCCCGCCTTCAGCCCCGCGACCAGCTCCTCGATCGCCGCCGGCTGGTCGCCGGACGGCGTGAAGTCGGAGACCAGCTCGAACGCCCGCCCGGCCTCGGGCCGCTTCAGCGCGTCCGGCCGCTCGGCCAGCGCCTTCAGGAGGTCGAGCGGGTCGGCTTGGATCGGGGCCTGGGCTGGGGTCGGCATGGAGGCGGTCTCCGGCGGGGCGGGGGTTCCAATGTGGCCGCGAAACGCCCCTGCGGCAAGCCCGTGGTCATGTTTTGTTCCCGTTCCCCCGTCCCGCCAGGAGGTCGCGGATCTCGCCTAGGAGCACCTCCTGCCGGGTCGGCGGCGGCACGTCCTCGGGCGCCGCCTCGCCGTGCTCCATGAGATCCTTCAGCCGGTTCACCTGCTTGACGACGACGAACAGGGCGAACGCGACGATGACGAACTTGACGACGGCGTTGACGAACAGCCCGTAGGCGATGACCGGCACGCCGAGCCGCTTCGCCTCGTCGACCGAGGCCACGGTCGTGCGGGAGAGGTTGACGAAGTAGTCGGAGAAGTCGATCCCGCCCATGAGGACGCCCAGGGGTGGCATGAGCAGGTCGTCGACGAGCGAGCTGACGATGGCGGTGAACGCGGCCCCGATGATGATGCCGACGGCGAGGTCGATGACGTTGCCCTTGAGGGCGAAGCGGCGGAATTCCTTGAGCAACCCTGCGGTCCTTCGGCTGTTGGCGGCAGGGGACGCTAGCCTGCCGCGGCGCTAGGGCGCAAGAAAGCGCCCCGCCCGAACACGCCGCTCGCACGGGGCGTGAACGGGTGGTACAGAGGCGGGCGTTGGATGGAAGGGAACGATCATGGGCTGCTGCGACGAGAAGCTCGACGTCGTCTGGGAGCGCAAGCCGGATTCGCGGGTCGGCCGGCGCGGGCTCCTGAAGGGTTCGGCGGGCCTCGCCGGGCTCGCGCTCGCCTGCCGTCCAGGCGGTGCGAGGGCGCAGGAGACGATCAGGCTCGCCTTCTGCAGCCAGCTCCTCTGCGTCGTGCCCTACGAGTTCACCCGTGCCCGGGGCTTCTTCGAGGCGGAGGGGCTGTCAGTCGAGCTGATCTACACGCGGGGCGGCAACGCCGCGATGCAGGCCCTCGTCGGCGGCGCCGTCGACTACGCCGCCACCTCGTTCGACGTGGCCCTGCAGGCGTTCGCCAACGGTGCCGACGTGCGGCGCTTCGCCACCACGGGCCGCCTGCCGCTCTTCGCGCTCGCCGTGGCGCCGGGCGAGGCGGGCGCGATCGGGTCGCTGAAGGACCTCGAAGGCAAGACGGTCGGCGTCTCGGCGCTCGGCAACGCCGACCATACGATGCTGCTCTATCTGCTGGCCGAGGCCGGCGTCGACGCCGCCGGCGTCCGCTTCGCCGTGCTCGGCCCCAACCTGTTCGAGGCGCTGCGCCGGGGCCGGATCGCGGCCGGCATGGTGCAGGAGCCGGCCTTGACGCTCGTCGTCGAGGACGGCGGCAAGGTGCTGTTCAACGCGATGGACATCGACGACTCGACCCGGCTCCTGGGCGGCGCCTACGAGTTCATGGGCGTGGCCTACCGCGCCGAGGAGCGCGAGGCGCGGCTGGAGCAGATGCGAAAGCTCGCCCGCGCGCTCGAGAAGGGCCTGCAAGCCCAGCGCGACGCGCCCATCCAGGAGATCCGCGAATCCCTGCCGAAGGAACTGCTCATCGGCGGGGACGGCGAGCGCTTCGACGGGATCATCGAGCGCTACCGGGGCTCGCTCTACCCCGAGTCGGTGTCGATCGACGTGGACTCCTGCCGGCGCGTCGTCGAGGCGTTGAAGACCGGCGGCGTCCTGAAAGCCGACGTCGATCTCGGCGTGTTGCTCGACACGGGCGTCGTGCAGGCGTGAGCATGGAGCCGCGGCCGCGGGATCTCGGGACCCGATCCGAGATCCTCGTTCCCTACGAAGCCGATCCGAGCGGGGCGGGGCCGGGCGGGCCGGTCGTGCGGGTGCGGGACCTCAGGATGCGCTACGGCGACGCCGACCCCGTGCTCGACGGCGTCTCGCTCGACGTGGCGGAGGGGCAGGTGGTCAGCCTGATCGGCCCTTCGGGCTCGGGCAAGAGCACCGTGCTCCGGGCCATCTCGGGCCTGCACCCGCCGGACGGCGGCACGGTCGACCTGTTCGTCGAGCCTAGGGAGATGGGCTTTCTCTTCCAGGACGACGCGCTCCTGCCGTGGCGCACGGCGCGTCAGAACGTGGCGCTCGGGCTGCGGCTTCGGGGATCGGCGCGGACGGAGGCCGAACGGGAGGCCGACCGCTGGCTCGCCCGGCTCGGCCTCGCCGGCCTTGGGCCTCGCTACCCTCGCCAGCTCTCGGGCGGGCAGCGCAAGCGCGTGGCGCTGGCGCAGGTGCTGGCGCTCAGACCGAAGCTCCTCCTGATGGACGAGCCCTTCGCCTCGCTCGACGCGATCGTGCGCCACCACGTCACCCAGGATCTCCTGAACTGGGTCGAGAGCGAGCGCATCGCCGTCCTCCTCGTGACCCACGACCTCGAGGAGGCGCAGGCGCTCTCGGACGTGGTGTGCCTCCTGTCACGGGGGCCGAGGGCGCGCATCAGCAACCGCTATGCAGTCGAGATCCCGCGCCCGCGCAACCTGATCGACGCGCGCGGCCACCCCGCCTTCGCGCCGCTCCTGCAACGCATCTGGCACGACCTCTCGGACGAGGTGGATCAGCTCGGGGGGGCCATATGAGGGCCTTCAAAAAGGCGTGGGTCCGGCAGTCCCTCGCCCTCCTCCTGCTGGTCGCCCTTTGGGAGGCGTGCAGCAGGGCCGGGCTGATCGACCCGTTCTACGCGCCGCCGCCGAGCGTGGTCGCGGCGACGCTCTACGAGCTCTTCGCCGGCGGCTCGATCTGGGAGCACATCGCCGCCACCTTCTCGGCCGCCCTCCTGGGGCTCGTCGGCGGGCTCCTGCTCGGCGCGCTGCTCGGCTTCGGGGCGGCGATGGCGCCCCTGCTGGCCGACGTGCTGGAGCCGGTGATGATCCTTTTGAACGCCATCCCGCGCGTCATCCTGGCGCCGCTCTTCATCATCTGGTTCGGCATCGACCTCGGCTCCAAGGTGGCGCTCAGCCTCGTCCTCGTCGCCGTGCTCGTCTTCTTCTCGGTCTACGGCGGCATAAGGGAAGTCGACGTGCGGCTCGTCGAGCGCGTGCGGACGCTGGGCGGCGGGCGCGGCGCGCTCCTGCGCGAGGTCTACGTCCCCTCCGTCACCGCCTGGGTGATGGGCAGCCTGAAGGTCGCCGTCGGCTTCGCCTTCACGGGCGCCGTGGTCGGCGAGTTCGTCGCCTCCAGCCGCGGGCTCGGCTACCTGCTTTCCTTCGCGCAGAGCACCTACAACGCCGCCCAGACGCTGGCGCTCATCTTCATCATCATGGGCTTCGTGCTCGTACTGTTCGCCCTGGCGGGGCGCCTCGAACGCCGGCTCCTGCGCTGGCGCTACGCCTGACCACGACGATGAAAGGGAGAGATCCGACCGTGCCTGACCAGGACTACGCGGCCCTCGCCGCCGAACTGCGCGACCTCCTGCGCCTCGCCGCACCGCCGGTCGGCATCGCCTTTTGCGGCGAGGCGGACACGCCCGGCGTCGAGCGGTTCGACGCCCCGCGCCCCGCGCCGGCCGAAGACGGCCGCACCGGCCCGGTCTCGGCCTCCTGCGTGTTCTGGATGCTCGGCGTCGGGCGGGTCTTCGCCACGGTCGCGGCGGACCACGGCAATTGCAGCGTCGGCGCCTACACCCACGGCTTCAAGGGCCTGGACGAAGTCGCCGGCAACGGGGACGTGGCCGCCCTCGTCGGGTCGGGCTGGATCGGCGAGGCCGACTTCCCGAAGGTGGCGGCCGTCAAGGACAGGCCGGGCGCGATCGTCTACGGCCCCCTGGACGCCCTGCCCATGCCGCCGGACGTCGTCTTCCTGCGCCTGAACCCGAAGCAGGCGATGGTGCTCGACGACGCCATCGGCGGCGCCCGCTTCGAGGGCAAGCCGCAGTGCCACGTCCTCGCCATCGCCAAGGACGGGGGCGAGACGGCGATCAGCGTCGGCTGCATGCTCAGCCGCGTGCGCACGGGCATGGGCAACGGCGAGATGTCCTGCGCCATCCCGACGTTGAAGCTCCGCGAGACCGTCGAGGCGCTCCGGCGCAACGCCGAAACCGAGCGCGCGGTGGCCGGCTACGCCGCCGCCGACGCGGCGCGCTTCGCCGCCCCGCGCGACCCCGCCTGAGGCTTCGGCCCCCGCCGGACGCGGGTTCAAGATAAGAAAGGCGCACCCGGAGATGCGCCTTGCCTTGGCAGCCAGCCTATCCTAGCTCCCGTCGCCGATGCAACTGTCGGCGTTCTCGGGCGTGCAGACGTCGAGGCCGATGCGGGTCGGTCCCGACCCTTGTCTTCCTCGACGTTCGGCGATGGTCCGGACGCGGCGCGGGGGGTCGCGCCGTCACGCGGCCTTGCCGCGGGCCAGCGCCTGCACGTCGGCGGTGGTCAGGGCGTTGCCGCCGATTCCCCAGTCGCCGCTTTCCACTTCCTCGACGATGCACCAAGTAACGCCGCGCATGTTCTCGCCCTCGATCATGACCATCGCGTCGGTGAGCTTCGTGACGATCTGGCGCTTCTGCTCCTTGCTGAACACGTCCTTGATGACGCGGACCTGAATGAGCGGCATCGGAGTTCTCCTCGCGTGGCCTCCAGGATTGACGTTCAGGTGCCGTGGCGGGATCGGGAGGCCTGAAGATCGCCGCTTGACACGGGCGTCATGCTGCCGAACACTCGGCGACGCGGCCATGAACGGTTTCGCCGTCGGCCGGCGTGACTGTACCGGTCCGGCGGCCGGGCCAGCGTGACGCGAAGCGGAAAGCCTCATGTTTTCCCTCACCGTCAGCCGGGAGAGCGGCCGGCCGCTCGCGGCCCAGATCGTGGCCGGCATCAAGCGGCAGATCGACGACCGGCATTTGCGACCGGGCGCCAGATTGCCGTCGATCCGCAACCTCGCCCAATCCTGCGGCGTCAGCCGCTTCACGGTCGTCGAGGCCTACGACCGTCTGGTGGCCTCGGGCTACGTGCGGTCGCGCCGCGGCGCCGGCTTCTACACGGCGCCGGCACCCGCGCGGGCGGCGCGTCCCGTCCCGTCCGACGGCCACAAGCGCAACGAGGAACTGGTCTGGCTCATCCGCCGCCTTCTGGACGCGGACGAGAACGCCCTGCTCGCGGGCGGCCCGTGGCTGCCGAATTCCTGGCTCGACGAGACCGGCATCCGCCAGGGCCTCAACGCGCTGGCGCGCCGGAACGGCGCCTACCTGCTCGAATACGGCTGCCCGTTCGGCTACCTGCCGCTGCGCGAGCACTTGGCGCTGATGCTGGCCGGGCTCGGCATCACCGCGCACCCGGGCCAGATCCTGCTGACGCAGGGGGCGAGCCAAGCGCTCGAACTCGTCGGCCGCCACCTGCTCAAGCCCGGCGACGCAGCGCTGGTGGACGATCCCGGCTACTACAACCTGTTCGGCAATCTGCGCCTGCAAGGCATCGAGATGCTGGCGGTGCCGCGCCACCCCGACGGGCCGGACATGGCCGTCCTCGAAAAGCTCGCTTTGGCCCGCCGGCCGAAGGCCTACTTCACCCAGTCGGCGATGCAGAACCCGACGGGGACCGGCATGGACCCATGCGCGGCGTTCCGGGTGCTGGAGGCCGCGGGGCGCCACGGCTTCACGATCGTCGAGGACGACATCTTCTGCGACCTGCAGGCGGAGCCGACGCCCCGGCTGGCGACGCTCGACCGGCTCGACCGCGTGATCTACGTGCGCAGCTTCTCCAAGACGCTCTCGGGCAGCCTGCGCGTCGGCTTCGTCGCGTGCAGGGAGGACACGGCCAACGACCTCGCCGACATCAAGATGCTGACCAGCATCACAACCTCGCAGTTTACCGAGCGGCTCGTCTACCTGATGCTGGTGGACGGGCACTACCGCAAGCACCTGTCCCGCCTGCAGGAGCGGCTGGGCGAGGCGCGCCTCGACGTCGCGCGCGCCTTCGAGCGCATCGGACTGGAAGCGTTCGTCGAGCCCAGGGACGGCATGTTCGTCTGGGCGCGCTTCCCGCACGTCGAGGACTCGATGAGGCTGGCGAAGGTGGCGCAGCAAGACGGGGTCGTGCTGGCACCGGGCACGGTCTTCCGTCCGCACCTCGAACCCTCACCCTGGATGCGGTTCAACGTCGCCGTCTGCGACAACCCGCGCGTGCAGGACCGGCTGGAGCGGCTGGGGATGACGCCGGCCGCTCCGACGTAACGAAAAGGCGCACCCGGAGGTGCGCCTTTCCTTGGCAGCGCGACTGTCCTAGCCCCCGCCGCCGATGCAGGTGTCGGCGTTCTCGGGCGTGCAGACGTCGAGGCCGGTGTAGGTGGGGTCCTTGACCTCCTTGCCTTCCTTGATGTCTTTCAGGAACTTCATCGCCTCGTAGCCCATGTCGAAGGGGCGCTGGCCGACTTGGCCCAGCGACAGGCCGTCCTTCAGGATGTCCATCTGGACGGGAAGGGTGTCGGCGACGACGAGGGCCAGCGACTTGTCGTCGATCCGGCTCTTGTACTTCCCGGCGACGTTGCGGTAGGCCTGCGGGATGAACTGGGGGAAGCCGCCGGTGGGGACGAAGGCGTCGAGCTTGGGATTGGCGGCCAGGATGTCCTCCATCTGCTGCACGGCGAGCGGGAAGTCGTCGTTGGTGTAGAGGGGGCAGCCGTCGAGTTCGGTCCAGCCGTTCTGGCCGGTGAGGCGCTCGCCGGGCGGGTCCTTGCTCTCCTTGCCGGCGAGCGTGTCGCGGATCCCCTGCATCCGCTCGTTGTGGTTCTCGGCGGCGGCGCCGCCCGACTGGATGCAGATCGTGCCGCCGTCGGGCTTGATCCCCTGGACGATCTTGGCGAGGTTGACGCCGATGTCGTAGTTCTTGGTGCCGACGTAGGCGACGCGCTCGCCGTGGTCCTGGGGGAGGAGGTCGCTGTCCCAGGTGAGGACGGGGATGCCGGCGTCCTTGGCCTGACGCAGCACCCGGCCCATCGCCGCCGCGTTGGCGGGCGAGACGGCGATGCCGTCGACGCCGCGGGAGATGAGGTCCTGGACGATCTGCACCTGCTCCTCGCCGCCGCCGTGCTCGCCGGGGCCGATATACTCGCAGGTGACGCCTTCGATCTCCTTCTCGGCCTTCTTGCAGCCGTCGCGGGCCTGGTCGAAGAACGGGTTGTTCATGTTCTTCGGCACGAGGGCGAAGGTGTACTTTTCCTGCGCGGAGGCGGTGCCCGCCCCGGCCCCGATTCCGGCGAGGAGGGCGAGGGCCGAAGCGCCCAGGATCAACGATCGCATCATGTCTAAAGCCTTCCCTTGCGTTTCTGGTCTGGTCGAGGTTGTGGGCGGGGTTCAGCCGCCGCGTTGGCCCCGCAGCCGCTCCAGGAGGACGGCGAGGATGATGAAGAGCCCGACGAACGCGCCCTGCCAGTTGCTGTCGACGCCGGCCATGAGGAGCGCGTTGCGGATCAGTTCGATGAGGGCGGCGCCGATGAAGGCGCCGTACGCCCCCCCTTCGCCGCCCATCAGGTTGGTGCCGCCGATGACGGTAGAGGCGATGACGCGAAGCTCGTAGCCGACGCCAAGGGCGTTGATCGCCGAGCCCTGCCAGCCGGTGATGAGGATGCCGGCGATGGCCGCCGTCAGGCCGGAGACGACGTAGACCTGGAGCTTGATGCGGGCGACCGGCACGCCGGTCAGCCCCGCCGCGCGCTCGTTGCCGCCGATGGCGTAGAGGTAACGGCCCCAGGCGGTGGCGTTGAAAATAAAGCCGAAGACGAGGGCGCCGACGACGAGCACCCAGACGGGGTTGGAGATGCCTAAGATCGAGCCGCCGCCGATCCAGTAGACGGCGTCGGCGCCGGGGCCGAAGTCGTAGATCATCCGGTTGCCCGAAAGGACGATCGCGGCCGAGCGGGCGATCGAGAGCATCCCCAGCGTGACGACGAAGGGGGCGAGGCGGAGGTAGGCGATCAGGTAGCCGTTGATGGCGCCCGCCGCCATGCCGGCGACGAGCCCGGCCGAGACGGCGACGTACCAGGGCCAGCCGGCTTCGAGGAGGAGGCCCAGGACGATGCCGACGAGCCCCATGATCGAGCCGATCGAGAGGTCGATGCCGCCCGTGATGATGACGGCGGTCATGCCGAGCGCCATGACGCCGATGAAGGCGAAGTTGCGGGTGATGTTGTAGAAGTTGTCGAGGCTGGCGAACGCCGGCGCCACGTAGGCCATCAGGACGCAGAGGACGGCGAGGGCGACGGTGATCCAAAAGGGCTGGCTGGCGAACAGGACGCCCGCGAGCCCGCGCTCCCTCAGGCCCGTCACCTCCTCGATGTCGATCCCGCCGGAGGGGTTGGCGGGGCGGGTGGGGGTGCTCTTCGCCATCGTCAGGATCCCTCAGGCCGCATGGATGGCGCCGGTGATGAGGCCCGTGACTTCCTCGGGGCTGGTGTCGGCGATCGGCTTTTCGGCCACGGGCAGGCCGCGGCGCATGACGAGGACGTGGTCGCAGACCTCGAACACGTCGGGCATCCGGTGGCTGATGAGGATGATCCCCACCCCCTGGTCCTTGAGGCGGCGGATCAGCGCCAGCACCTCGGCCACCTGCCGCACCGAGATCGCGGCCGTGGGCTCGTCCATGAGGACGAACTTGGAATCGGTGAGCCGCGTGCGCGCGATGGCAACCGCCTGCCGCTGCCCGCCCGACATCATCTTGACCAAGTCGCGCGGCCGGGTCTCGGACTTGAGCTCGCCGAACAGCGAGGCCGCGCGGGCGTACATGCTGGGATAGTCGAGGAGACGAAGCGGGCCGAAGCCGCGCTTCATCTCGCGGCCGAGGAAGATGTTGGCGGCGGCGGTGAGGTTGTCGCATAAAGCGAGGTCCTGGTAGACGACCTCGATCCCCCGCTCGCGGGCGTCGACCGGCTTCGTGAAGTGCTGCGCCTCGCCGTCGATGCGGATCTCGCCCGTGGTCGGCGGGAAGTTGCCGGCGATGATCTTGACGAGGGTGGACTTGCCGGCGCCGTTGTCGCCCATGAGGCCCAGCACCTCGCCGGCCTCCAGCCTCAGGTCGACGCCGCGCAAGGCCTCGATGGCGCCGAAACGCTTCGTGATCCCGCGCAGCTCCAGTACCGCCATGCGCCCCCCTTGTCGTCGTTCTCTGGCAGTGGCGGCACACTGGCACGGGGCAAGGCCGCGCGTAAAGAGAAGTTACGCTTCGCGTCCGCCGGCGCGGGGCCTTCTTTCTTCTCTTTTTGCAAGTTGGATGGAGCCCGGCTTCGGCGCCCGTGCCGAGCGGGGAACCAAATGATAGAAAAGAGAAAAAGATCGCGCGTCGGCGCGCGCGTAGCGCTTATCGGCGCTCGGCCTCGATGTCGACGAGGCGCTGGACGGCGAAGGCGCCATCCGTCGCCACGAGCCAGTAGGGGCCATCGGCGTCGAGGGGCGCCCCGTCGCGGCGGAGGACGACGAAAGCGTCCTGCCGCAGCGCCTCTTCCAGGGGCATTCCCTGGACGCCGCCCCGGGTGCGAAGGGCAAGGCGTCCGGTGCCGGCCGTGACGAGCCGTTCCAGCGGCACGCCCTCCAGGACGGCCGGGCGGCGCAGCCAGGGGGGCGTCAGGGTTCGCGCCTGGAGCGTCTGGCCTTGCAGGCGCCGGGCGAGGTCGCCCCCCGTCGTGGCGGGCGGGCCGGCGGCGGCGGCGCCCGCCCAGAAGAGCAGGAGGGCGGCGAGGAGGTGGGGGAGGGGGCTTCGCATGGGTGCGCAGCATCGCAGGAAGGTGCTAAGAGACGGTTAACGGCGCTGAAGAGGGAACGATGGCGGCACTGGTCTACGCGAATGGCGGCTGGCACGAGGGCAACCCGCCGGTGATCGGCCTGCTCGACAACGCGGCGTGGCTGGCGAGCGTGGTCTTCGACGGCGCCCGCGCCTTCGACGGGGTGGCGCCGGACCTGGACCGCCACTGCCGGCGCGTCGTCGCCTCGGCGGAGTCGTTGATGCTGGCGCCGCCTTTGGACGCCGAGGCGGTGCTGGAGCGGTGCCTGGACGGCATAAGCCGCTTTCCGAAGGGATCGCACCTCTACGTCCGGCCGATGTTCTACGCGACCGAAGGGTTCATCGTCCCGGAGCCGGGCGGCACCCGCTTTGCCATCGCGGTCCAGGAGATGCCGATGCCGGAGCCCACGGGGGTCGGCGTCATGGTCTCCCGCTTCCGCCGCCCGGCGCGCGACATGGCGCCGACGCTCGCCAAGGCGAGCTGCCTCTACCCGAACCAGCAGCGGGCGATGGCGGAAGCGAGGGCCAGGGGCTTCGCCAACGCCGTCAGCCTCGACCCCAACGGCAACGTCGCCGAGCTGGCGACCGCCAACCTCTGGATCGTCAGGGACGGCGTCGCCATGACGCCCGCCTGGAACGGCACCTTCCTCAACGGCATCACCCGGCAGCGGATCATCGCCCTGTTCCGGGCCGAAGGGCTGCCGGTCGAGGAGACGACGCTCACGGTGGACGACCTGAAGGCGGCGGACGAGCTGTTCTCGACCGGCAACTGGGGCAAGGTCATGCCGATCACCTGCCTCGACGACAGGGACGTCGAGATCGGGCCGGTCTACCGCCGCGCCCGCGAGCTTTACATGGACTTCGCCCGCCGATGCCCCGTCTAGCCCCCCTCGTCCTCCTCGCCTTCCTCGCCCCCCAGGCCGCGCCCGCCGCCGACCGCGAGGCGGGGACGCTCTACCCGCCGCCGAAATCGAGCGAGCTGGTCCGCACGCTCGCCAAGCCGCGCGACGACGCCTCCGCCGGCGAGCGGCGCCGCTTCGTGCTGGCGCTCGGCCGGGCGCTGACGAACGCGGGGCTGGGCGAGGTCGGGGTCGAGACGGCGGGCGACGACGCGGACCGGCTCGTCGTCGTCGCCGTGCGCGACGGCATGGTCGACACCCCCTACCGCGCCCGCGCGCTCCTCGCCCGCCTGAACGGCCTCGCCCGCGAGGTGGCGCCCTTCGCGGCCGGCCAGCCCGACCTCGAATGGTCCTTCCTCGACCTCCTGCGCTCGCTCGACTTCGAGCGGGTGACGGTGAGCGACGGGGCGGCGCTCGCGGTGCAGAACGTCCTGCGGTGAATCGCGCTTCGCGTCCGCTGGCGCGGGCGCCTGACGGTCTGACGCAAGCCCTTGTCGCGGCCTCAAGAGCGCCGGTCGCGCCCCTTGCCTATATCCCCGTCCAGCGGTTTTTAAGGGAGCGAAGACCATGCTGGCGACGTTGACGAGGGGCTTTTCGCGGGCGGCGCCGGCCGAGGGGCTGCGCGAGCGGATCCGGGCGTTCATGGCGGGGTTCTCGATCGAGACGACGCCGAAGCAGGCGGAGAAGGTGGCCTCGTTCGCGGCGGTGCTGCCCAAGGGGACCAGGGTGTTCGTCGCCTTCATCCCCGGCGAGAGCCCGGCCGCGATCGTGGCGCTCGCCGAGCGTCTCCGCGGCGAAGGGATGGTGCCGGTGCCGCACGTGCCGGCGCGCTCGCTGGAGGACATGGCGGCGTTCGTCGCCTACGCGAAGGGGCTGCGCGCCGCGGGGGTCACGGAGGCGCTCGTGCTCGCGGGCGGGCTGGGCCGGCCGGTCGGCGATCTGGTCAGCTCGATGCAGCTCCTGGACAGCGGCGTGTTCGAGGATCTCGGCTTCGAGCGGCTCCATGTCGCCGGGCACCCGGAAGGCTCGCCCGACATCGACGCCAAGGGCCTTGCCGAGGCGCTGGCCCACAAGAACGCCTGGAGCGAGCGGACGGGCATCCCGCTCACGATCACCACCCAGTTCGGCTTCGACGGGACGGGGATGCTCGCCTGGGCCGGGGCGATCGAGGCCGCCGGCAACCGCCTGCCGATCCGCATCGGCGTCGCCGGCCCCGCCTCGATGACGGCGCTCTTGAAGTACGCCAAGATGTGCGGCGTCAACGCCTCGATGACGGTGATGGCGAAGGCCGGCGGCAAGCTGCTCCAGCTCATGGGGCAGAGCGCGCCCGACGGGCTCATCACGCTCCTGGCAACGGAAAGCAAGGGCGGCATCCAGAACCTGCACTTCTACCCCTTCGGCGGCTTCGACAAGACGGCGAAGTGGGCGACGGCGGTGGCGGAGGGCCGCTTCGTGCTCGATCGCTCGGGGGACGGGTTCACCGTCGAGGGATGAGAAGACGCGCTTCGCGCCGCGTCAGCGGCGCGAAGCGAATCTTAACCCCCCGTCCTTGACAGGCCGGGAGTCCCGGCCCGAAGCTGGGCTTCTCCTCTCGAACGGACCGGGTGACGCCCCTTGCTCGATGCTCGCCTTCGGCGCCTGACGCTGGCTTGGCTCTGTCTGCTCTCGGTCTCGATCGGGATCGTCACGGGGCTTGGGGCCGTGGTCTTCCGGGCGCTGGTCGACATCGTCCACAACCTCTTCTTCAACGGCAGGCTCACGCTTGCCGCCATTCCGCCCGGCTTCGGGCCGCCGAGCGTCTGGGGGCCGTTCATCGTCCTGAGCCCGGTCGTCGGCGGGCTGATCGTCGTCTGGATCGTCAAGACGTTCGCCCCGGAGGCCAAGGGCCACGGCGTGCCGGAGGTGATGGAGGCGGTCTACTACCGGGAGGGGCGCATCCGCCCCGTGGTGGCGGCGGCAAAGATCACGGCGTCGGCGCTCTCGATCGGCAGCGGTGCCGCCGTGGGCCGCGAGGGGCCGATCATCCAGATCGGCGCCGCGTTCGGCTCGACCCTGGGGCAGGCGCTGAAGCTGGCGCCCTGGCAGAAGATCACGCTGGTCGCGGCGGGGGCGGGGGCGGGGATCGCCGCCACCTTCAACACGCCGCTCGCCGCCGTGCTGTTCGCCACCGAACTCCTGCTGCCGGAGATCAGCAACCGCACCTTCCTGCCCGTCGTCATCGCCACGGGCACGGCGACCTTCGTTGGCCGGCTGTTCTTCGGCCCGCAGCCCGCCTTCCTCCTGCCCGACCTCACCCACCTCGACCAGCGGATCGACCTCGGCTCGCTGCTCGCGGCCGCGGTTCTGGGCGTCGTGAGCGGGCTCGCGGCGGCGCTCTTCGTCCGCCTGCTTACCGCCTGCGAGGAAGGGTTCGAGAAGGCGCCCGGCAACGACTACGTCAAGAACGCGGCCGGCATGTTCGTCGTCGGCCTCCTGTTCTACGGCCTCTTCCTCGGCTTCGGGCACTACTACGTCGAGGGGGTCGGCTACGCCACGATCGAGGCGGTCCTGAACGGCGGGCTCACGGGCGTGGGGCTCCTCGCCCTCCTCTTCGTCGCCAAGCTGCTGGCGACGACGATCAGCCTCGGCGCCGGCGCCTCGGGCGGGGTGTTCGCGCCTTCCCTGTTCCTGGGCGCTACGCTGGGCGGCGCGTTCGGCGCCTTCGTCAACGGCACGCTGGGCTTCCACGGGCTTGGCATCGGCGAGTACGCGATGATCGGCATGGCGGCCCTGGTGGGGGGCGGCACCGGGGCGGCGATGACGGCGATCGTCATGATCTTCGAGATGGTCCGCGACTACCACATCGTCTTTCCGGCGATCACCGCGACGGCGCTCGCCGTCGGGACGAGGCGGCTGATCTCGCGCGAGAACATCTACACGGTGAAGCTCGCGTGGCGCGGGCGACGGATCCCATCCGACCGGCACAGCAACATGTTCCTCGTCCGGCAGGCGGGCGACGTGATGAGCCGGAACGTCGCCGTGCTGCCCGACACGATGACCGTGCAGGAGGGGCTGAAGGCGCTGCCGGCCCTGCCCGACTCCGAGTACATCATCGTCGCCAGGGGCGAACGCATCAGGGGCGTGATCCTGGTGCCGCCGAGCCTGCACCGGCTGGAGGAGGTGCGGGGCGCGCTGACGCTGGGCGAGATCGCGGATCGGCAGTTCATCGTGGCGGGACCGAACCGCAGCATGTTCGAGATCTTCCCGCGCATGAAGCGGCGGCACGCGCGCTACGTCCTCGTCGCCGACGGCGCCGGGACGCCGCGCGCGGGCCGGGTGCAAGGCGTGGTGGCGAGGGCGCAGATCACCGATGCGGTCTTGGAGAACTTCGGCGAGCGTGCAGGGGGGTAAGGCCGCGCGCCCCAAGCCTCCGGCACCCGTCGGCGGTGGGGGGCTGTTCCGCCACACCGTCCTGCACCGCCGGGAGATGGTGCTGGGCGCGCTCGCCGTCCTGGTCGGCGCCGCCGCCGCCTACGCCGCCATCGGCTTTCGGGAGGGCGCCGACCTGATCGCTTGGACCGTCTACGGCGCCGCCGAGGAGAAGGTGCCGGCGGCGATCCGGGACGCCGCCGCGTGGCACATGCTCCTCGTCCCGGCGCTCGGCGGGCTCGCGCTCGGCCTCCTCGGCGCCTACGTCCTGCCGGGGCCGCAGCCGGAGGGGGTCGCCGACGTGATCGAGGCCAGCACGCTGCGCAACGGGCGGCTCGACTTCGGCCCGATGTGGAGCGGGGCCTTCTTCAGCGTCGCCTCCATCGGCCTCGGCGCCTCGGTCGGCCGCGAGGGGCCGATCGTCCACCTGAGCGCGTCGCTGGCCTCGCTCGCCGGGCGCCGGATCGGCCTCGGCCCCTCCTTGATCCGCACCCTCATCGGCTGCGCCGTCGCCGCCGGGGTCGCGGCCTCGTTCAACGCGCCGCTCGCGGGGGTGTTCTTCGCGCTCGAGGTCGTCGTCGGGCACTACGGCATCGGCGCCTTCTCGCCGGTTGTCATCGCGTCGGTCGTCGGCACGATCGTCACCCGCGTCCATGTCGGCGCGGACCCGGCCTTCGACCTGCCGGCGCAGCACATCGCGTCCTTCTGGGAGTTCCCCGCCTTCGTCCTCCTCGGCTTCGTCTGCGCCGGGGCCGCCATCGCGCTGGTGCGCGGCATCGCCCTGACGCAGGATTTCCACCGCCGCCTGAAGGTGCCGCGCTGGCTGCAACCCGCCATCGGCGGGCTCGGCCTGGGCGCGCTGGCCTACGCCTACCCCCAGATCCTGGGCATCGGCTATCAGGTCACGTCGGAGGCCCTGTCCAACGGGGTCGGGCTGCGCGTCCTGGTCCTCGTGGCGCTGGCGAAGCTGGCCGGCACCGCCCTTTGCCTCGGCTCCGGCTTCGGCGGCGGCATCTTCTCGCCGAGCCTCGCCGTCGGCGCCTTGACCGGCGGCGCGTTCGGCCTCGTCGCGGCGCACCTCTTTCCGGGGCTGTCCTCGGCGTCCTCGGTCTACGCCGTGCTGGGCATGGGGGCGGTGGCGGCGAGCACGCTGGGCGCGCCCATCTCGACGGTCATCATGATCTTCGAATTGACGCAGAACTACGAGATCACGTTCGCCGTCATGGTCTCGGTCGCCATCGCCTCGCTGGTCTTCCGCAACCTGTTCGCCGAGAGCTTCTTCCTCTGGCAGTTGCGAAGGCGCGGCGTCAGCGTCGAGGGGCAGCGCGAGCTGGGCCTGCTTCGCCAGCGCCGGGTATCCGAACTGATGCAGGGCGGCTACGACGCCGTGCCGGCGGACGCCGGGCTCGACGTGCTGAAGGCGCATCTGCGCGCCCACCCGACGACCGGGCTCTACGTCGTCGACGGCGAGGGGGGCCTCGTCGGCGAGATCGGCGTCGGGGATCTGGCGGAAGCCGTGCTCGCCGACGACCCGGCGGAGGTCCGGGCGGAGGGGCTGGCCCGCAAGCTGCCGGTCGTGCTACGTCCGGGCGACGACCTCGCCGACGCCTTCACCCGCTGTCAGGCGCTCCAGGAGGAGAACGTGCCGGTGGTGCGGGGCGAGGCGGACATGCGGCTCGTGGGCGAGGTGCGCTTCGCCGACCTGATGCGGGCCTACAACACGGCGCTGCTCGAAGCCCGCGCGACCGAGCAGGGGCGGCGCTGGAGGAAACCTTCGCCTTGAACGCCGAAACCCTGCCGACGGCGCCGCAGCCGTCCTGGCTCGACGGGCTCAACCCCGAGCAGCGCCTCGCCGCGACCGCGAAGGACGGGCCGCTCCTGGTGCTGGCCGGCGCCGGGACCGGCAAGACCCGCGTCTTGACGACGCGCCTCGCCTACCTCCTCATGAGCGGCCGCGCCCGCCCGCACGAGGTCCTGGCCGTCACCTTCACCAACAAGGCGGCGCGCGAGATGGTGGAGCGGGTCGAGCACCTCCTCGGCCGGAGCGTCGCCGGCCTTTGGCTCGGCACGTTCCACGCCATCGGCGTCCGGATGCTCCGCCGCCACGCCGAACTCGCGGGCTTGAAGCCCAGCTTCACGATCCTGGACCAGGACGACCAGATCCGGCTGACCAAGCAGGTGACGGAGGCGATCGGCCTCGACGAGCGCCGCTTCGCGCCGCGCATCCTCTTGGGCATCGTCCAGCGCTGGAAGGACCGGGGCTACACGCCGGACGACGTGCCGGCCTCCGAGGTCGGCGAGTTCGCCATGGGCCGGACGGTCGAACTCTACCGCGCCTACCAGGACCGGCTGCGGGCGCTGAACGCCGCCGACTTCGGCGACCTCCTCCTGTTGCCGCTCGAACTCCTCCGCAAGAACCCGGACGTGCTGGCCGATTACCAGCGGCGCTTCCGGGCCGTGCTCGTCGACGAGTACCAGGACACCAACGTCGCCCAGTACCTCTGGCTGCGCCTCTTGGCCCAGGGCCACAAGAACATCACCTGCGTCGGCGACGACGACCAGTCGATCTACTCCTGGCGCGGCGCCGAGGTCGGCAACATCCTGNNCAACATCCTGCGCTTCGAGCAGGACTTTCCGGGCGCCGAGGTGGTGCGGCTGGAGCGCAACTACCGCTCCAAGGGCCACATCCTGGGCGCGGCGTCCGGCCTCATCGCCAGGAACCGGGCAAGGCACGGCAAGACCCTTTGGACCGAGGACGAGGCGGGCTACCCCGTCCGGATCGCCGGCCTTTGGGACGAGGGCGAGGAGGCCCGGTTCGTCGGCGAGGAGATCGAGGCGTGGCAGCGGGGCGGGGGCAGGCTCGCCGACTGCGCCGTCCTGGTCCGGGCGGGCTTTCAGACCCGCGCCTTCGAGGAGCGATTCATCCAGATGGGCCTGCCGTACCGGGTGATCGGCGGCCCCCGCTTCTACGAGCGCCTGGAGATAAGGGACGCCATCGCCTACCTCCGCCTCGTCGCCCAGCCCGCCGACGACCTCGCCTTCGAGCGCATCGTCAACAAGCCGAGGCGCGGGATCGGCGATCAGGCCTTGCGCGAAATCCACCGCGTCGCCCGCGCCGACGAGACCCCGCTCCTGGACGGTGCCCGGCGCCTCGCGCTGACCGACGAGCTTGCGACCCGCGCCAGGAACGCGCTCGCCAACTTCGTCGCCACCGTCGACCGCTGGCGGGGCGAGCTCGCCGAGACCCCGCCGAGGGAGTTCGCCGAGAAGGTGCTCGACGAATCCGGCTACACCGAGATGTGGAAGAACGACAAGAGCGCCGAGGCGCCGGGCCGGCTCGACAACCTGAAGGAGTTCGTCAAGGCGATCGAGGAGTTCCCGACGGTCCCGGCGTTCCTGGAGCACGTGAGCCTCGTCATGGACACGACCTCGGACAACGCCGCCGACATGGCGTCGATCATGACGCTGCACGGGGCGAAGGGGCTCGAATTCGCCGCCGTCTTCCTCGCCGGCTGGGAGGAGGGCGTGTTCCCCAGCCAGCGATCGGTCGACGAAGGGGGCGCCAAGGCGCTGGAGGAGGAACGCCGCCTCGCCTACGTCGGCATCACCCGCGCCCGGCAGCGCTGCACCATCAGCTTCGCCGCCGGAAGGCGGATCTACAACCAGTGGAACGCCAGCCTGCCGTCCCGCTTCATCGACGAGCTGCCGGCAGCCCACGTCGAGCACCTCCAGCGCAACCCGGCGCTCCGCCCCGACCTCGAACCCTTCGCCGGCTTCGAATCCGCCCCGCTCGCCCCCCGCCCCTCGCCGCACCGCAGGCGCCCCCCGCCGATCATCGAGGGCAAGGCCGAGATCCTGAAGGCCCAGCCGCGCCGCAAGCCGGGCCGCTTCAAGGCCGGCGACCGCATCTTCCACGAGAAGTTCGGCTACGGCCGGGTCGAGACGGTCGAGGGCGACAAGCTCGACATCGCCTTCGAGCGGTCGGGGCGGAAGAAGGTGATGGAGAGCTTCGTCGAGGCGGCGACTTGATCGCCATCCGCGCGGCCCTGGATGAAATTTCGTAGCGATGCCGAATGACGCGAGATAAATGTCTCTATTCTCTAATTATATAATGCCGCCGCTTCTGCTTTGCCTGTCGAACGTCTTCATGACGTTCGCTTGGTACGGTCATTTGAAATTCAGGTCATCCCCTCTTTTCGTCGCCATCATTGTCAGTTGGGGCATCGCATTTTTTGAATACTGTTTGGCCGTGCCCGCCAACCGGATCGGCTACGGCGCCTACTCGGCGGCCCAGTTGAAGACGATGCAAGAAGCGATCACGTTCACCGTGTTCGTGCTGTTTTCCTTCTTCTATCTGCACGAGGGCGTGAGCCTCAGCCAGCTTGCCGGGTTCGGCCTGATCGTCGCCGGTGCCGCCCTCGTGTTCCTGAAGCCCTGACGCCCGCGGAACGTCGCCATCGGGAGGAAATCATGAACGATTCGGTGCCGCGGATGTGGCGCGCGGGGTTCACCGTCGAGGGCGACGCCGTGCTGGAGGCCCTGGAGGGGCTGGAGGAGCTGGCGCTGGCCGCGTCGATCTTCGAGGCGGCGGCGGACGCGGAGGACCGGACGACGGCGTGGCGGGTGGAACTCCTGTTCAAGGAGCGGCCCGACCCCGACGAACTCGCGGCCGGGCTCGACGCCGTGCTGGCGCCCCTGGGCGTCAGGGCGCCCGCGCCGGACGTCGAGGCCCTGGCGGACGAGGCGTGGCTGGACCGGGCGGCGATGCGCCGTCCGCCCATGCGGGCCGGACGGTTCTACGTCCACGGTGCCGAGGACCGGAGTACGGCGCCCAAGGGGTGCGTCTCGGTTGAGGTCGAGGCGGGGCTGGCCTTCGGGTCGGGCGAGCACCAGACGACCCGCGCCTGCCTGCTGGCGCTCGACGCGCTGCTTCGTGAAGGGAGGCCGGGACGCGTCCTCGACATGGGCTGCGGCTCCGGGATCCTGGGCATCGCGGCCCTGAAGGCGGGGGCGCGGCGGGCGGTCCTGGTCGACAACGACCCGGTCGCCGTCGCGGTCGCGCGGGACAACCTCGCGCTCAACGGCGTGGCGGGGCGGGGGCGGGCGAACGTCGCCGAAGGCTACGCGGGGCTGGTGGGCCGCTTCGACCTCGTCTTCGCCAACATCCTGGCCGACCCGCTCGTCACGATGGCCGGCGACCTGCGGCGCCATCTGGCAACGGGCGGGGTCGCCGTGCTCTCGGGGCTGCTCGACCGGCAGGCGGCGGCCGTCGCGGCGGCGCACGCGCGGCACGGGCTCAGGCTGGTCCGCCGCGTCGACCGGGCGCCCTGGACGGCGCTCGTCCTGGCGCGGGTTGCGCGCCGGGGACGGCGGGGCTAAATGAGGCCGACGACGCGGGCCGCCGCTTGCGCGCCCGTGCCGCCTTGGCTATAAGACCCCCCGCCGCGCCGGCAAGGGCGCGGTGCGGCGGCTTTGGAGACTGTTTTTCCCGATGACCAAGCTCAAGTCCAAGCGCTCGGCGGCGAAGCGCTTCTCGTTCACCGGCACCGGCAAGGTCAAGCGGGGCCACGCCCACCACCGCCACAACCTGACGCAAAAGCCGAAAGACGCGAAGCGCCAGCACCGCCAGAGCGCCATCCTGGAGCCCGGCGACGCGAAGCTGGTCCGGCTGATGCTGCCCTACGGCGGCTGAGTTCAAGCGGCGGCACTTTTGAAGGTTTGAGGCATCATGGCTCGTATCAAGCGCGGCGTCACGGCGCACGCCCGGCACAAGAAGGTTCTGGAGGCGGCGGCGGGCTATCGCGGCCGGCGCAAGAACTGCATCAGGACGGCGCGGCAGGCGGTCGAGAAGGCGGGGCAGTACGCCTACCGCGACCGCAAGGTGCGCAAGCGCGAGTTCCGGGCGCTCTGGATCCAGCGCATCAACGCCGCCGCGCGCGAGGGCGGGATGACCTACGGCCAGTTCATGCACGGGCTGAAGACGGCGGGCATCGAGATCGACCGCAAGGTGCTGGCCGACATCGCCGTGCGCGACGCCGCCATGTTCACCGGCTTCGTCGAGCGGGCGGGCGCCGCGCTCCAGGCCTGACGCGCGGGCGGCTCGGGTAGGAGAGGGGGCCGGCGACGGCCCCTTTTCGTTTTCGGCGGCTTTATCATGAGCATGGACGCGGGGACGATGACGATGCTTGAGGGCCTGGACGCCTTGCGGGCCGAGATCGAGGCGAGCCTGAGGGAGGCCCCGGACCTGCGCGCCCTCGACGAGGCGAGGGTGGCGCTGCTCGGCAGGAAGGGGCGCGTCACCGACCTGGCGAAAGGGCTGGGCCGGCTCTCGCCCGAGGACCGCCCGGCGGCGGGGCAGGCGATCAACCGTCTGAAGGCGGAGGCGGAGGCGCTCTTGCAGGCGCGGCGGGACCATCTCGCCGCCGCCGAGATGGACGCCCGGCTTCAAGCCGAGCGGGTCGACGTGACCCTGCCGGCGCGGCGGCGGTCGGCGGGCGCGATCCACCCCGTGAGCCAAGTGATGGACGAGATCGTCGCCATCTTCGCCGAGATGGGCTTCGCGGTCGCCGAGGGGCCGGACGTGGAGGACGACTTCCACAACTTCACCGCGCTCAATATCCCCCCGGAGCACCCCTCCCGGCAGATGATGGACACCTTCTACCTGGAGCCGGAAGAAGGCACGGTGCCGTTCGTGCTCCGCACCCACACGAGCCCCGTCCAGGTGCGGACGATGCGGACGGGCAAGCCGCCGTTCCGCGTCATCGCCCCCGGCCGCACCTACCGCTCGGACAGCGACGCGACGCACACGCCGATGTTCCACCAGTGCGAGGGGCTCCTGATCGACCGCCGCACCCATATGGGGCACCTGAAGGGCTGCCTGATCGAGTTCGTCCGCGCCTTCTTCGAGCGCGACGACATCACGACGCGCTTTCGCCCCTCCTACTTCCCGTTCACCGAGCCGTCCGCCGAGATGGACGTGGGCTGCCGGCGGACGAAGGACGAGCTCGTCGTCGGCGAGGGGTCGGACTGGCTGGAGGTGCTGGGCTGCGGCATGGTCCACCCGAAGGTGCTGAAGGCGGTCGGGCTCGACCCCGCCCAGTGGCAGGGCTTCGCGTTCGGCATGGGGATCGACCGCATGGCGATGCTCAAATACGGCATCCCTGACCTTCGCACCTTCTTCGAGGGCGACGCGGGCTGGCTTCGCCACTACGGCTTCTCCCCCCTCGACCTTCCGACCCTGTTCGCGGGGCTGTCCCGATGAAGTTCACCCTTCCCTGGCTGAAGGACCACCTCGACACCGACGCCGACCCCGACCGCCTCGCGGCGGCGCTCACCGCGCTCGGCCTCGAGGTGGAGGGCGTGAGCGACCCGGCGGCGGACCTGCACGCCTTCACGATCGCCTACGTGAAGGACGCTGTACAGCACCCGAACGCCGACCGGCTGCGGGTCTGCACCGTCGAGACGAAGGACGGGGTGAAGCAGGTGGTCTGCGGCGCCCCGAACGCGCGGGCGGGGATGAAGGCCGTCTTTGCCCCCGAAGGCGCCTACGTCCCCGGCACCGGCATCACCTTGAAGCGCAGCCGCATCCGCGACGTGGAGAGCGAGGGGATGCTGTGTTCAATGCGCGAGCTGATGCTCGGCGACGAGCACGACGGCATCGTCGATTATCGGGGCGACGCCCCCGTCGGCGCCCCGGCGGCCTCGGCGCTCGGCGTCGAGGGGCCGGTGTTCGACGTGGCGATCACCCCCGACCGCGCCGACTGCCTGGGCGTGCTCGGCATCGCCCGCGACCTCGCCGCCGGCGGGGTCGGCCGCCTCAAGGACGTCGCCGTCGACCCCGTGCCGGCGATGGGCAGAAACGGCCCGGCGATTCGCCTCGACTTCCCGGAAGGGGAGGAAGCGGCCTGCCCGGTCTTCGTCGGCCGGCTGATCCGAGGGGTCAGGAACGGGCCGAGCCCCGCGTGGATGCAGCGGCGGCTTCGGGCCGTGGGCCTCCGCCCGATCTCGGCCCTGGTCGACGTCACCAACTACGTCATGCTCGACCTCGACCGCCCCCTGCACGTCTTCGACGCCGCGAAGCTGACGGGCGACCTCGCCTTGCGCTTCGCCCGCGAAGGCGAGGAACTGCTGGCGCTCGACGGCCGCACCTACGGGCTCACGCCCGAGATGACCGTGATCGCCGACGAGGATGGTCCGCAGAGCCTCGGCGGGATCATGGGCGGCGAGGATACGGGCGTCACCGCCGAAACCACCGACGTGCTCCTCGAAGTGGCGCTGTTCGACCCGATCCGCACGGCGATGACGGGCCGCACGCTCGGCATCGACAGCGACGCCCGCGCCCGCTTCGAGCGCGGGCTCGACCCCCTGATGGTCCTCCCCGGCATGGAGGCCGCGACCCGGCTGATCCTGGAGCTTTGCGGCGGCGAGGCGCAGGAGCCCGTCGTCGCCGGCAGGGTGCCCGAATCCTCGCGGACGGTGCATTTTCCCTTGGCCGAACTGCCGCGCCTCGGCGGGATCGACCTGGAGCGCGCCGAGATCGACGCGATCCTGGGCCGGCTGGGCTTCGCCGTCGTCGGGGAAGGCGAGGGCGCCATCGAGCTTCGCGTCCCCTCCTGGCGCGGCGACGTGACCGACGCCGCCTGCATCGTCGAGGAGCTTTGCCGCGTCCACGGCTACGACCGCATCCCTCCCGTGCCGCTCACCCGCCTCGCCGCCGTGACCCCGCCGGTCCTCACCCTGGAGCAGCGCCGCCGGGGGCACATCCGCCGCACCGTCGCCGACCAGGGGCTCCTGGAGGCCGTCACCTTCTCGTTCACGGGCGAGGCGACGGCGGGCCCGTTCACGAACGGCCCCCTCGTGCGGCTCCTGAACCCCATTTCCAGCGAGCTTTCGGTCATGCGGCCGTCGCTGCTGCCGAACCTGCTCTGGGCGGCGGCGGGGAGCTTCGCCAAGCGGCGGGAGGGCGGCGCCCTGTTCGAACTCGGCCCCCGCTTCACGGGATCCCGCCCCGGCGATCAGGTCTGGGCGCTCGCGGGATTGCGCTTCGGCGGCATGGTCGAGCGCGGCTGGGCGGAGCCCGCCCGCCCCGTCGACGCCTTCGACGCCAAGGCCGACGCGCTGGCCGCCCTCCAGGCGGCGGGCGTGCGCGTCGAGGCCGTCGGCGTCACGGCGGAGGCACCTCCCTGGTACCACCCCGGCCGCTCCGGAAGGCTCGGCCTCGGCCCGCAGACGCTGGCCACCTTCGGCGAGCTGCACCCGAAGGTGATCGAGGCCTTCGACCTCCCCGTTTCCGTCGTCGCCTTCGAGATCGACCTCGACGCCCTGCCGAAGCCGAAGGCGAAGGCGAAGGGCCGTTCGCCCCTCGAACGCTGGCCCCACCCCCCCGTCGACCGCGACTTCGCCTTCCTCGTCGACGCCGCCGTCCCCGCCGCCGACGTCCTGAAGGCCGCGCGCGGCGCCGACAAGCGCCTGATCCGCGACGTCGCCCTCTTCGACGCCTACGCCGGCAAGGGCGTCCCCGAAGGCAAGCGCTCGCTCGCCTTCTCCGTCCGCCTCCAGGCGAAGGACCGCACCCTCACCGACGCCGACGTGGAGCCCGTGGCGCAGCGCATCGTCCAGGCGGTCGAGAAACAGACGGGTGGGGTGCTGCGGGGGTAGGATTCGCTGCGCGCCGCTGCGCGGGGCTTCTCTTTCTCTTTTTTTATCCATTGTCCGTGCGTGGCCCGAACGTTCGAGACGCGCACGGACAACGGACAAAAAAGAGGAAAAAGGCCCCGCGCCAGCGGACGCGAAGCGTGATCTCCTTGCCCCGCCCGTTCGATGCCGCCACATCCAGCCCCGAATCCCCCAGCCCGTCGAGGGTCGATGACCGATCTGAGCCACATCCGCAACTTCGCCATCATCGCGCATATCGACCACGGCAAGTCGACGCTCGCCGACCGCCTGATCCAGACGTGCGGCGGGTTGGACGAGCGGGAGATGCAGAGCCAGGTGCTCGATTCGATGGACATCGAGCGCGAGCGGGGCATCACGATCAAGGCGCAGACGGTGCGGCTGCGCTACACGGGCAAGGACGGCAGGGACTACGTCTTCAACCTGATCGACACGCCGGGCCACGTCGACTTCTCCTACGAGGTCAGCCGCTCGCTTCGCGCCTGCGAAGGGTCGCTGCTGGTCGTCGACGCGACGCAGGGGGTCGAGGCGCAGACGCTGGCCAACGCCTATCAGGCGATCGACGCCGACCACGAGATCGTGCCGGTGCTCAACAAGATCGACCTGCCGGCGGCCGAGGTGGACCGGGTCAAGGGGCAGATCGAGGACATCATCGGGCTGGACGCCGCCGACGCCGTGCAGATATCGGCGAAGACCGGGCTCGGCGTCGACGGGGTGCTCGAAGCCATCGCGGGGCGTCTGCCGGCGCCCAAGGGCGACGCCGAGGCGCCGCTCCAGGCGCTCATCGTCGACAGCTGGTACGACGCCTACCTGGGCGTCGTCACGCTGGTCCGGGTGCGGGAGGGGCGGATCCGCAAGGGCTCGAAGCTCCTCATGATGGGCACCCGCGCCACCCACACCGTCGACCGGGCGGGCGTCTTCACGCCGAAGCCCTTGCTGGTCGACGAACTCGGGCCGGGCGAGGTCGGGTTCATCACGGCCGGCGTCAAGGACATCGCCGACACCCGCGTCGGCGACACGATCACCGAGGAGAAGCGCCCGGCCTCCGAGGCGCTCGCCGGCTTCCGCCCCTCGCAGCCCGTCGTCTTCTGCGGCATGTTCCCCGCCGACGCCGCCGACTTCGACTCCTTGCGCGACGCGCTCGGCAAGCTCCGCCTCAACGACGCCAGCTTCGAGTTCGAGCCCGAAAGCTCGACCGCGCTCGGCCTCGGCTTCCGCTGCGGTTTCCTGGGCCTCCTCCACCTCGAGATCATCCAGGAGCGCCTCGACCGCGAGTTCGACCTCGACCTGGTCCTCACCGCCCCGTCGGTCGTCTACCGCGTCCACATGATCGGCGGCAGCGTGCTGGAACTGCACAACCCCGCCGACTACCCGGACCCCACCCGGATCCGCCACGTCGAGGAGCCCTGGATCAAGGCCAGCATCATGGTGCCCGACGACTACCTGGGCAAGGTCCTAGAGCTCTGCACCGAAAAGCGCGGCATTCAACAGGAGCTTACCTACGTCGGCAGCCGGGCGCTGGTCGTCTACCGCCTCCCCCTCAACGAGGTGGTCTACGACTTCTACGACCGCCTGAAGTCGATGAGCCGGGGCTACGCCAGCTTCGACTACCAGCTGGACGGCTACGGCGAGAGCGATTTGGTCAAGCTCTCCGTCCTCGTCAACGCCGAGCCCGTCGACAGCCTGGCATTGATCGTCCACCGGACGATGGCCGAGAAGCGCGGCCGGGCCTTGTGCGAGAAGCTGAAGGACCTGATCCCCAGGCAGATGTTCAAGATCGCGATCCAGGCCGCGATCGGCGGCAAGGTCATCGCCCGCGAGACCGTCTCCGCCTTCAGGAAGGACGTGACCGCCAAGTGCTACGGCGGCGACATCACCCGAAAGCGCAAGCTCCTGGAGAAGCAGAAGGCCGGCAAGAAGCGGATGCGCAACGTCGGCAACGTCGAGATCCCGCAGGAGGCGTTCCTGGCGGCCTTGAAGATGGACGGGTAAGACCGGGACACCGTTGCCGCCCCTTCCTCCTTGCCACACCCGACTCGATCGGCTTGAAAGCAACGCTTTCGAGCCAGGGTGGCAGGGATAAAGCCCTTTCCATACGGACGGGTGGGGTGGCGAACGGCCGTACCTTTTCGCGTCGTCTTTGAAAGCCTAAAGTAGAAATACCAGTAGCAATCTCTCCTATTTTAAACGACTCGTTGTTTTTACGGCCTAAGCAAGAATTTTGGTAGTTTGTCGGCATTTTATGCCGAATGTCACTGACGCCGTCGTCGGGCCGCCGTCTAATGCCCCGGCACCGGCGAGGACGGTCGTAGCGACGGGATGCGTGGCGGCGGATCCACCCTTGCCGGGTCAAGGGGAGAACGCCGATGGAAAACGGGAAATGGACGTGCGACCGGCGGCGGGGCCTCGCCCTTCTCGCCGGGGCCACGGCCTCGCTGCTGGCACCGGGCGCGGCCGAGGCGTCGGGGGCGTGGCCGGGGTCGGCCTGGGTCTCGAAGGCGCCGGCCCAGGTCGGGGTCGGCGCCTTCAGGCTCGACCAAGCCATCGCCTACGCCAAGCGCTTCGGCGGTTCGGGCATCGTGGTTCGCAACGGCTACCGAATCGCCTCCTGGGGCGGGCAGGCGACGCGCTACGACCTGAAGTCCGCCACCAAGTCGTTCGGCTCGATCCTCCTCGGGCTCGCCGTCGCGGACGGCAGGCTGGATCTCACCGATCGGGCGCAGCCCAGGCTGCACGGGTTCGGCCTGCCGCCGGCCTCGAACGCGGCCACGGGCTGGCTCGACGACGTGGCCGTCCGGCATCTGGCCACCCACACCGCCGGTTTCGAGAAGACCGGCGGGTTCGGCAGGCTGCGCTTCAAGCCGGGGGCGGGGTGGTCCTACAGCGACGGCGGCGCGAACTGGCTCGCCGATCTGGTGACGGTCGAATACGGGCGGGACCTGGACGCGGTGCTGCGCGACCGGGTGCTGCGCCCCCTCGGGATCCCCACGTCCGGCCTGACGTGGCGCACCAACCGATACCGGCCGAAGACCCTGTCCGGCATCGCGCGCCGCGAGTTCGGCTCCGGGATCGGCGCCAGCGTGGACGCGATGGCGAGGATCGGGCTGATGATGGCCAGGGGCGGGCGCTGGGGCGCCCGGCGGATCCTCCCCTCGTCCTACGTCCGGATGGCGGGGACGACCCCGTGGTGGCTGAAGAGCGTCCCGCTCCGCGACGATCCGGCCGTCTATCCCGCGGCGCAGCACCGCTACGGGCTCCTGTGGTGGAACAACGCCGGCGGCGCGATCGACGGCCTGCCGAGGGACGCCTTCTGGGCCTGGGGCCTGGGCGAGCAGCTGATCCTGGCGGTGCCGAGCCGCGACCTCGTGGCGGCGCGCGCCGGCCCCGCGATGGGCACGCGCGGCGGCTTCGGCGACACCAGGGCGTTGCAGCCCTTCTTCGGCCCGCTCGGGCAGGCCGTCGTCGGATAGTCGCGCCCCGCTGGATGGCGGTGCCCTGGCCTGCTAGCTTGGCGCCCCGAACGGAGGTGTCATGGAAGCGGACAAGCTGGAGCGGGCCGTGGCGCTGCTGCGGGAGCGGCTGCCGGGGCTGATGGCGGTGTACCACTTCGGCAGCACGGCCGACGGCACGGCGTGGCCGTCGAGCGACGTGGATCTGGCGGTGATGGGTGAAGGGCTCGTCGACGGGCCGGCCTTGTGGAACCTGCGGCCGGAACTGGAAAGGGTCTTCGGGCGCGACGTGGACCTCCTTGACCTGCGGCGGGTGTCGAGCGTCATGCAGAACCAGGTGCTGCTGGGGCGCCGGCTCTGGTGCAGGGATCCGGCCGCCGTCGACTGGCAGGAGACGGCGATGCTGGGGATGTACCGGGACCTGCGCGAACTCAGGGTGCCCATCCTCGCCGAACTGCTCAAGCCATGAACGACGACAGCGTTCTATGGGGCAAGCTGCGGACCATCGGCCGCTGCCTGAACCGGATAAGAGAGGAATACCAAGGCCACGAAGCCGAACTCGAAACCAATCTGACCCGTCAGGACGCCATCGTCCTCAACCTCCAGCGCGCCTGCGAGGCGGTGATCGACGCGGCGGCGCACGTTGTCCGGCTGCGGCGGCTAGGGCCTCCGCAAAGCGCCAGGGACCTGTTCGACCTCCTTTACGAGGCGCACCTGATCGACCGCGCGACGCGCGGGCACATGCAGGGGATGGTGGGCTTTCGCAACATCGCCGTCCACGACTACCGGGCCATCGACCTCGCCATCCTGCGCGGCATCGTCGAGAACCGGCTGGACGACCTCACCGCCTTTGCAAAGTCGATGCTCGCCCTCGACCTCAAGGGCTGAGGCCCCTGTCCCGGATGGACGGCGGGGCGAATCCCTGCGAAGACGGGGCCGAACGTCGGGGAGGGGAACGATGGCCGGGCGGATCGGGGTCGTCGGCAGCAACATGATGGACCTCGTCACCTTCGTCGAGCGGATGCCGGACGCGGGCGAGACGCTGGCCGCCCCCCGCTTCATGACGGGGCACGGCGGCAAGGGGGCCAATCAGGCGGTGGCGGCGGCGCGGCTGGGCTCGGCGGTCGTCATGGTATCCAAGGTCGGCGACGACGCCTTCGGGGCGGCGCAGCGGGCGAACTTCGAGCGGCACGGCATCGACGCCGCGCACGTGACGACGGCCGAGGGCGCGGCGAGCGGGGTGGCGCCGATCTTCGTCGAGCCGTCCGGCGAGAACCGCATCCTCATCGTCAAGGGGGCGAACGACCGTCTGACTCCGGACGACGTCGACCGCGCGGCGGGCGCGCTCAAGGGGTGCGACCTCCTCCTCCTGCAACTGGAAATCCCCTTCGAGACGGTGCGCCACACCCTCGCCTGGGGCAAGGCGAACGGGGTGCCGACCCTCCTCAACACGGCACCCGCCCTGCCGGGGCTCGACCCCGCGAGCGTCAAGGACGCGACCTTCCTCGTCCCGAACGAGGGCGAGCTTGCCCTGCTCACGGGGCTGCTCGTCGACGGCGAAGACGACGCGGCGAAGGCGGCCTCGAGCCTCGTCGAGGCCGGGATCGAGACGGTGATCGTCACCCTGGGCGCCCGCGGCGCCCTCGTCGTCGACGAGGCGGGCGCCCGCCACGTCCCGGCGGTGCGGGTCGAGCCCGTCGACACGACGGGCGCGGGCGACGCCTTCATCGGCAGCTTCGCCCACCACTACGTCATGGGCCAGGGAATCGAGGCGGCGATCGGACGGGCGGTGCGCTACGCGGCGCACGCCATCACCCGCCCCGGCACCCAGGCCTCCTACGCCGACGCGGCGGAATTTGCAGCGTTCTGCCGGGAGTTGAGCGGGTCGTGAGGCAGGAATACGCTTCGCGTCCGCTGCGCGGG
>JAGRGG010000022.1 GCA_020445645.1 Geminicoccaceae bacterium | reverse complement strand
CACGGCGGGACTGAACAGCTAGGCCAAGAACGCCCGACGGCACGGAATGCTGAGGGTTTGCCGGCGCGCGGCACGGCATGGCCGAGCAGCGGCTCTTCCGGCGGCCCGTGGGCGCCCCTTGGGCCCTTGATCCGGGGCGGCGATCCGGGGCGCGTCCGAGGGCGGGCGCAAGCGCGTGCCGGGCCGGCAGGCCCTGAGGGACCTTTTTGTTCGTGCCGCGCACGGGCGTCCCTTGGGCGTAACGGCATCGGCCTTGCCCGTGCCGCCGGGGACGGTACCGGCGGCACGGGCGATCGGGCGCGGCGCGTTCAAGGGGACGACGAGACGGGGCCGCGGCAGGCCCGGCCCCATCCTCGGGCCATCCTTGGGCCATGCGTGGCCCAGGCTTGGCAAAGCCGGCCGTCCGTCCCGCAGGCCCGCCCCCGACCTGTTCGGGGGCGGCAGGCAAAGCCTGCCGAGGGCGCCGCGGCATCATCGACGGCAGGGGCGCGCCGCCGGCCGGCGCCAGCGTGCACGACGGCCGCGACCCCCTCCTGCCGGTCGATGCCGACCCGCCGGCGCCGGCCGCAAAAGCGGCCCCAGGAAGCCGACCGGGCCGCCAAGCCGGCCGGCCACGACCGCGGCCGCCGCCGGCGAGCGCCCGCCGCCTGGGTCGCGCAAGCCCCGCGGTCCGCCACGGGCGCCGTGCCCGCCTCTTCAGGCCGTCCCACCACCCCGCCGCCGCCCGCGTCGCATCACCTTTCGCCCGGTCAAGCGGTGAGACAGTCTTGCTGGAGGCTCTTAGCATGAGCGTTCGTAGCAGGCTCGATTAACAAACGAAAAAGGAGAAAATGGCCCCGCGCCAGCGGACGCGAAGCGTGTTCAACTGTCCCGCAGTTCCCCCAGCAGCGCCAGGTTCCCCCCCACCGCCGCCGTGTTCACCGACACCACGCGCTCCCCCAGGAACCGCAGCAGATAGTGCGGCCCGCCCGCCTTGGGGCCGGTGCCGGACAGGCCCTCGCCGCCGAAGGGTTGGGTGCCGACGACGGCGCCGATGACGTTGCGGTTGACGTAGACGTTGCCGGCGTGGACGCGGGCGACGGCGCGCTCGATGGTGTTGTCGATCCGGCTCTGGACGCCGAAAGTGAGGCCGTAGCCCTTGGCGTTGATCGCGTCGATGGCCGACTCCAGGCGGTCGCCCTTGTAGGTGACGAGGTGGAGGACGGGACCGAACACCTCCCGCTCCAGGTCGGCGACGCTGTCGAGGCGGACGAGGGCGGGGGCGACGAAGGTGCCGCCGTTCAGGCCTTGGGTACGGGTGCGGTGCAGGACCCTGGCGCCCATCGCCCGCAGGTGCGCCTCGACGCCATCCCTGGCCTCCTCGTCGATGACGGGGCCGACGTCGGTGGCAAGGAGGCCGGGGTCGCCGAGTTCAAGTTCGTCCATCGCCCCTTCGAGCATCTCGATCAGCTTGGGCGCCGTCTCCTCCTGGACGCAGACGAGGCGAAGCGCGGAGCAGCGCTGCCCCGCCGAGCGGAAGGCGCTCTCGACCGCGTCGACGACGACCTGTTCGGGAAGGGCGGAGTTGTCGACGATCATGGCGTTGATGCCGCCCGTTTCGGCGATGAGCGGGCGGATCGGCAAATCCGTCGCGGCCATCGCCCGGTTGATGGCGAACGCGGCAGCGTTGGAGCCGGTGAACGCGACCCCGGCGACGGCGGGGTGGGTGACGAGGGCGCTCCCGATGACGTGGCCCTCGCCCGTGAGGAGGACGAGCGCGTCCTTCGACACGCCCGCCGCGTGCAGGCAGGCGACGACGGCGGCACCCACGAGCGAAGTCTGTTCGGCGGGCTTCGCCACCACGGCGTTGCCGGCGGCGAGCGCCGCCGCCGTCTGGCCCGCGAAGATGGCGATCGGGAAGTTCCAGGGGCTGATGGTGACGAAGACGCCGCGCGGGTGGAGGTGGAGTTCGTTCTCCTCCCCCGTCGGCCCCGGCAGGCGGACGGGTGCCCCCATCAGCCGCTCGGCCTCGACCGCGTAGTAGCGCAGGAAGTCGACGGCCTCGCGGAGGTCGGCGACGGCGTCGCGCAGCGACTTGCCGGCCTCCCGGACGCAGAGGGCGAGGAGGTCCGCCTGGGCGTCCTCCATCCGGTCGGCGGCGGCGCGCAGGATCTCGGCCCGGCGCCGGACGGGGGTCGCCGCCCAGGCGGGCGCCCCCTTCGCCGCAAGCTCGACGGCGCGAACGGCCGTGGCGGCGTCGGCCATCAGCACCCTTCCGAGACGGTGCGCGCGGTCGGCGGGGTTCTGGACCTCGTGCCACGTCCCCTTCGCGCCCTCGACGCCGGGCGCCGCCTCCAGCCCCTCGACCGGGCTCGCCGCCAGCGCCGCCGCGAGGCCGTCCAGCGCCTTCGGGTCGGCGAGGTTGATCCCGGCGGCGTTGCGGCGGACGGGGGCGTAGAGGTCGGCGGGCTTCCTGATGCCGGGGTGACGCTTCGGCTCGAGCCGGCGCAGCTTCGCCACCGGGTCGGCGACGAGGGCGTCGAGCGAGGCGTTCGGGTCGACGATCTGGTGGACGAAGGACGAGTTGGCGCCGTTCTCCAGAAGGCGACGGACCAAGTAGGGGAGGAGGTCGGCATGGGAGCCGACGGGCGCGTAGACGCGGGTCGGCACGCCCGCGTCCTTCGCCAGCGCGATCTCCTGGTAGAGCGTGTCGCCCATGCCGTGCAGCTTCTGGAACTCGAAGCCCCGCCGGTTGCCGGCCCGCTCCAGCACCCAGGAAAGCGTGTGCGCGTTGTGGGTGGCAAACTGCGGGTAGAAGGCATCGCCGCCGTCGAGGAGGGCGTCGGCGCAGGCGAGGTACGACACGTCGGTCGTCACCTTGCGGGTGAAGACGGGGAAGTCGTCGAGCCCCTCCTGCTGCGCCCGCTTGATCTCGGCGTCCCAGTAGGCGCCCTTGACGAGGCGGACCGGGATGCGCCGCCCCGTCCGGCCCGCCAGATCCTGGAGCCAGAGGATCACCGGCAGCGCCCTTTTCTGGTAGGCCTGGACGACGATGCCGAGGCCGTTCCAGCCCTTGAGACGCTCGCTCCTTGCCAGGGCTTCGACCAGATCGAGCGAAGGCTCCAGCCGCTCGCTCTCCTCGGCGTCGATCGTGACGGCGATGTCGCGTTCCCGCGCCTCGGCGAGGAGGGTTTCGAGGCGCGGCAGAAGCTCGTCCCTGAGGCGGCGCCACTGCGCGATCTCGTAGCGGGGGTGGAGCGCGGAGAGCTTGATCGACAGGCCGGGGCGGTCCATCAGCCCGTCGCGCTTCGTCCCCTTGGCGATGGCGCGAAGCGCGCCCGTGTAGCTCTTGAAGTAGCGCCCGGCGTCGGCCGCCGTCCGGGCGGCTTCCCCCAGCATGTCGTAGGAGTAGCGAAAGCCCCCCCGCTCGGCCTTCCTCGCCCGGTCGATCGCGTCCTCGATCGTCTGGCCGAGGACGAACTGGCGCCCCAGCACCTTCATCGACTGGCGCATCGCCTCCCGGACGACGGGCTCGCCCAGGCGCCCGACGAGGCTCCTGAGCCGGTGCGGCAGGTCCTCCCCCGGCCGGTCCCAGCCCATTACCCGGCCGGAAAGCATGAGCCCGTAGGCGGACGCGTTCATGAGAAAGCCGTTGGTGGCGCTGACCCGCTTCTGCCACTGGGCGTCGTGCAGCTTGTCCTTGATCAGCTCGTCCTGGGTCTCGACGTCGGGGATGCGAAGCAGCGCTTCGGCGAGGCACATCAGCATGACGCCCTCGTGCGAACTCAAGGAGTAGGCGTGCATGAACGCCTCGACGCCGAGGCCGGTGTCGGTGCTTTCCCTGAGCTTCTGCGCCACCACCCTGGCCCTCGCCTCGACGCGGGGCGCCATCCGGGCGTGACCCGCCATCAGCCCGAGGAGGCGGTGCGCGACCGCGTCCTCGTCGGCGAGGTAGTGGTCGAGGACGGCCCGCCGCAGCCGGTCCTGCGGCAGAGGCGGACGGTCGGCGAGCAGGCGGGCCTCGGGCATGGCGGACGTACTTCCCATGGTCTCGGTTCTTAGGGCAAGGCTAGCACGCCCCGCCACCAAAGCCAGAGCCCCTGGAGGGGGACGAGGAGGACGAGGGAGGCGAGGGCGTTGAGGAGGAGGAAGCGCAGCGCCCGGCCGAGATCGACCCCGGAAAGGGCGAGGCCGACGGCCATCGGCGCCGTCTGGTAGGGGAGGACGAGGAGCGAGAAGGCGGCGACCTGCGCCATCGCAACGCCCTTGAGCGAGAGCCCAGTGGCGACGGCGATGTCGCCTGCGGCGGGCACCAGGACCGTCGGGATGTTCGGGTGGGTGACGACGAGGGCGATCCCGCCCGCGACCGCGACCAGCTTCGCGTAGGAGACGAGGAGGGGGTCCGGCCCCAGGTGGGCGAGCGTCAGGAGGCCGCCGCCGAGCCACGTCCCGATCCCGCTCGCGGCGACGACGCTCACGAGGCCGAGCACGCCCGCGACGAAAAACAAAGGCGTGGTGTTGATCTTGCCCGAAAACGCCTTCGCGTCGAGGAAGCCGACGCCGGGGAGGAGGCAGAAGGTGGCGGCGGCGAGGCCGACCCAACCGGGCGGGACACCGTGCAGCGAGTCGGTCGCCCATAACAGGACGGCGACGGCGAGGAGGCAGGCGAGCCGCGTCTGCGCCGGCGTCCAGCCCGCCCCCGTTTCCGCTTCGGAGGCCGGCGGGCTCCCCGGCGCATCGGCGAAGGTCCAGGCGGCGATGAGAACGATGCTGACGAGCTTCAGGAGGCCCAGCACCGGGAAGTTCCAGAACAGGTAGTCGAGGTAGCCGATCTCGACGCCGTGGATCGACTGCATGGCGCCCAGGAGGATCAGGTTCGGCAGGTTGCCGGTGAGGATGGCGAACGAGGGGACGATGGTGGCAAGGAGGGTCGCCAGGACGATCCCGGCGTGGCCCTTCGAGCCTCGGGCGAAGCCCTGCCCCGTGGCCAGCGCCTCCGCCACGGGAAGAAGGATCATCACCCGCGGGATCGCCGCCGGAACGGCGAACGCGAGGAGGGTGCCGCCGCCCGCCGCCGTGGCGACGGTGCCAAGGTAGGTCCGGCCGGCGAGCCGGGCGAGCCCGGCGCGCAGCCGCCAGCCGAGCCCGGTGGCGACGACGGCGGCCGCCATGACGATGCCGCTGAAGACGAGCCAGAAGGCCCCGGTCGTGAACCCCTGGAACACCGTCTCCGGCGGGGCGAGGCCGAGCACGAGGGCGAGGCTGAAGAAGAGAAGGGAGGTGACGTGCTCCGGGATCGCCGCCGTCGCCCACGCGACGATGGTGAGCAGGACGAGCAGGAAGGGCGCCGCCGTGCCGGGCGGCAGGCCCTGCCTGAACAGGGCCATGCCGAGGAGGATGAGGGCGGCGAGAAGGAGCGCCAAGCGGTGGCGCAGGCCGAGGGTCATGGGGTGATGCTATTCCGGGTGGGTCACGTCGTTACGCGCTTCGCGTCCGCTGGCGCGAAGCGTAACCCTTAAAAAACTTCGCCCGCCAGCCGGCGCTCGATCTGGTCGAGGCGGTCGACGCCCCAGAAGGGTTCGTCGTCGACGACGATGAAGGGCGAGCCGAACACGCCCCGGTCGATGGCGGCCTGGGTCTCGTCCTTGAGGCGCTGCTTCACGCTTTCCCCGCGGATGCCGACGTCGAGGCTGGCCGGGTCGATGCCGATGGTGGCGGCGGCCTCCGCCACCTGGTCCGGGGACGACATGTCGCGCCCCTCGGCCCAGTGCGCCTTGTAGACGGCGAGTGCCAGGCCCTTGGCGCGGTCCGGCTCGTCGTCGGCGAGCCACCAGAAGGCGCGGCTGGCGGCGAGGCTGTTCATCGGCAGGCGGGGCGGCAGCTTCAAGGGCAGGCCCATGAACTTGGCGGAGCGCGGCACGTCCTTCAGGAGGTAGGGGCCTTTGAGCGGGATCGCCATGTTCGGCTTCGAGCCCGTGACCTTGAAGACGGCGCCCAGCATGATCGGGCGCCATGCAACCTCGCGGCCGTGGCGGGCGGCCAGATCGTCGATGCGGCAGGCGGCCATGTAGCCGTAGGGGCTCGCGAACTCGAAGTAGAAGTCGATGGGACCGGGCATGGGGTGCTCCCGCGTTCAGATGAGGAAGTGGACGGCGAGGCCCAGGAAAGCGAAGAAGCCGACCACGTCGGTGACGGTCGTGAGGAAGACGCCCGAGCTGACGGCGGGGTCGAGGCCGAGCCGGTCGATCAGGAGCGGGATCAGCATCCCGGCGAGGCCCGCCGCCAGCAGGTTGACGACCATCGCGGCGCCGAAGACGAGGGCCAGCTGCGGGCTGCCGAACCAGAAAAGGGCGAGGCAGACGCCGGCGACGAGGAAGACGCCGCCGTTGAGCAGGCTGACGACGAACTCCTTGCCCAGCATCCGCATCGCGTTCGCGGTCGAGAGCTGGCGGGTCGCGAGCGCCCGCACCGTCACGGTGAGCGTCTGCGTGCCGGCGTTGCCGCCCATCGACGCCACGATCGGCATCAGGACGGCGAGCGCCACGAGCTGGGCGATGGCGCCCTCGAACTGGGCGATGACCAAGGACGCGACGACGGCGGTGAGCAGGTTGACGGCGAGCCAGGGCAGGCGCTGGCGGCCGGTGCGAAGCGGCGGCTGGAAGACGTCGCTCTCCTGGACGCCGCCCAGCTTCAGGAAGTCCTCCTCCGCCTCCTCCTGGATCACGTCGACCACGTCGTCGACGGTGACGACGCCGAGGAGGCGCCCCTCCTCGTCGACGACGGGGGCGGAGACCAGCCCGTACTGGCGAAAGAGGAACGCCACCTCCTCCTGGTCGGTCGAGGCCTCGATGCGGCGCATCTTGTGGAGGTCGATGTCGGCGACGGTGGTGCCGCGCTTCGCCCGCAGGACGTGCGAGACCGGGACCGAGCCGATGACGTGGAAGCCCGGGTCGACGATGTAGACGTCGTAGAAGTCGTCGGGCAGGTCGGGGCGGGTGCGCAGGTAGTCGATCGTCTGCCCCACCGTCCAGTAGTCGGGGACGGCGACGACCTCCCGCTGCATGAGCCGTCCGGCCGAGTATTCGGGAAACGCCAGCCCCTGCTCGATCGCGGCGCGGTCGGGGAGCGGCAGGGAGGCCAGGATCGCCCGCTTCTCGGCCTCGTCCAGGTCGGCGATGAGGTCGATCGCGTCGTCGGTGTCGAGCTGGGCGAGGACGGCGCCGGCCCCCGCCGGCCCCATGTCGCGCACGAGGTTCTCGCGCACCGCCTCGTCGAGGTAGGCGAGGGCCTCGGCGTCGAGGCGGGGCCCCAGCGTCCTGACGAGCGAAAAACGGTCCTCGCGGTCGAGCTGCTCCAGGAGGTCGGCGAGGTCGGCCGGGTGCAAAGGCTCGGCCAGCGCGGCGGCGAGGACGCGGTTCTTCTCGTCCAGCGCCTCGCGCACCTCGCGGATCAGCCCCTCGCTGAGTTCGATCCGCGCGAACGCCTCGTCCTCGTCGTCGGCGCGGGCCGCCCTGTCCGTCTCGGCCACGCGCCCCCGCCTCAGGCCGGCTGGTGGGAGAGGGCGTGGACGCAGGCGAGCGCGCTCATGTTGACGATGCCGCGCGTCGTCACCGAGGCCGTGACGATGTGGGCCGGCAGGCGCGGCCCGACCAGGATCGGCCCGACCGAAACCGCCCCCGTCACCGCCTTGACCAGGTTGTAGCCGATGTTGGCGGCGTCCAGGGTCGGCATCATCAGGAGGTTCGCCTGCCCGACGAGGCGCGCGTTCGGCAGGATCCGGTCGCGGATCACCTGGGAGAGCGCGGCGTCGGCGTGCATCTCGCCGTCGACCTCGAGGTCGGGGGCGAGGCCGCGCAGCACCTTGAGCGCTTCGCGCATCTTCACGGCGGACGGCGTATCGTGGCTGCCGAAGCTCGAGTGCGAGAGGAGGGCCACCTTGGGCGCGATGCCGAAGCGCTTCAGCGTCTCGGCGGCGCGCAGGGTCGTCATCGCGATCTTGTAGGGCGGCGGGTCGTAGCTCACCTCGGTGTCGCCGATGAAGAGCGTGCCGCTGTCGAGGACGAGCGCGTGCAGCGTCGAGGCCTCGCCCATGTCGTCGCGCAGGCCGATGACCTCGCAGATGTGCCTTAAATGCTTGTCGAAGAAGCCGACCGGCCCCGCGATCATGGCGTCCGCCTCGCCCCTCGCCACCATGATGGAAGCGATCACCGTGCGCCGCGTGCGGACGATCTCGCGCGCGGCTTCGGGAGTCACCCCGTGCCGGCCCATCCGCTCCAGGTAGAAGGCGACGTAGTCGTTGTAGCGGGGGTCGCTGTCCTGGTTGACGACCTCGACGTGCTCGCCGAGCCGGAAGCGAAGCCCGAGGCGCTCGATGCGGCTCGCGATGACCTCGGGTCGGCCGACGACGATCGGCCGGGCCAGCCCCTCCTCCAGGACCACCTGCACGGCGCGCAGCACCGCCTCCTCCTCGCCGTCGGTGTAGACGAGCCGCTGCGGGTCGGACGCCGCGCGCGAGAAGACCGGCTTCATGAGGAAGCCGGAGCGGAACACGCGCTGGCTCAGCTGGGCGCGGTAGAGCGCCATGTCGGCGATCGGCTTCGTGGCGACCCCGGAATCCATCGCCGCCTGCGCCACGGCCGCCGGCACCTCGACGACGAGGCGGGGGTCGAAGGGCTTGGGGATCAGGTAGTCGGGGCCGAACGCCATGTGCCCGCCGCCGTAGGCCGACGCCACCGTGTCGGGCACCGTCATCCGGGCGAGCCCGGCGATCGCCTCGACGCAGGCCTTCTTCATCTCTTCGTTGATCGTCGTGGCCCGCACGTCGAGGGCGCCTCGGAAGATGAAGGGAAAGCAGAGCACGTTGTTGATCTGGTTCGGGTAGTCCGAGCGCCCGGTGGCGATGATCGCGTCGGGCCGCACCGACTTCGCCGCGTCGGGGGCGATCTCCGGCACCGGGTTCGCAAGCGCCATGATGATCGGTCGGTCGGCCATCGACGCCAGGAACTCGGGCTTGAGCACGTTCGGCGCGGAAAGGCCCAGGAACACGTCGGCGCCGGCCACCGCCTCGCCCAGGGTCCGCATCGGGGTCTCGCGGGCGTAGACCGCCTTCCACTCGTCCATGAGGCTGGTCCGGCCCGCGTAGACGACGCCCTCGATGTCGGTGGCGACGATGTTCTCCCGCTTCAGCCCCATGACCACGAGAAGGTCGAGGCAGGCGAGCGCCGCCGCCCCGGCCCCCGAGGTGACGAGGCGCACGTCCTCCAGCCGCTTGCCGACGAGGTGGAGGCCGTTCACGATGCCGGCGGCGACGATGATCGCCGTGCCGTGCTCTGGTCGTCGTGGAAGACCGGGATCCGCATCCGTTCGCGGAGCGCGCGCTCGATCCGAAAGCACTCGGGCGCCTTGATGTCCTCCAGGTTGACGGCGCCGAAGGTGGGCTCCAACGCCGCGATCACGTCGCAAAGGCGGTCGGGGTCGGTCTCGTCCAGCTCGATGTCGAAGGCGTCGATGCCGGCGAACTTCTTGAACAGGACCGCCTTGCCCTCCATCACCGGCTTGGAGGCGAGCGGGCCGATGGTGCCGAGGCCGAGCACGGCCGTGCCGTTGGTGACGACGGCGACGAGGTTGCTGCGCGCCGTGAGGTCGCCCGCGAGTGCCGGGTCGGCGGCGATGGCGTTGCAGGCGGCGGCGACGCCGGGCGAGTAGGCGAGCGACAGGTCGCGCTGGTTCGCCAGGGGCTTCGTCGCCACGACCTGGAGCTTGCCCGCCACGGGAAGGCGATGGTACTCGATGGCGTCCTGGTCGAGCCTGTCCGTCATGGTTGCCTCCGCTGCCCTTGATCCGTGCTTGTGCGGATGCTGGTAGAACGTTTTGGGTGGGGGCCGCAAGGCCGGGGCCGGTCCTCTAAGGGGGGAGACCAAAGATGGCAGCGTCCCTGACGCGGGACCCGGCGCCGGGCATCGCGTGGCAGAGGGCCAAAGCGCCCATCGCCTACGAGGCGGCGGTGCGGCGGATGGAGGAACGGGTCGCGGCGATCCTGGACGGCACGTCCGGGCCGCTTCTCTGGCTCGTCGAGCACCCGCCCCTCATCACCGCCGGGACCAGCGCGTCCTACGACGATCTGCGCCAGCCCGGCCGCTTTCCCGTCCATGAGACGGGGCGCGGCGGCCGGCTCACCTATCACGGGCCGGGGCAGCGGGTCGCCTACGTCATGCTCGACCTGCGGACCAGGGGCCAGGACCTCCGCCGCTACGTCCACGACCTGGAAGAATGGCTGATCCGGACGGTCGCCCGCTTCGGGGTCGAGGGCGGGCGGCGGGACGGCCGGGTCGGGATCTGGGTCGAGACGGGGCCGGGGGGGGAGGCCAAGATCGCCGCGATCGGCGTGCGCGTGCGGCGCTGGATCACCTTCCACGGCGTCGCCCTCAACGTGAACCCGGCGCTCGACCACTTCGAGGCGATCGTGCCGTGCGGGATCAGCGAGCACGGCGTCACCTCGCTCGCGGCCCTGGGCGTCGACGCGACGATGGCGGCGGTCGACGACGCCCTCCTCCGGACCTTCGGCGAAGTCTTCGGCGCCGCCCCCTCGCCCGAACCTGCCCTCGACCCCATCTAAGGCCCATCCAAGGAACGAACATCGAGGAGCCCGCCCTGCCTCCCCTTCGGCTCGCCCTGCTCGGCCTCGCCGCCCTGCTCACGGCCCCCCTGCCGGCGGCGGCGGGATGCATGGACGTGGCGGCACCCGGCGTCGCGTGGCGGCGCTGCCTCCAGGACGGGAACAACCTCACCGGGGCCGATCTCACCGGCGCCAACATCAAGAGCGCGTCCTTCAAGCGGGCGGTCCTGGACGGCGCCCACCTTGCGAACGTCGAGGCGAGGGACGCCAAGTTCGTCTCCGCCTCGATGCAGGGCGCCGTGCTCGACGGGGCCAAGCTCGACATGAGCGACTTCACCAGCGCCGACCTCTCCAACGCCTCCTTCAAGGCGGCGAGCCTCCGGCGGGCCAAGCTCTACGACGCCATCCTCAAGGGCGTCGACTTCACCGACGCCATCCTGACCGAGGCCGACTTCACCCGTGCCGACCTCTCCGGCGCCCGCTGGACCGACGGCGTCACCGTCTGCGCCGAAGGCTCGATCGGCCAGTGCCATCCGTCGCGCAGCGGTACGGCGTCGCAGTAGGCAGGAGGACGTTTCACGGCGGCGCCTGCCGCTCCCCCAGCAGGCGTTCCAGGAGCGCGTCCGCCGCGAGGGGGCGGCCGAAGAGCCAGCCCTGGAGTTCGTCGCAGCCGTAGGCCCGGAGCAGGTCGGCCTGCGCTTCGGTCTCGACCCCTTCCGCCACCACCTTGAGGCCGAGCTTTTGCGCCAGCGCCACGATGGCGGCGGCGATGGCGGCCGAGTTGGCGTCGCGGTCGATGTCGCCGACGAAGGAGCGGTCGATCTTGAGCGAGCGGATCGGAAAGCGCTTCAGGTAGGCGAGCGACGAGTAGCCGGTGCCGAAATCNNGTGCCGAAGTCGTCGACGGCGAGGCTGATGCCAAGGGCGCTCAGTTCCCGAAGGCGGGCGGTCGCGTCGGCGACGTCGCGCATGATGACGCTCTCGGTCAGCTCCAGCTCCAGCCGCTCCGGCCCGAGCCCGGTCTCGGCCAGGATGGCCCGCACGGCGCCGACGAGGCCCCGGTCGTGGAACTGGCGGCCGGAGAGGTTGACGGCGATCCGTACCCCCCCGATCCCCACCTCGGACCAGCGCCGGACCTCGCGGCAGGCCGTCCGCAGCACCCAGGCACCGATGGGCACGATGAGGCCGGTCTCCTCGGCGAGCGGGATGAACTCGGCGGGAGGCACCATGCCGAGTTCCGGGTGCCGCCAGCGGACCAGCGCCTCGACGCCGACCGTCCGCCCGCTCACCGCCCCCACCTGGGGCTGGTAGTGGAGGACGAGTTCGTCCCCGGCGATCGCCTGGCGCAACTGGGTCTCGAGGACGAGGCGCTCGAACGCCGCCCGGTTCATGTCGGTCGTGAAGAACTGGTAGTGGCCGCGCCCCTGCTCCTTGACCCTTGAGAGCGCGGCGTCGGCGTGCTTCAGGAGGGTGTCGGGGTCGTCCCCGTCGTGCGGGAACAGGGCGACCCCGATCGAGGCCTGGACCGAGAGGGCGTGCCCGCCGGCCGGGAAGGGTTGGTGAAGGGCGTCGAGCATCGCCCCCGCCGCCTTGCCCGCCTCGTCGGGCTGCTCCAGCCCCGGCAGGAGCACCATGTACTCGTCGCCGCCGAGCCGTCCCACCGTATCGCTCGGGCGCAAGGCCCCGACGAGGCGCTCGGCCACCGCCTTCAGGATCTCGTCGCCGCGTTGCAAGCCCAGGCTGTCGTTGATGATCTTGAAGCGGTCGAGGTCGACGAGCATCACCGCGACCTGCCCCCCCTGGCGCCGCGCCCGCTCCAGGGCCTGGCGCAGCCGGTCGTGGAACAGGAGGCGGTTCGGCAGGTCGGTCAGGGGGTCGCGGTAGACGAGGCTTGCCATCGTCTCCTCGGTCTGCCGGCGGACGGTGACGTCGCGGAGCGTGAGGACGAAGAGGGGGTCGGCCGCCCCCGCCTCGGCCGCGCGCGCGCTCATCTCCAGAACGGCCTGCGCCCCCTGGCGGCGGCGGACGGGCAGGTCGACGGCGTTCATGGCGGCGGCATCGGCGAGGAAGGGCAGCAGGTCGCCGCCGCCGTCCGCCTTGGCGAGGAGGGCGTCCAGGCGAAGGCCGACGAGGTCGCCGACGGCGAACCCCAGGATCCGCAAGGTGGCGCCGGCGGCGAAGCGCACCGTCCCGTCGGCGCCGACGCCCAGGATGGCGTCGGCCACGGCGTCGAGGACGCGGCCGAGCGGCAGGGTGTTCGACGCGGCGAAGCCGGCCGGCGCCTCGCCCTGGATCAGGAAGCCGCCGTGCGGGGGCGCGAGGCGGCGCAGGGTGTAGCGGTCGCCCGTGGCGCCGAGCGGCAGGGAGGCGGCGCCGCCCGAGCGGTCGAGGCTGCCCAGCAGCGCCTCGACCTCGCCCCACTCGCCGGCGAACGGCAGCACGTCCTTCAGCGGGCGGCCGAGCGGATCGCCGCCGCCGCCGAGAAGGGCGGCGGCGGCGGGGCTGTGGCCCTCCAGGACGAGGTCCGGCGCCACGACGAGCAGGGGCTCCGGGACGAGTGCCAGGAGCGCCTGCGCGACGACGGTTCCGGCACCGTCGGATCGTACCCCGCCCTCCTCCGCGCCTTGCAGCCATAACCCGACGAGGCCGCCGGGCAGCCGCTCGACGCGGACGGGCACCTCCTCCCCGCCGGACGGCACCCGCCCCTCCAACCGGTCGGTGGCACCGTCGTGGAGGTCCTCGACGAGGTCGAGGAGCGCCCGCCGTCCGTCGGCACTGAGGGACTTGGCGGATCCCTCCACGCCTTCCCCAAGTCGGCCCCGGCCGGCAAGAAGGGTGCCGTCCGGCAGGCAGACGAGGCCGAGGGTTCCAGGCTCGATCGGCGCCGCGAAGCGGTCGAGAAAGGGCCGGACGAGATTGGCGAACGCCGCCACCTCGATCCGCCGCCCCCGCGCCAGGAGGGAGCCCATCCCGTCCCGCTCGATCGACGCCTCGTCGGCGACCCAGGCGAACGCCCCGTCCCGCAGGCGGCGGTAGACGGCGAACGACGGCCCGCCGCCCATCAGGCGGCGGCGGTGGGCGCGCAGGCGGGGACGGTCGGCCGGATGGACGGCGGCGAGCCCTCTGCCGTCCTCGTCGGGCGGGCCGACCTCGTCCGGGGGCAGCAGATAGGTCTCCTCCAAAGAGGGCCCGTCGGGGTAGGGGCGGGACAGGAGGGAGAGGCCCAGGCGCCGGCGCGAGGGACCGGCGGGGCCGGCGCGCACGAGGAGGAGCGGCCGGACGGCAAGGCCGCTCGCCGTCACGACCTCGACCCGGCCCGCGCCGTCGAGCAGCCGCGCGAGGCCGACGCCGGGGGCGAGGAGGGGCCAGACCCTGGCGAGGCGCTGGCCGTTCAGGAGGGCGGGGTCGAAACCGAAGCGACGAAAGACCGGCCCCCGCGCCGCGACGATCCGGGCCTCGCCCGCGCCGACCGACACGAGCAGCAGCCCGTCTTCGGGACGGTCGCCTCCAGGCTCCATCAGCGTGCCGGTTCCGCCGTCGGCGGGGCCGATCGGTCGCTCAAGGCGCGGGGCCTCGTCCCGACCCTCGGAACCTGCATCGCGTTCTTACCCCCTCCAAGGCGACCGGCGCGGGTCGCGGCGCATCATTTAAGGCATGGTAGCGGTATAGTTGAAGGGGCGCGCAGCCGCTTGACGGCGGGGGTGTCGCAAAAAGGCCCGCCGCCCTTCAGGGGTCATCCGGGGCCATCGCCTTGGCGAACGCGGCCGGAAGCCCGTCCTCGATGGACGAGGCGACGAGGCCGGGTCCGACGGCCGTCGCGGCGCGGGCGTGGAGCCAGACGGCGGCCGAGGCGGCGTCGAAAGCCGGCATCCCCTGGGCGAGGAGGCCGAGCACGATGCCGGCCAGCACGTCGCCCGCCCCGGCGGTGGCAAGGAAGGACGGCGCCCCCTCGTTGATCGTGGCCCTTCCGTCCGGGGCGGCGACGCAGGTGTCGCTGCCCTTGAGGAGGAGGACGGCCCCGGACCTTGCGGCACCCTTGATCGCCCGCCCCAGCCTTGAGCCTTCAGCGTCGAACAGGCGGGCGTACTCGCCGTCGTGGGGGGTGAGGACGCAGCCCGCGTGGAGGCGTTCGAAGAGCGGGGCCGGGTCGCCCGCGAACGAGGTGAGGGCGTCGGCGTCGAGGACGCAGGGGGTCCCCGTCGCCAGGAGGGCCAGCACCCGCGCCCTGGTCGCCTCGCCGACGCCAGCGCCGGGGCCGATCAGCAGCGCCTTGACGCGGCGGTCGCCCGCGAGGTCGGCCAACGCCTCGACCGAGGCAACCGGCTTCGTCATCACGGCGCGGAGCTGGGCCGCGTAGACGGGGAGCGCCCCCGGCGGCACGGCGACGCTGACGAGGCCGGCGCCCGCGCGCAGCGCCGCGTCGGCCGCCATCGCGCTCGCCCCCGTCACCCGCATGGGCCCGCCGACGACGACGGCGTGGCCGCGGTCGTACTTGTTGCCGCCCGGCGCGGGCACGGGGAGCAGATGGCGCCAGAGGGCGGGTCGGTTGACCCGCCAGCCCGTGTCGTGCACCGCCAGCACCGCGTCCGGGATGCCGATGTCGGCAAGCTCGATCCCGCCGCAGCGAAGGGAACCCGGCAGCAGGAGGTGGCCGGGCTTCAGCCGCGCGAAGGTGACGGTGAGCGCCGCCTCGGGGGCGAAGCCGCGCACGGCCCCCGTCGCCCCGTCGACGCCCGAAGGCACGTCGACCGCGACGACCGAGGCCCCCCTGCCCCCGGCCGCTTCGAGGGCGGCCCGCGCGGCGCCGTCCAGGTCGCGGCCGAGCCCGGCGCCGAACAGGGCGTCGACGACGAGCCCCTCGCCTGCCTCCAAGGCGGCTTCGAGCGGCAGGGCCTCCCCCGGCCAGCCCGCGGCGGCGGACGCGGCGTCGCCCTTCAAGCCGCCTTCGGGGCGGATCGCCGCGACCCGCACCGGCCAGCCCGCCCGCCGGAGGCGGCGGGCGACGACGTAGCCGTCGCCGCCGTTGTTGCCGGGGCCGCAGAGGACGAGGACCGGCTGCGGGGGAAAACGCCGGATCAGCGCCCGGACGACGGCGCGGCCGGCGTTCTCCATGAGGAGACTTCCCGGTACGCCCGCCGCGATCGCCGCCCGGTCGACCGCCGCCATCGCCGCCGGCGGAAGCAGGGCAAGGCCGTTGGCCTCCAAGGGGGCCTCAGACCTGCTGGTGGCGGGCGCGGGCGCCGCGCTCGATCCCGGCCGCCACCAGCCGGTCGACCTCGAGGCCGTAGCGCAGCATCTCGAGCAGGCGCAGCTCGTACTGGTCGGCGAGGCCGTCGGCGGCGACGATGTCGCAGGCAAGGGCGTAGGCGGTCTCGCGCAGGCGCGGCGGCAAGGCCGCCTTGATCTTGGCGATGCCGACGTCGAGCCCGTCCTCGTCGCGCAACAGCTCGACGCAGGCGCGGCCGATCTCCATGATGCGGCTCTTGTCGAAGCTCCGGAAGATCGGCAGGTAGCGGACGATCCGGGTCATCGCCTCCAGTTCCTCGTCCGTGACCCGTTCCTCGGCGGCCGAGACCAGGACCATCGTGTAGATGAGGGCCGCGTGATGATCGAGCCTGTCGCCGGATTCGATAACCTGCATGGCCGTCCTTTCCTGTGGCGTCCTGGTCGGTGAGCGCCGCCCGCCCGTTCGGGGTCGTCGTGGCCGATGAGGTGCGGCGCGAGCTTTCCGGCAGGGCGCGCGTCGTGGCGCTGGAGACGACCCTTATCTCTCACGGCTTGCCCCATCCCCGCAACCTGATGCTCGCCCGCGCCGTCGAGGCGGCCGTGCGCGAGGCGGGGGCCGTGCCGGCGACGATCGGCGTCGTCGAAGGGCGGATCAAGGTCGGGCTCGACGACGCCGACCTCGTCCGCCTCGCCGAAGGGGCCAAGGGGGGCGGGAACGTCGTCAAGGCGTCGACGCGCGACCTCGCGCTCGTCGCGGCGCGGGGCCTCACCGCCGGCACCACCGTCGCCGCGACGATCCACCTCGCCGCGGCATCCGGCATCCGGGTGATGGCGACCGGGGGCATCGGCGGGGTACATCCGGGCGGCGAGGCCAGTCTCGACGTCTCGGCCGACCTCGACGCGCTCGCCCGCACCCCCTGCGCCGTCGTCTGCGCCGGCCCCAAGGCGATCCTCGACCTGCCCCGCACCCTGGAGGCCCTGGAAACCCGGGGCGTCCTCGTCGCCGGGTACGGCACGGACCGCCTGCCCGGCTTCTACGTCCGCGAGACGCCCCTATCCGTGCCCATGCTCGACGGCATCGAGGCGGCGGAGCGACTCCTTCAGGCCCAGGAGGCCCTCGGCTGGCCGGCGGGCATCGTCATCGCCAACCCGCCGCCCGGAGACCTCGCCCTCGAACCCGACGCCTTCGGGGCCATGCTGGACGCCGCGCTCGAAGCCGCCGGCGCCGAGGGCGTCCAGGGCAGTGGGCTGACCCCCTTCCTTTTGCGCCACCTCGCCGCGGCGAGCGGGGGAAGGACGGTGCGGCTCAACGAGGCGCTCGTCCTCGCCAACGCCCGCCTCGCCGCCCGGCTCGCCGCCTACCGGGGTTAGGGTTTGCTAAACTCGAAGGCGAATTATTGTTGAACTCCTATCCCTTAGGTGTCATTACACACCTGGATACGCCCTCTTGCCGTCGGAACCGATGAGCCACCTTTCGTTGCCCGCCTTCCCCGTGACGCGGGCCTGCCAGATCCTGATCGTCGGCGACCCGGCCTTGAGCTGCGGGCTGATGCGCACCGTGCTGAGCCGCCTCGACTACGGCGTCACCTGCGCCCTCGGCGCGATCGAGGCGGCGCGGTGCCTTGGCGAAGGACGCTTCGACCTCGCCCTCATCGCCCTTCGCCTCCCCGACGGCGGGGGGGTCGACCTGCTCGGCCAGATCCGGCGCCGGCGCGGCCTGCACCGCAACCTGCCGGTGATCATGTTCGGCGACGCCTGGGACCAGGAGGCGGTACGGCGCGACTGCCGGCGCGCCGGCGCCCAGGCCTACCTCGAAAAGCCGATCTCGATCTCGCGGCTCCTCGCCTCGATCAGGGGCCTCGTCACCCTCTCGCCCGGCCGGGCCGGGCTTCCGCGTCTTGGAGACATCATGCAGGCACCCGTCGACCTCGCCCGGCTGCTCGACATGAGCGACGGCGACATCCAACTGGAGCGCGAGATCCTGGCCCTCTATCTGACGACGGCCGCCCGCTACCTGCGGGAGATGCGGGGCGCGCTCGACGACGACGACGACGCCTGGGAAGGGGCCGCGCACGCGCTGAAGGGGGCCAGCCGCAACGTCGGCGCCGTCGTCGTCGGCGATCTCGCCGACGAGGCGGAGCACGCGGCGCCCTCGTCCGAGATGGTGCGGAAGATCGAAGCCGCCCTTCGCGCCTCGCACGAATATTTGGCGCGGCGCCACCCGGAAACGCTCGCGGCCACCGTTCTTAAGCTGTCCTGACAAGAACGGGTCCGTGCCACGCGGCCGTCGTTGGAACGGGGCAACACATCCGGACTGCAATCCTTCGGCCGTTCGAGGTGATGCTTGATTCGCCGCAAGCATTCGCTCTTTAGTCGGTTCCGCGCGTTCGGCACCGTCCCCGCGCGGCCTGCCCCGTCAGCCTGGGATCGAAGGGATCAAGAGATGTTCAAGGGTGCCAAGCCCCTCCTGGCGGGCGCGCTGTGCGGGGCTCTGGCCGCCTGCGCGGTCGACCCCAGGCCGCTCGACGACTTCGATCTCTACACCTGGGACCTCGATGCCGCGCGCGAGACGGCGCCGCACGGCCCCTCCTTCGTCCAGGGCTTAAGGGTCGGCTACCTCGACCTCGTCGACCGCACCGAGGCGCAGGGTGACCGGGGCTCCAGGGGCCACTTCATCCGCAAGGCCGTGGAATCGGCGCGGGGATTGTTCGTCCAGCCGGACGACCCGGGCTTCTACGACTTCGGCGACGCCGACGTGCAGGCGTTCATGGCGGCCAAGGCCCGGTTGCTCTCCGCCCTGGAGCAGACCGCCCGGCGCAAGGCCCCCCTCGAATCCTCGCGGGCGCAGGTGGCCTACGACTGCTGGATGGAGGAGACGGCGGACGGCAACGACGAGGGGGCGGCATCCTGCAAGGCCCTGTTCGAGACCAACATCGCCCTCGCCGAGAAGTCGCTCGCCTCCGACGTCGACAACGTCTACGTCGTGTTCTTCGCCTGGGACCGTTCGAACATCACGCCCGTGGCGGCGACCGTCCTCGACGGGGTCGTCAACGACTTCAAGGCGGGCAAGGTCTCGAAGGTCGTGCTCGCCGGCTACGCCGACACGTCCGGCCCGGAAGCCTACAACCTCGACCTGTCGAAGCGCCGGGCCTGGGAGGTCGCCACCTACCTCAGCGCGCACGGGATCGACCAGGACGACCTGGAGATCAACTGGTACGGCGAGCAGAACCCCCGCATACCGACCGGCGACGGCGTGCGCGAGCCCGAGAACCGGCGGGTCGAGATCACGTTCGCCGCCGAGAAATAGAGACGCGCTTCGCGTCCGCTGGCGCGAAGCGTAACCCCTACCCCCCCGTCACGCTCATGTGCCGCCCGACGGCGGGCTTCTTGCGGCGGCGGTCGATGACGAAGTCGTGCCCCTTGGGCTTCCTTGCGATGCCGTCCCGGATCGCCGATTCCAGAAGCTCGTTGCTCTCGGAAGCGCGCAATGGCCCGCGCAAGTCGACCGCGTCCTCCTGGCCCAGGCACATGAACATGGTGCCGGTGCAGGTGACGCGGACCCGGTTGCAGGACTCGCAGAAATTGTGGGTCATCGGCGTGATGAAGCCGAGCCGTCCCCCGGTCTCCGCCACCTCGACGTAGCGGGCCGGCCCCCCCGTCTTGTAGGGAATGTCGGTGAGCGTCCAGCGTTCGGCCAAGCGGGCGCGCACCCTGGACAGCGGCAGGTACTGGTCGGTGCGGTCGCCCTCGATGTCGCCGAGCGGCATGGTCTCGATCAGGGTGAGGTCGAACCCCTCGGCGCCGCACCACGCGAGCATCCGGTCGAACTCGTCCTCGTTGACCCCCTTGAGCGCCACCGCGTTGATCTTGACCTTGAGCCCCGCGTCCTTCGCCGCCTGGACGCCCTCCAGGACCGGCTCCAGCCGGCCCCAGCGGGTGATCGCCTGGAACTTCTCGCGCTCCAGCGTGTCGAGCGAGACGTTGATCCGTCTCACCCCCGCCTCGAACAACTGGCCGGCGAAGCGCCTGAGCTGGGTGCCGTTGGTCGTGACCGTCAGTTCGTCGAGCCGCCCCGCCTTCACCTCGGCGCCGAGTTGGCCGATGAGCCAGAGGATGTTGCGCCGCACGAGCGGCTCGCCTCCGGTGAGGCGGATCCGGCTCACCCCCTGGTCGATGAGGGTGAGGCCCAGGCGGTGCAGCTCCTCAAGGGTGAGCAGGTCCTTCTTCGGCAGGAAGGTCATGTGCTCCGCCATGCAGTAGACGCAGCGGAGGTCGCAGCGGTCCGTCACCGAGATCCGAACGTAGCCGATCTCGCGCCCGAACGGGTCGATCAACATGCCTGCCCTTCCTTGCCTGTCCGTCACGTCCGCCCCTGAAGACATCCTAGACGCCATCCGCTAGGCTGCAAGGCCAAGCAGGGGCACTGGGATACCAACATGAGGCTCGCCTTCGTCGCCGCCGACACGGTCGAGGCCCAAGGGGCCCGCGAGACGCTCGCGCGGCGCTACGGCGCCTGCGCACCCGAGAATGCCGACGTCGTCGTGCCGCTCGGCGGCGACGGGTTCATGCTGGAGACCATGCACGCCTGCCAGTCGAGCGGCCTGCCCATCTACGGCATGAACTTGGGCACGGTGGGCTTCCTTCTCAATGCCTACCGCCCGGACGACCTGCCGGAACGGATCGCAACGGCGCAGAAGGTGACGCTCTACCCCTTGCGGATGCGGGCCGAGCGGCAGAACGGCGAGGTGAGCCACGCCCTTGCCATCAACGAGGTGTCGGTGTTCCGTGAGACCCGGCAAGCGGCGAACCTCGCCATCGCCGTCGACGGCGTCTGCCGGATGCCGGAACTCGTCTGCGACGGCGTGCTCGTCGCCACGGCCGCGGGCTCGACCGCCTACAACCTCTCGGCGCACGGGCCGATCATCCCCCTCGGCGCCGGCATCCTGGCGCTCACCCCCGTCAGCGCCTTTCGCCCCCGCCGCTGGCGCGGCGCTCTCCTCGACAGCCGGAGCCGCTTTGCGATCGACGTGCTGAACGGCAGGAAGCGCCCCGTGAGCGCGGTCGCCGACTCGACCGAGATCCGCGACGTGCGGCGGGTCGAGGTGCAAGAAGACCGCTCGGTGCGCTTCACGCTCCTCTTCGACCCGCAGCACAACCTGGAAGAGCGCATCCTCAAGGAGCAGTTCATACCCTGACGGCGACCCTTGGCTAGGCCGGGTAGCGCAAGAGCGCGTCCGCCGGCACGCCGAGCCGCGCCATGCCGCCCAGACCCTCGAGTTCGATCAGGAACGCGGCGCCCACGACCTCGACTCCCACCTTCCGCAGCAGCGTCACGGAGGCGGCCGCCGTGCCGCCCGTGGCGATCAGATCGTCGATGAGGACGACGCGCCCGCCGGCGACCATGCCCTCGCCGACCTCCAGCACGTCGGAACCGTATTCAAGGTCATAGGCGTGGCGGATGACGGGACCCGGCAGCTTGCCGGCCTTGCGGATCATGGCGAAGCCGAGGCCGAGTTCGTAGGCGATGGGGGCGGCGAGCAGAAAGCCGCGCGACTCGATGGCGGCGAGGCCGTCCGGGCGGTAGGCTCGGACGCGCTCGGCCATCTGCCGCACGGTGGCGCGCCACACGCCGCCGTCGTTCAGGAGGGTCGAGATATCGTAGAACAGGATGCCCGGCTTCGGGAAATCGGGGATGCGTCGGATATGACGATCGAGATCCAAGGGACGTTCCTCCCAAAGGCCGAGCGGACGGCCGAGGCGGGGTGCTTGTGCCTTTCCCTTACCAGCTTGGCCGTCGCCGGCAAGGCGGCGGCGCTGGCCTTCCTCCTGGTCGCCACGACGGCCGGGGCCGAGGAGGCCACCGAGCCCTTGCGGATCGTGGCCGGCGACGGGCCGCACGCCTTCGCCGTCGAGATCGCCGACGAGCCCGGGGAACGGTCGCGGGGGCTCATGTTCCGCGAGAGGCTCGACCCCGATCACGGGATGCTGTTCGACTTCGGCCACCTTGAGCGGGCGTCGATGTGGATGCGCAACACGCTGATCCCGCTCGACATGCTGTTCATCGACGGTACCGGCGGGGTCGTCGGCCTCGTCGAGAACGCACGGCCGCACGACGAGACGCCGCTCGGCCCCGACCTGCCCGTGCGCGCCGTCCTGGAGCTTCAGGGGGGAACGGCGGAGCGGCTCGGCCTCCGGCTCGGCGACCAGGTTTGCCACCCCCTCTTCACCCCGCCCGTAGGAGCCTGCCGGCCCTGATGGGCCGAACGCGCGCCCGCCGCGACGGAAAAGGCTGGAGCGACGTTAAAGGAGTCTTAGCAAAGGCGGCGTAGGTTCACCCACGAGCGACGGGCAAAAGCCCGTTTCGCGCCCCATCCAAAGCGAAGAGGCGGCTCGTGAACCGGCGTCTATCCCTGCTGGCTTGGCTTTTGATCGTCGCCCTTGCGGCGGGTCTTGCCCTTGGCCTCGTGCCCGTCCCGTTGTCCCGTCTCCTGGGCCTGCCCCTCCTCGATCTCGACATCAAGAACCCGACGCTCGCGGCGGTCTTCCGCTTCCTTGGCATCGTGGCGCCGCTACGTCTCGCCGCCCCACTCGGGACCATACGTGGCATCCCCCGCTTCGCAACGCGGTCGCTCCTCCTCGTCGTCCTTTCGGCCGTCACCGGTCGCGTCGAACTGGCCCTTATCCTCGTCGCCCTGCCTTTCCTGCGCCGCATCATGGCGCTCAAGAAGGTCCGACCCCGTCGCAAACCCCAGGACGGGGCCGTGCATGAAGCGTGCGCCCGCAGGCTGATCGAGGAAGGCGGGGACGCGCTCCTCTACGTCCGCACCGACGGCACGATCGACGCCGCCAACGGCGTCGCCCGGGTCATGCTGCGGACCGACCCGGTCGGACGGCCGCTCGCGCACTACCTGCCCCTCCTGCGCGAGCCGGACGCCTCCCTCGCGGCGCTCGCCGGGCAGGTTATCGAGGCCGAGTTCCAGGAGGAATCGACCAAGCTCCGCCCGGCCGAGATCGCGTTCGGCAGGGGCGAACGGGACGGGGGATGGCAGGGTCTCGTGCGGATTACCGACATCGCGGCAAGGCAGGGGCGCACTGCCGAACTCGAACGACTCGCCCTCCACGACACGCTCACGGGCCTGCCCAACCGCAAGCAGTTGCAGGACCGGCTCGACACCGCCCGCAGGCGCGCGGTCGAGCGGGGCGAGCCCTTCGTCATCCTGATGCTCGACCTCGACAAGTTCAAGCAGGTCAACGACACCTTCGGCCACCACGTCGGCGACCTCCTCTTGCAGGCCGTAGCCCCGAGGCTCCGCGAACCCCTGCGGCAGGCCGACCTCCTCGCCCGGCTCGGCGGCGACGAGTTCGCCGTGCTCCTTACCGACACGACCCTGCCGATGGCCGCCTCGATCGCCGAGCGTCTCGTCGAGGCGATCCACAAACCCTTTACGGTCGAGGCGATGCGCCTCGAACTCGGCGTCAGCATCGGTGTCGCCGGCTGCCCCAAGCACGGCAACGACCCTGATACGCTCCTGCAGAGCGCCGACTTCGCCATGTACAAGGCCAAGCGCGAGGGCTTGGGCTTCTGCGTCTTCGACAGCGGGCAGAGCGACGCCGGCTCGCAGCGCCTCCTCCTCCAGCGGCAGTTGAAGGAGGCGATCGAGGACAACCGGATGGCGATCGTCGTGCAACCTAAAGTGCATGGCGGCACGTGGCAGGTCAGCGGCGGCGAGGTGCTCGTACGCTGGCAGCGTCCAGAAGGCGGACGGGTCGAGCCGGCCGAGTTTCTGCCCGTCGCCGAACAGACCGGCCTCATTCAACCCCTCACCCTCTCCGTCCTCAACCAGACCCTGGAGGGACAGCGCGACTGGCGGCTGCGAGGGTTCGACCTGCCTTTGTCGATCAACGTGTCGTCGAAGTGGCTCTACGACGAAACCTTCCCGAAGATCATCCGGCTCTTCCTGCGCAACTGGAGCGGGCGGGCCGACCGGCTGACGCTGGAGTTCCCCGAATCCGCGATCATGATGGACCCCGGCAGGACCTTGAAACTCCTGCAAGAACTGGCCGAGCAGAACGTCAGCCTGTCCCTCGACGACTTCGGGACCGGCCATTCCTCCCTGCCCCTCCTCCAGCGCCTGCCGATTCAGGAGCTGAAGATCGACCGCAGCTTCGTCGCCGGCATGGGCCAGGACAAGAACGCGGCGATCGTCGTCCGCTCGATCGTCAAAATGGCGCACGGGCTCGGTCTGCGCGTGGTCGCCAAGGGGGTGACGAACCGGGTCACGGCCGAATGGCTCGGCGGACTCGGCTGCGACGAGTTGCAGGGCTTCTTCTTCGGCGAGCCGATCGACCCTGAGGCCTTCATCCAAAAGTACCACGTCCTACCGGAGACCAAGGCCGAGTTTACCCCCTGATCGTCCCCACATCCCGATCGTCGCGCACGCCTCCTCCCCGCCGTCGCGGGCAGCAGGTTCCTCTACTTCTACATTTTGCCGTTAACGATCCATGAAGAGCGTCCCGCACCAGGACATGGGCCGACGGCATCCGGCCATCCTGGATCCAAGCTCTTCCCTTCGCCGCGTCCAAGCTGACGCCGCGGGTAGCCTGCCTGCGGCTTTTCTATCGGATGCGTTCGAAGGGTGGACAACTGAACCACCCTCGCCTACAAGGCGAGGGGTTCCTCAAGGGTCGATTGAAAATCGACTGTCGTCCTCGACCGGCGCCCCTTCCTGTT
>JAGRGG010000021.1 GCA_020445645.1 Geminicoccaceae bacterium | reverse complement strand
GGGGGCGGGGTCCTGGCGGCGGGGGGCCTGCCATCCTTGGGGGCGTCGTAGGTCTTGGCGGTGGAAGGGGTCCTGTCGGCCGGCTTGCCGCCGCCGGCGGCGGGGGTCGGCGATCCCGACGAAGGGGCGGTGCCGCCCGTCGCCGCGGACGGCGTCGCGCCGGCGGCGGGGCCGGTGCCGGAGCCGGGCGCGCTGGAAGCGGCGGCGGGACCGCTCGTCTCGGGCTTGGGCACGGAAGGGGGCACGGCAGGCGGCGTAGAAGGGGAATCGGGCGGGGTAGCGGCCGTCCCGGCCTTCTGCGGGCTCGGCTGCTCGGCGCTCCCGCCCGGCTTCGTGTGCTTTGGGCCCTGCGACATCGAGACTGCTCTCCTCCATGAAACCTTGGCGCAGGCTCGGCCAAGCTACACCGCGCGGATCATGCCTCCGCCCGGCCCCCGCAAGCCGGGGGCACCCTCCGACGGCTTTGGAGGGCTATCATCAACGTTCTGCATCATCAAGGCAATCGAGCAGCGCCGCCTGGTCGCGGCGCTCGGCGGTGCGCAGATCCCGCCAGGGCAGGTCCTCGACGGCGGCGGCGACGCTCGGGCTCAGGCAGGCGCCGACGAGGCCGTCGAGGCGATCGGTGAGGTCGGCTTCGGCGACGAGGTCGCGCCAGATCCGGGCCGAGCGCGGCGAGAACAGGAGGACGGCGTCGAGCCCGTCGCGGAGGAGGGCCGCCCGGGTGCGGGCGGCAAGGGCGGTGCTCGGCAGCGCCTCGTAGACGACGGCGCGCTCGTAGCGGCAGCCGGCTTCGGTGAGCACGCCGTCGAGGTCGCCCGCCGTGTCCCGCCCCGCGAGGTGGAGGACGGCACCGCCCTGCGGCATCGCCTTCCCGACCTGCTGGGCCAAGCTCTCCCACTCGCCGCCGGCGGCGTAGACGTCGAGGGCGCCCTGGCGCCGCGCCGCCCTGGCCGTCGCCTCGCCCACGGCGTGGACCGGCAGATGGCGGTAGGGGGCGAGCGCGAAGGCGGCCTGGGCGCTCGTGAGCAGGACCCGGTCGATCGTGGCGGGGTCGGGCAGCGTCGGGTCGAGCCTGTGGACGCGCATGGCCGGGTCGACGATGACCTTGTAGCCCCTTTCGCGCAGGGTGCGGGCCGTGGCGACGGCGCCGGGCTCGGGCCTTGTGACGAGAACGCGCAACGCCTGATGTCCTTAAGGCTGGATGAAGAAGCGGTCGTCGAGGCGGGCGCGGATGCGGTCCCCCGCCGCCCGCGCCGCCGCCTTGATGTCGCCGGGGCCGGCGACGGCCCCGTCCCGGTGGCTCTCGCTGCCGTCCGGGCGCAGGACGAGGCCCTCGAAGCGGTACGCTTCCCCCTCGACCCGGCAGTAGCCGGCGATCGGGGTCCGGCACGAGCCGTCGAGGGCTTCGAGAAAGGCGCGCTCGGCGTCGACGGCGAGCGAGGTGGCGAGGTCGTCGATCCGCTCCAGGAGCGACAGCATCCGCTCGTCTCCCGCCCGGCACTCGACGCCGACGGCGCCTTGGGCGACGGCGGGGAGCATCTCCGCGACCGAAAGCGGCGCACCTGCCTCGATGCCCAGGCGGTCGAGCCCGGCGCGCGCGAGCAGGGTGGCGTCGACCGCCCCCGCCTCGATCTTCTTTAGCCGCGTCTGCACGGACCCCCGCAGCGTCGCGGGCCGGATGTCGGGACGCACCGCCAGCACCTGGGCGACGCGGCGCAGGGAGGCGGAGCCGAGCCGGGCGCCGTTTGGGAGGTCCTGGATCGAGAGGGCGTCGCCTGCGATCAGCACGTCGCGCACGTCAGCCCTCGGCAGCATGGCGGCGATGCAGAGCCCGTCCGGCAGGACGGTCGGCATGTCCTTCATCGAGTGGACGGCGAGGTCGATGCGTCCGTCCAAAAGCGCGTCCTCGATCTCCTTCGTGAACAGCCCCTTGCCCCCCGCCTGGGCGAGCGGCCGGTCGAGGATGTGGTCGCCCGTCGTGCGGATGGCGACGACCTCGACCGCCCCGGGCTCGGCGAGGTCCGGCCGAACGCGGGCGAGGGCCTCCCCGACGAGGGCCGTCTGGGCGAGGGCGAGGGGCGAGGCGCGCGTGCCGATGCGAAGGTTGCTCATGCGATGCTGAAGCTGTAACCGTCTGTTCTTCGGGGCGTTTCATTCCTCTTTAGCAGACAAGGGCAAGGGCTTGCACGCGGCAATTCCAGGGCCGGCCCGACGGGTGTTGGGCATCGAGACGAGCTGCGACGAAACGGCGGCCGCGGTCGTCGGTTCCGACGGCCGGATCCTGGCCGAGGCCGTGTTCGGCCAGGAGGCGGCGCACCGTCCCTTCGGCGGCGTCGTGCCCGAGATCGCGGCCCGCGCCCACGTCGAGCGGCTGGACCGGCTGATCGGCGGCGTCATACGGGAAGCGGGGCTCGCCTTCGCCGACCTCGACGCCGTCGCCGCCACGGCGGGGCCGGGGCTGATCGGCGGGGTCGTGGCCGGGCTGACGACGGCGAAGGCGGTCGCCTGGGCGGCGGGCAAGCCGCTCCTCGCCGTCAACCACCTGGAGGCGCACGCCCTCACGGCGCGGCTTACCGATGGGGTCGCCTTTCCCTACCTCCTCCTCCTCGTTTCGGGCGGGCACTGCCAGCTCCTCGCCGTCGAAGGGATCGGCCGCTACCGGCGGCTCGGCAGCACGATCGACGACGCGGCCGGCGAGGCGTTCGACAAGGCGGCCAAGATGCTGGGCCTGGGCTTTCCGGGCGGCCCCGCCCTGGAGCGGGCGGCGGCGGCGGGCGATCCCGTGCGCTTCCCCCTGCCCCGCCCCCTTCGGGGCCAGCCGCACTGCAACTTCTCGTTCTCGGGCCTGAAGACGGCGCTGCGCCAGCGGATCCTGACGCTCGGCCCCGATGCTGGCGAGGTGGGGACGCAAGCCGACCTCGCCGCCGCCTTCCAGGCGGCCGTCGCCGACTGCCTCGCCGACCGGACGCGGCGCGCCGCCCGCCGCTTTCGCGCCGAGTGGGGCGGCGCCTGCCTCGTCGCCGCCGGCGGGGTCGCGGCGAACGGCGCCGTAAGGGCCGCCCTTCTCGGGGTTGCCGAAGATGCGGGCCTGCGCCTCGTCGTCCCCCCCGCCCGCCTTTGCACCGACAACGCCGTCATGGTCGCCTGGGCCGGGGTGGAGCGCCTCGCCCGGGGCGACGCCGATCCCCTGGACGCGAAGGCCCGCCCCCGCTGGCCGCTCGACCCCGCCGCCGAACCCCTCATCGGCCGGGGCAGCAGCGTGAAGGTCTGAGCCGGGCGGGCCGGCGGCCTGGCTCCAGCCCGTAGAGCGACAGCGAGCGTCCCGGTATCGCGTCGGACGGCGCCCAGGCGATCAGCCGGGCACCCTGAGACTCGTAGAAGGCGGCGTTGGGGTCCGAGAGGACCGTCAGCCGCCGAGCGCCTTCGCCCCGTGCCCGCGCGATGGCGTGGCGCAAGAGCCTCCGGCCGATGCCCGTCCGCAGGCACGACGGGTCGACGAACAGCTTCGCAAGCTCGAGCGCGCCGGGCTCCCCGCCCGGTCGCAGCGCAGTTCGACGACCCCGACAGGCCTGCCCCCGCCGCCACCCGGACGCGGCCCGCCTCGATCGCCCCAGGATCCGCCCGGAGCGCGGCGCGACACAGGGCCCTGAACGCCTCGTCGTAGCCCCACGCCGCCTTCGAGCGAACGCAGAGGTCCGACAGCGAACCGGCCTCGTGGGGCTTGGCGGGGCGGATCAGGATGCCGTTCATAGTGGCTGAAGGTTACGCTTCGCGTCCGCTGGCGGACGCGAAGCGTGTCCTACCGCGTCGTCAGCTTGATCTCGATCCGCCGGTTGCGGCGGTAGGCGGCCGGGGTGTCGGCGGGATCGAGGGGCTGGAACTCGGCGAAGCCGCGGGCGGCGACGCGCTCCGGGGGGAGGCCCTGCTCGACGAAGAACTGGGCGACCGAGATGGCGCGGGCCGTGGACAGCTCCCAGTTGGAGGGGAAGCGGGCCGTGCGGATCGGCACCCGGTCGGTGTGGCCGTCGACCTGGAGGACCCAGGGCAGGCCCGCCGGGATATCGGCCACGATCTCCTTGAAGGTCCGCGCCAGGGTCGCCAGTTGCGCCCGACCGCCGGGCTCGATCGCGGCCTCTCCCGTGTTGAAGAGAACTTCCGACTGGAAGACGAAGCGGTCGCCGACGATCCGCACGTCCTCCCGCTCGCCGAGCACACGGCGGAGCTTGCCGAAGAAATCGGAGCGGGCTTGGCTCAACTCGTTGACCGTGTCGGCGAGGGCGGCTTCGAGCCGTCCGTCGAGGTCGGCGATCCTGGCGTCCCTGGCCGCGAGCGCCGCGTCGCGCGAGTCGACCTTGGCGTTGAGGCCGGCGAGCTGGGCGAGGAGGGCATTGATCACCCGCTCGCGGTCCTCGGCCCTGGTCTCGGCGCCCTGGCGCGCGGTCTCGATCGAGGCCGCGCGTTGCGACAGGGCGTCCCCGCGCTCTCGCGCCGCGTCGAGCGACGCCCGAAGGGTGGCGCGCTCGGCGTCGTCCGCCTGGAGCCGCGCCGCCTGCTCGGCGATCCGGGCCTCGAGCGCCTCGCGCACGCGCTTGAGCGCGGCGACGTCGCGCTCAAGCTGGACGAGTTGGCCCAGCTTGACCTCGAAGGTTTCACGATCGGCCGCGAACGTCCGCTTGGCCTCGTCGAGCGCCGCTTGCAGGGCGTCCGCCTCCCGCCGCAGGTCGCCGGCCTCGGCCTTGCTGGCATCCAACTGGCGGCGGACGCTCTCCAGGGTCTGCCGCAACAGGGTCTGCTCGTCGCTGAAGCGGGCAAGGTCGGCCTCGGCGGCGGCGCGGTCGCCCTCGGCCTGCGTCTGGGCGCGCAGCGCCGCGTCGCGGTCCAGCGCCGCCGCTTGCAGGCCGCGCTTGAGGCGGGCGAGGTCGAGCCGCAAGGCGGCGGCGGCGCCGCGTTCGGTCTCGAGCTCGCGGCCGAGGTCGGCGACGCTGCCCTCCAGCCGGCTGACGACGGCGCTCTTGCCCTCCAGCATCCGGGCGAGGAAAAACTGCGCCAGCACGAAGACGACGAGCAGGAAGATGATGACCATGAGGAGCGTCGACAGGGCGTCGACGAAGCCCGGCCAAGCGTCGGGCGGGCTGCGGTAGGTACGGCCGCGCGCCATCGCTCAGGCCCCCCTCGAAGGAACGGCCGGCCGGCCGCAGGGCGAGGGCACGCTCATCGACCGATCGACTGCGGCTCGCCGGCGACGATGGCGATGGTCCTGGAGACCTGCCGGATCTCGCCCTTGAGTTCGCGCAGCGTCTCCTGGCGCCCGCGCGCCACCTCGTCGAGCAGGCGGCCGAGCTTCGCATCCAGGCCGCGGACGTGCTCGCGCATCAGGTCGCCCTCGCCCTCCCGGCCGCCGCGCCCGTCGGCGAAGCGCCGCAACAGGTCCTGCTCGTGCGCCATGCGCTCGGCGAGCGTGCCGAGCCGGTCGTTGAGGGTGACGAGGACGCCGTTCAGCTGCATCCGGCCCTCCTCGCTCCGGTGGAGGCTCTGCCGGAGGCTGTCGAGGTTCTCGGCCATCTGCTGGAGCATCGCGTTCGTGTAGGCGGACGGTGCCCCGCCGCTCAGGCCCTCGGCGACGATGCCGCCTTCGAGGCCCGAGTGCCGGGTCAGGGTCGAGAGCCATTCCTCGGTGTCGTTGTAGAAGGCGTTCTGCGCCTGGCTCGCCTGGAGGTCGATGAAGCCCAGGACGAGCGAGCCCGAAAGGCCGAAGAGGGACGAGCTGAACGCCGTGCCCATGCCGTTGATCGGCGCCGCGAGGCCGGCCTTCAAGCTGTCGAACATGGTGGCGAGGTCGTCGCCGGCGAGGGTGAGGTTGTCGAGGACGAGCGCCACGGCGTTGATCGTTTCGATCAGGCCCCAGAACGTGCCGAGCAGGCCGAGGAAGATGAGCAGGCCCGCCTGATAGCGGGTGATGTCGCGGCTCTCCTCCAGGCGGGCGCTGAGGCTGTCCAGAAGGTAGCGCATCGAGACGGCGGACAGGACGGTGCGGCCGCGCCGCTCGCGCTCGCCGAGCGCCGCCGCCACCGGCGAGAGGAGGAGGGGCGCGTCCTGCAAGGAGAAGCCGGGGCCGGAGGTGCGAAACGCCTCGATCCAGCGCACTTCCGACTTCAGGACGAAGATGCGGCGCATCGCGTAGACGATGCCGAGCAGGAGCACGCCGATGATCAGGCCGTTCAGGGCCGGGTTGTGCATGAAGGCGCGCCAGACGACGTCGGAGACGAGGGCGACGACGCCGCCCACCAGCAGCAGGAACAGGAGAACGCGGTTGATGAAGCGCTGGGGGTTGGTCATCGTCGTCCGGATTGCACGCAGATTGAGATTGCCAATCGCATCCTAGCGCCCGACGCGAGGGACGCCACCCGTGTTCTAGGCGAAGTTCCTTAAGCTTTGCCTAACGCCCGAGCGAATGTTGCCGACCTGTCGCAACCGCCCGGCCCGGCGCCATGTTGAGGGGACGGATCGACAAGGGAACCGCCATGCAAGCCATCAGCCTCGCCAGCGTCTGCCGGATCGTGCTCCGCGCCCGCTCCTTCGACGCGGACATGCCGCTCACCGCCAACGAGGTCGAGGACGACCTGCCCGGCGCCGGCCACGCCCCCTACGACATGCTGGAGGACGACCCCGACCAGCCGCGCGAGGACACGGCCGAGCAGGAGATCCGCTCGTTCATCGCGGGCATGAACGTCGACGAGCGGGCCGAACTCGTGGCGCTGGCCTGGGTCGGGCGCGGCAGCTACGCGAGGGAGGAATGGGACGAGGCCGTGCGCACCGCCCGCGAGGAGCACGGCGCCCGGACGGCCGACTACCTGCTCGACCTGCCGCTCCTCGCCGACTACCTGGAGGAGGGGCTGGCCGCCTTCGATCTTGGCTGTCAGGATCTTGCCTGACGTTTCTTGTTCACTTTCTCAGGCGGCGAGCGGTCGGCAGGCGGCGGCGAGCCACGCGGCGTCGGCGCCTTCGAGGCATGGGCCAAGCTCTCGCAGCACCCTCGCGTGATAGGCGTCGAGCCAGCCCTGCTCGCCGGGGTCCAGGAGGGCCGCGTCGATCAGCCGGCGGTCGATCGGGGCGAGCGTCAGGGTCTCGAAGCCGAGCATCGGCCGCTCGTCGCCGTCGTGGGAATCCTCGGTGACGAGGAGGAGGTTCTCGATGCGGATGCCAAAGGCGCCCGCCCGGTAGTAGCCGGGTTCGTTCGAGACGATCATGCCGGGCTTCAACGCCACGCCGCCGCCGGACTTGGCGATCCGCTGCGGCCCCTCGTGGACGCAGAGGTAGCTGCCGATGCCGTGGCCCGTGCCGTGGTCGAAGTCGAGGCCCGCCCCCCAGAGGGCCATGCGGGCGAGCGCGTCGAGCTGCCCCCCCGTCGTGCCCGTCGGGAAGCGTTGCCGAGCAAGGGCGACGTGGCCCTTGAGGACGAGGGTGAAGCAGCGCGTCGCGTCGGGTTCGCTCGTGCCGATGGCGACGGTGCGGGTGACGTCGGTCGTGCCGTCCGGGTACTGGGCGCCGGAATCGACGAGGTAGACTCCATCGGTCAGCGCCCGGTTGCTGGCCGGGTTCGTTCGGTAGTGCGGCAGGGCGGCGTTCGGACCGTGCGCCGAGATGGTGGGAAAGCTCGGACCCCGGAAGAGCGGGTGCCCGGCGCGGAAGGTTTCGAGCCGTGCCGCCGCTTCGATCTCGTCCAGGCCGTCGCTCGGCGCGTTGGCGTCGAGCCACGCGAGGAAGCGGCAGAGGGCGACCCCGTCGCGGGCCTGCGCGTCCCTGGCGCCCTGGACCTCGACCGGGTTCTTGATGGCCTTCGCCGGGACGATCGGATCGTCGGCGGCGACCAGGGTGGCGCCCGCCGCTTCGAGGCGTTCGGCGAAGACGGCGTGGACGCGGGCCGGGTCGACCAGGACGCGGGCGCCGCCGAGCCCGTCCAGCGTCGGCGCGAGGGCGGACGGGGGGAGCGGCTCGACCGCGTCGTCGAGGACGAGGGAGGGCGGCAGCTTCGCCGGGTCGACGAACCAGCGGGCGCGGCCGTCGGCGTCGAGCAGGAGGTGGCTCAAGGTCAGCGGGTTGAAGGGGATGTCGGCGCCCCGGACGTTCAGGAGCCAGGCGATGCCGTCGGCGGCGGTGACGAGGAGACGGTCGGCGCCCTCCTTCACGACCTCGGCCGCGATCCGCGCCCGCTTCGCGGCGCTCGACTCGCCGGCACGGGCCTCGTCCAGGAGGGCGATCGGGGCGATCGGCGCCGGCGGACGGCCCGCCCAGACGGCGTCGATCGGATCGTCGGCGAGGGGCTTGAGGACGGCGCCCCGACGCGCCGCCGCCTTCTTCAGCCGCTCGATCCCGGCCTTGGTGTGGAGCGCGGGGTCGTAGCCGACGGCCTGCCCCTCCGCCAGGGCCTCCTCCAGCCAGCGGGCCGGCGGATGGTCGACGAGGTGGACGGTCTCGAACAGGTCCTCGTCCACCTCCTGGCCGGCCTGGACGGTGTAGCGGCCGTCGACGAAGATGGCGGCGCGCTCGGACAGGATGATCGCCTGCCCCGCCGAGCCGGTGAAGCCGGTGAGCCACGCGAGGCGCTCCTCGCCGGGGGGCAGGTATTCGCTGCCGTACTGGTCGGTGCGGGGAAGGACGAACCCGTCCACCCCCTGCCGCGCCAGCTCGGCGCGCACGAGGCGCAGACGCTCGGCGACGGGCGGGAGCGGGGCGGCTTCGGCGAGCGTGCGCCTGCGTTCGATCAGCCAATCGCGGCTCTGCGGCGACAACGCATCGCCGAACAGCGCGAGCCACGACTCGCCTTCGACGGCGGAGGCGTTGAGGCCCCGGAGCAGGCGGTCGACTTCGGCGGGCGGACGGCCGAGGTCGGGGGGAACGGCCGTCGCCATCCCGGGTCGGGCGCCTACTTCAGGGGCGCCATCACCATGACCATCTGCCGGCCTTCGAGCCTGGGCATCTGCTCGACCTTGGCGAGGTCGTTGGTTTCCTCGCGCACCCGGTTGAGCAGGTTCATGGCGATGTCCTGGTGCGCCATCTCGCGGCCGCGAAAGCGCATCGTGACCTTGACCTTGTCGCCCTCGTCGAGGAAGGCCCGGACCTTCTTCATCTTGACGCCGTAGTCGTTGTCATCGATCGCGGGGCGCATCTTGATCTCCTTGACCTCGATGACCTTCTGCTTCTTGCGCGCCGCGTTGGCCTTCTTCTGCGCCTCGTACTTGAACTTGCCGTAGTCGAGGATCTTGCAGACGGGGGGGGACGCCTGCGGCGCCACCTCGACGAGGTCGAGCCCGGCCTCGTCGGCCCGCATCCGGGCGTCCCTGAGGCTGACGACGCCGATCATCTGCCCGTCCTGGTCGACCAGACGGACCTCGCGGACGTCGATGTCCCCGTTGATCCGAAGCTCTTCCTCGCGCTGCGTTGCTGCCATATGGGTCGATCAACCTCCGATTGTTGAAACAGGGCATCCGCCGAAACGCCAAGAAGGCCGCGCCCCGCACACGGCACGACCTCGCCCAGGCCCGGCCTGCTCCCCGCCCGAAAAAAGGCTCGGGCCGCCCGAAAAAGCTCAGGCGTCGGGGGGCATGGTGTCTCGCTGACACAGCGCCAGCGCGTCGTCAAGCGAAAGCGACTCCTGCGCCTGGGAACCGAGCCGGCGCAGGCTGACGCTTTTCGCCTCGGCCTCGCGGGCGCCGACCGCGAACAGGAGAGGCACCTTGGCGAGCGCGTGCTCGCGCACCTTGTACCCGATCTTGTCGGCCCGGGTGTCGGCCACCGCCCGAACGCCCGCCGCCTGCAGCCTTTGGACGACCTCCAGCGCGTAGGCGTCGGCCTCGTTCGTCACCGTGGCGACGACGGCCTGGACGGGGGCGAGCCACAAGGGGAGACGGCCCGCGTAGTGCTCGATGAGGACGCCGATAAAGCGTTCGAGCGAGCCCAGGATGGCGCGGTGAAGCATGACGGGGCGGTGCTTGGCGCCGTCCTGCCCTATGTAGGAAGCGCCCAGGCGTTCCGGAAGGACGATGTCCACCTGGAGCGTGCCGCACTGCCAGTCGCGGCCGATGGCGTCGCGGAGCACGAATTCGAGCTTCGGCCCGTAGAAGGCGCCCTCGCCGGGGTTGAGGATCACGTCGAGCCCGGTCGCCCTGATCGCGTCCCAGAGCGCCCCTTCGGCCTGATCCCAGACGGCGTCGTCGCCGGCGCGGACGGCCGGGCGGTCGGAGAACTTGATCCGCACGTCCGTGAAGCCGAAGTCGCGGTAGACGCTTAAGAGAAGGTCGCAGAACGCCTGCGTCTCGCCCGTGATCTGGTCTTCCGTGCAGAAGATGTGCGCGTCGTCCTGGGTGAAGGCCCGCACCCGCATGATGCCGTGAAGGGCGCCCGACGGCTCGTTGCGGTGGCAGGAGCCGAACTCCGCCATCCGGAGCGGCAGCTCCCGGTAGCTGTGCTGGTGCTGGTTGAAGACCTGCACGTGGCAGGGGCAGTTCATCGGCTTGAGCGCGTAGGTGCGCTTCTCGTCGGCCTCCAGGAAGAACATGTCCGAGCCGAAGAGGGCGGCGTGGCCGGACTTCTCCCAGAGCACCTTGTCGACGAGCTGCGGCGTCTTGACCTCGGCGTAGCCGGCGCGGTCCAGGCGGCGGCGGACGTAGTCCTCGACTGCCCGCCACAGCGTCCAGCCCTTGGCGTGCCAGAACACGCAGCCGGGTGCCTCCTCCTGGACGTGGAACAGGTCCATCTCGCGGCCGATCCGCCGGTGGTCGCGGCGCTCGGCCTCCTCGATCCGGGCGAGGTACGCCTTCAGGTCCTTCTCGGACGCGAACGCCGTGCCGTAGATGCGCTGCAACTGCGCGTTCTTCGCGTCGCCCCGCCAGTAGGCGCCGGCCACCTTCGTGAGCTTGAAGGCGCCGATCCGGCCCGTCGACGGGCCGTGGGGGCCGCGGCAGAGGTCGAACCAGTCGCCTTGGTGGTAGAGCGTGACGGGCTCGCCCTCGGGGATGGCGTCGAGCAATTCGAGCTTGTAGCCCTCGCCCGTGTCGGCGAAGCGCCGCCTCGCCTCTTCCCGCGACACCTCCTCCCGCCGGAACGGCTTGTCGGCCTTCACGATCTCGGCCATGCGCGCCTCGATCCGGGCGAGGTCGTCGGTCGAGAACGGCTCGTCACGCGCGAAGTCGTAGTAGAAGCCGTTCTCGATCGCGGGGCCGATCGTCACCTGCGTGCCGGGAAACAGGTCCTGCACGGCCTCGGCCATGACGTGCGCGCAGTCGTGGCGGAGGAGCGGCAGCGCCTCCGGGTCGCCCGCCTTGACGAGCCGCACCTTCGCGTCGCGCGCGATCGGCCGGTCCAGGTCGGCGAGCGCCCCGTCCACCTCGACGGCGACCGCCTGTTTGGCGAGACCCTTGGAGATCGACGAGGCGAGGTTCCTTCCCGTCGCCGGGCCGTCGAAGGCGCGCACCGAGCCGTCGGGCAGGGTCAGCCGCACCCCCCCGGCGGGGGCGGCGGGCGCGTTACGATCAAGGGCAAGCGACATGACGGGTCTCGGTTCAAGGTGAAGGTACGGGGTTGGCTAGATAGGCGAGACGGCGGGGAGGCGCCAGAGGTTAAGATCACGCTTCGCGCCCGCCGGCGCGG
>JAGRGG010000165.1 GCA_020445645.1 Geminicoccaceae bacterium | reverse complement strand
ACATGACGAGCCCCGCGCCGCCCAGGACGTACTGCGGCACCGAGGCGACGACGAAGGCGAGCTTCGGCACGAGCCCGAGGGCGATCAGGATGAGCCCGCCCATCGCCGTCACCCAGCGGGTGCGGACCCCCGTCACCTGGACGAGACCGACGTTCTGCGAGAACGAGGTGTAGGGGAAGGTATTGAAGACCCCGCCGATGAGGGTGCCGAGGCCGTCGGTGCGTAGGCCCCTTGTCAGCGCCTTTTGGTCGACCGGCCGCTCGCAGATCTCGCCGAGTGCTAAGAACATGCCCGTGCTCTCGATCATGACGACGAGCATGACGATGCACATCGTCAGGCCGGCGACGACGTCGAAGCGGGGCACCCCGAAGTGGAACGGCATGACGACGGCGAGCCAGGGGCGGGTCTCGATCCCGCCCACGTCGACCCCGCCCAGGAGGGCCGCGACGGCCGTGCCGACGACGAGGCCGGTCAGCACCGAGATGTTGCGCAGAAAACCGCTGCCGAAGCGGATGATCGCCAGGATGACGAGGAGGACGAAGAGCGCCATGCCGATGAAGCGGGGGTGGCCGAACTCGGGGTTGGTCGCACCGCCCCCGGCCCAGCCGATCCCGACCCCCATGAGGGTGATGCCGATGATGGCGATGATCGTGCCCGTGACGACCGGCGGAAAGAGCGGCAGGAGCCGGCCGACGAAGGGGGCGATCAGCATCGTGAACACGCCCGCCACGATGACCGCGCCGAAGACGCTGAGCAGGCCGAGGTCCGGGTTGGTCGCCATGGCGATCATCGGGCTCACCGCTGCGAACGTCACCCCCATCATGACCGGCAGGCGGATGCCGAACCCCGGAAAGCCGATCGACTGGATCAGCGTGGCGACGCCGCAGGCGAACAGGTCGGCGTTGATGAGAAAGGCGATGTCCCCCTTGGACAGCCCCGCCGCCCCCCCGACGATGAGCGGCACCGCGACCGCGCCCGCGTAGAGCACCAGCACGTGCTGGAGGCCGAGCAGGAAAAGGTTCGGCAAGGGCAGCCAAGCGTCCGCCGGGTGCACCCCCGTCCCGTCCCGCCCGCCGGCGGCCGTCCGCGTCTCGATGACCTGCGCCATTCCCGCGTGCTTTCCCTTCCCGGCGGCGGACCCGCCCGCCGCCCTTTCCCCAGCCTTATGCCGGTTCGCGGCGCGGCGGAAGCGGGTTTTTGCCCGTCCCGTCGCGTCCGGGCCGGGGTGTGCCTAGCGGGGGGGAACAGGGCGGGACGGGCCGCCGACGGAATGCGACGGCGCTTGGTCACCCTTGGCGTCACGTCGTCGAAAGCCCAATTCCAGGCTGAATGCATTCGGCCGACTTTCTCTGAGGCATCCATGTTCGCCATGATCGACGAAGGGCTCGTCGTGGAATGGGCCGGGACCCAGCAAGTCGACGCGGCCTTTTACCTGTCGCGCTTGGTAAGGCGCCTCGTCCTGGCTTCCCTGCCTTGGGGTGCGATCCGGAAAATCGACTTCCCCGACGGATCATCGACCTGGAGACCCGGCGTCGACGGCAGGCTCGTGACGACCGTCGGCTGTCCCTGGGCGCCTTTGGGCGAGTCCATCTGGGAGGTCGGCGTCCGAACGAAGGGCGTGAAGAAAGCCGATGAGGACTACGCGAAACGCTTGAAGCAGATCCCCCTGCCCCGCCGCGCCGGCCTCGCCTACGTCGCCGTGAGCGCCGCCTCCTGGACCGAGGCGCAGGAGGAAACATGGCGCCAAGCCCGGCGGGGCGACGGCTGGAGCGATGTCGGGCTGCTGACGGCGAGCCGGCTCGCGCAGTGGCTCGACGCCACGCCCTCCGTCGCCCTGGCCTTCCTGTGCGAACTCGGCCGCCTGCCCGCCGGCGCCCGCCCGCCGCGCGCCGCCTGGGAGGATTGGGCGCGGTGCGGCGACAGGCCCATCAGCACCGACCTCGTCCTCGCCGGCCGGGACGGGGCGAGGGACGCGCTGTCCGAGCGCCTGAAGGGGCCGCCCGGCGCCGTCCACCTCCGCGCCCATTCGCCCGAGGAAGCCTGCGGCTTCGCCCTCGCCGCGATCGAGGCGATGCCCGATGCCGCCGGAGACCATTGCCGCGCCCGAACGATCGTCCTAGACGCGGCGACGCTGCCCTTCGTCCCGGACGACCGCATCCCCCTCGTCGTGGTCCAACGCCGAGCGTCCTTCGCTCTCATAGAAAGCCTCGCGGGCCACCATCACGTCATCGTGCCGCTGGGGCGGGAGGGCAGCGACAGGGACGCCACCGAGGTCGGCCGCGCCCCGCGCCACGACTTCGCCGGGGCGCTGGAAGGCATGGGCTTCGACCGGGACGGGGCCGGGCGGCGCGCCCGCGAGGCCGGCCGCTGCGTCACCCTCTTCAAGCGCCGCGCCAGCCGGCCCGAGCCCCCGGCTTGGCGGGACGATCCCGCGATCCTGCCGGCCCTGCTCGCCGGCCGCTGGGACGAGACCCGCGAGGCCGACGGGCAGGCGCTGGCGAGGCTGGCGGGCGTCGACGACTACGCAAAGCTGGAAAGCGGCGTCCGGCGCCTCCTTACCGTCGACGACCCGCCGCTGGTCGAGGCGGCCGGCGTCGTGACCCTCACGGCCCCGGCCGACGCGCTGGAAATCCTGGCCCCGCGCCTCGCCAGGACCGACATCGACCGCTTCGCCGTCGTCTTCCGCGAGGTCTTCTCCGAGATCAATCCCGCCCTCGGCCTGACGCTTCCCGAGCGGGTTTCCCACGCCTTGCATGATGCCGTGCCGCGCCATTCAGACTGGCTGCGCGAGGGCCTCGCCGAAACCCTCCTGCTCGTCGCCGTGCGGGGCGGCCTCGCCGGCCTCGCCGCCGTGCCCGATGGGCAGCGGTTCGCCGACGATCTGATCCGGAGCCTCCTCGGTTCCCCTCAAGACACGCGCCTGATCGAGAGCCTGGGGTTGCAACTCCGCGTCCTCATGGAGGCGGCGCCGCGACCCTTCCTGGACACTGTCGAGCGCGTCCTCGACGAGCATCCCGACGCCCTGTGCGACCTCCTGGCCGACGACGGGTCGGATTCGATCTTCAGCGAAGCCCGCCACGCGGACCTGCTCTGGGGCCTCGAAATCCTCGCCTGGGACCCGGCGCACTTCTCCGACGCCGCCCTGCTCCTCGCCCGCCTCGCCGAGATCGACCCCGGCGGCAGATGGGGCAACCGCCCGATCGAGAGCCTGCGCGCCCTCTTCAGGGCGTGGTCCCCCGCCACCCGCGCCACCCTCGACGAGCGGCTGGACGTGCTCGACGCCCTGATCGAGCGCCGTCCGGGGGTGGCGTGGGACGTGCTGGAAAGGGTCCTGCCGAGATGGCACGACTCCGCCGATCAAGGCCCTCGCCCCCTTTGGCGCTGGCGCGACGACGAGGAGTCGAGGCCGCCGTTGCGGACGGAGGAAGCCTACGCCGCCCATGTCGAGCGTGCGCTCGGGCTTGTCGACGCCAAAGCCGAACGCTGGAAAGGTCTTCTGGAACAGGTCGAGCCTTGTATGATGGAGTATTACGAACGCATTGCGCCGCAACTGGACCGGCTGGAGCGGGATTTGCACGACGGCGAAGCGCGCGAGGCCCTGTGGGGAATCGTCGTCGCCTTCGTTCGCCGGCACGAGGCTCGACCCGACGCCGACTGGTCGTTGAAGGCGGAAGCGTTGGCTCCTTTCAAGACCGTCGCCGAAAGGCTGCAGCCGAACGATCCGGTCGTGCGCCATCGCTGGCTGTTCGGGGACAAGTCGCTGGACATCCCCGATAATGAAGGGGACTGGATGGAGGCGGTGGACAGGCGTCGCCGAGCAGCGGTCGACGAAATCTGCGACGCGAGGGGAATCGGCGCCGCGCTTGACCTCGCCGCCGGCCTTACCCATCCATATTATGTCCTGAAACCGCTCGTCGAGAGCATGGGCGACGCCGCCGGGGCGTGGACGCTCGTCGGCGAGCGTGGCCGCTTCGAGGACCCTTTGTTCTTCCTTGCCCTCGTCTCCCTCGCCGCGCTGGACGCCTTTAAGGAAGCGTGGCGCGATCGGGTGACGGCGGCACTTGCGGGAGAGGACCTTGCGGCCTCTGAAAAAGCGGCCCTGATCGGCCTCTGGCCACTCGCACCCGCGACGTGGGAACTGGCCGAGGCGGCGGGCTTGGGCGAAGCCTACTGGTCCCGATGCAGGGTCTGGCTGCGCGACCTCCCTGAAGAGCACGTCCGCCACGCCGTCGACCGGCTCCTGGCCGCCGGACGACCGGCCGCGATCCCTTGGGAACTCCGTCCCCGACCGCACGTCCTTCCCGCCGCGACGTGGCTGCGCGTGATCGACGCCCATTGGGCGCTCGTCGCGCGGCATGAAGCCGAGGGAACACGGCCTGATCTTTCGTTGCTACGGGACGTGTTCGAGCACCTCGCCGGACGCGAGGATGTCGACGAAGCGGAACTGGCGCGGCGGGAATATGCATGGCTGCCGCTGGTGGTGGAGCGCGGGAAGAACGAGCCTCCGCTAGCCCTCTACCGCATCCTCGGCCGCGATCCTGCCATCTTCGTCGACCTGCTGAAGGCTGCATTCAGAGCCGAAGGCGAGCCGGTCGAGACGAAACCGGAGCCGGATTGGCAGGTTCGGGCAAAGGCCGCCCGCGAGGTTTTCGACAACTGGCGGACCTTGCCGGGCAGCGGTGGCCAGGGCATCGACGCGGCGGCGCTACAAAGTTGGGTGACAACAGCGAAGCGCCTCGCCGCCGAAGCCAAGCTGAGCGACCAAGCCGACAGTCGCATCGGCGGTGTCCTGGCCCACGTGCCGGCGGACCCGGAAGACGGAGCATGGCCGCATCGGACCGTGCGCGAGGTGATCGAAGCGGCGGCATCCAATTCTCTGGAACAAGCCATCCTCGATGAGCGTCCGCTGGGCAGGCGCGGCGGGTTGCTTCCGTCCCGTTCGCGTACCGAGGGTGGCAAGCAGGAGCACGCACACGCCTCGCAAGCCGAAGCTTGGGCGAGAACGGTCGGGCTGCGCTGGCCGCGCACGCGGCGGATGCTGTACAACTTGGCCGAGAGGTGGAGAGGGATCGCCTGTTATCAGGATGAAGTTGCGGCGAGACGGCGCCTCGACCTGTAGCGGTTTTGAGCCTTCCTAAACGAACCCAAGAGCGCCCACGCGCCGCATGGTCAAGCGCCGCCGGCCCCGCCATGCTGCGGGGGAGGGGAGGTGCCTCATGGCGGACGGATTCGACTTCACGGCCCCGCCCTTCGACCGGTTGCGGCCGGCGGAGCTGGCGCAGGTGCGGCGGGGGGCGGACATCGGCTTCTTCCGCGAGGGGGAGACCCCACTGCGGGCGGGGGATCTGCCGGACCACCTCTTCGTCGTCGTCAAGGGGCAGGTCGAGGAGCGGGCGGGCGACGAGGTGGTGAACCTCTACGGCGAGGACGAGGCGTTCGACACGGGAATCCTCCTCCACGCCGCCTGCCGGCACGACTTCAGGGTGCGCGAAGAGGCGATCTGCCACCTGCTTCCCGTCGAGGACTTCCTCGAACTCACGGCGAACAACCCCGCCTTCGCCGCCTTCTACCTCGAAGACCTCCAGCACAAGCTGGCCCGGCTCGAAGGCCGGCGCGGCGCGGGCGGCGGGGTCAGCCTCGCCGCGATGCGGGTGGCGCAGGTCGCGGCCGACCCCCCGGCGTTCGTCGCCCCCGACGCCGACATGCACGCGGCCGCGCTTCGCATGGAGGAGGCGGGGCAGCGGGCGCTCCTCGTCGAGGACGGCGGGCGCCTCGGCATCCTCACCGGCGCCGACCTCGCCCGCGCCGCGACGCTGCGCCGCCTGCCCCTCGAGACGCCCGCCCGCGACCTCGCCCACTGGGACGTGTTCGGGGTCGACGCCGAGGCGTTCCTCTACGAGGCGGCCGCCCTCATGACCCGCCACGGCATCCGCCACCTCGCCGTGCGGCGGCGGGGGGAGATCGCCGGCATCCTGGACGCCGCCGCCGTCATCGGCTCGCTCGCCCGCCACGGCGACGCGCTGGGGGGGCGGATCGGGGCGGCCGGCAGCGTGAAGGCCGTCGCCGAGGCCGCCGACGCCACGACCGGCCTCGTCCGCGACCTCGTGGGGCAGGGCATGAAGGCGGGCTACCTGGGGCAGGTCGCCTCCAACCTGCACGCCCAGGTCATGGCCCGCCTCTTCGACCTCCTGGCCCCGGACAGGGTCCGAAAGGGGGGCTGCCTCCTCGTCATGGGCTCCGGCGGACGCGGCGAGCAGGCGCTGAAGACCGACCAGGACAACGGGCTCATCCTGGACGGCGACGTACCAAAAGAGGAAGTGGCCGCGTTCGGCGCCGCCTTTCGGGACGCGATGATCGAGGCCGGCTTTCCCGCCTGCCCCGGCGACATCATGGTCTCGAACCCGTTCTGGGCGAAGCCGATCGACGCTTGGCAGGATACCCTGCGGGACTGGGCGGCGAACCCTTCCGAGCAGGCGCTGATGGAGGTCGCCATCCTCCAGGATGCCGCCGCCGTCGCGGGCGACGCGGCCCTCCTCGACGCCGTGCGGGCCGACCTGTTCCGGACGCTGGGCGGCAACGCCGCGTTCGTCCGCCGCTTCGCCGCCGCGATCGACATGCACGAGCAGCCCGCCTCCTTCCTCGCCCACCTCCTGCCGGGCCGCGACCGGCGGGGCCTCGACGTGAAGAAGGCCGGGATCTTCCCGATCGTCCACGGTGTGAGGGCGCTCGCCCTCGAGGCCGGCATCGACGCCGCCGGCACCGAGGCCCGCCTGCGCCGGCTCGCCGAGAAGGACACCCTCGACGCAAAAGCAACCGAGGACCTCGTCGGCGCCTTCGGCTTCCTCTTGTCCCTGCGCCTCGACGCCGGGCTGGAGCGGCTGCGCCTGCACGAACCGCTCACCCCCGAGGTCGAGACCGCGAGGCTCTCGAAGCTGGAACGCGACCTTTTGAAGGACTCGCTCCTCGCCGTCCGCCGCTTCAGGGAGGTCGTCCGCCACCACTTCCGCCTGGAGCAGCTCTAGGTGCTGGGGGGCCTGAAGCGCGCCCTCGCCCGGCGCCGCCTGAAGGACCCCGCCTACGCTTGGCTCTTCGAGCCCGACCGGACGGGCGAGTTGGTCTCGATCGACTGCGAGACCACCGGTCTCGACCCGAAGACCGCCGAGATCCTCTCGATCGGCGCCGTCAGGATCCAAGGCAGGCGCATTCTCGCGTCCGAGCGCCTCGACCTGCGCGTTCGGCCGAGGGGTGCGGTCGACGCCGTCGGCACCAGGATCCACCGCCTGCGCCGCCTCGACGTGGCGGACGGCCTCGACCCTGCCGACGCCGTCCGCCGCGTCCTCGACTTCGTCGGCACCCGTCCCCTCGTCGGCTACTACCTCGAATTCGACGCTGCCCTCCTCGACCGCTACGCCCGCCCCCTCCTGGGGATCGGCCTCCCCAACGAGCGGATCGAGGTCTCGGCCCTCTACTACGACTGGCGGGCAAAACAGGTGCCGCACGGCGGCAACATCGACCTGCGCTTCGAGACCATCCGCCGGCGCCTCGACCTGCCCCCGATCGTGGCGCACGACGCCTACGCGGACGCGCTCATGGCGGCGATGATGTATCTGAGGTTGACCTGATACGCCTCGCGTCCGCCGGCGCGGGGCCTTCCTTCTTTTTTGGGCGATTGTATAGGTGACATACCCAAAGGGCTTTAGTCCTCTTCGGGGGGCTCCGTCTTCGCGTCTTTGCCCGCGCTTTTCGGAGCGTGCTTGCGGTGCTGAGGCGGCGCCTTCGCCGCACGCTTCAGGGCTTCGTCAAAACGGTCGAAGTTTTTCTCGCAGCCAAGCTCGCGGGCGGCTTCAAGGAAGCGGGCGTGTTGATCGGGATCGCGACGCTCAACACCAGTTGGCTGCTTGCTTGCTAAGCTCCTTGATTCCTTGTGTTCTTTGGTTACCATGCCATATTCACTCCCATGAAAGGAGGTAGATGATGCCTAAAAACGTAGATGTCGATAGTGAACGCATAACCATCATTTGTCAGGTTCTTGAAGACTGGTTTGGGGATGAGAACACTCCTCTTCCTTCGCGTTCTGAGATTGAGATTGTTGCTCATGATGTCCATGCTGCTTTGAAACGAAATCAGCTAATTCATCCCAGTAACGTTTTAAAACAATCTCAAGATCAAGCAAACGCATGATTATTTCAAGAAAATCTTTCTTACTGTAGGCTTCAAAATTAAGTTCTGGATCGCCCATTCCTTTCCATCTGATAATCTCGTCTGGAAATGCATCATGCACGGACCAAGAACAGTGAATTACTTTTACGCGCTCTCCAGCGCGTTTCCTAATTTGTTTGTGTAATGCTTTGAATTTATCTGCCAATTCTTGTGAGGCAGTACGGGCTATCGCTAGGCATATCATGTCCAATCGCGTTGTCTGATTATGAACTTGGTCTAATATAACGGATGATAAACTTTCGTTAGTTTGCATTGCTAAACTAAATATGTGCATTATTCTATCTTCTATAGTTGCCCATTGAGAAGAAATGATTCCGATATAGCAGATCAATTCTTCTCTTTCCATTAAAGCCCATGCATCTGCTTTAAGAGTGATCGGTCCTTTTATGAGGCGTGGCATTTTTGGTCAGCCCGCCGATACGTCAGCCGCTTCACCCTTCGCCCCCGCCAGCGCGAACGCCGCGCGCTCGCCATCCGTCGCCCTGCGCTCGTTGTAGCGGAAGTTGAACCCCGCCACGTAGCGGTGCAGGTGCTTCTTGCCGCAGTGCTGGTAGACGCCCTTCATCCCACGCTTGAACACGCTAAAGTAGCCCTCGATCGTGTTGGTGTGGATCGTGGGGTCATCCGCGCTCACGTACTCCCCCGCCCCGTGGCTGGTGAAGCCGTGAGAGGCGAAGCTGTCTTTCAGGCGGCTGTACTGTACCGCCTCGTCGGTCATCACGTGCGCTTCCCTGGCGATGTTCTCTTGCAGGATCGGCGTCAGCGTCCTGGCCTTCAGGTCGTCCACGACCATCACCTTGGCCTTACCGCTTGCGCGGTCGACCAAGGCCGGAATCTTGTGCTTGTGCGCGTGGCCGCGCCCCTTCTTCTCGCCCTTGGGCTTGATGGCGCGGTCGTTGCCGATGAACGTCTCGTCCACCTCGACGACCCCGCCGTCGCTGCCGAACACGTCGAAGGCGCCCTCGCGCATGGCCTCGCGGATGCGGTGGCCCATGAACCATGCCGTTTTGTAGGTAACGCC